>JBBQRA010000399.1:0-1677 GCA_038215275.1 Bryobacterales bacterium | reverse complement strand
AGGAAGCGCTCAAGATCCTCAGCAAAGGCTTCGGCGGTGGGGTAGCGGCGGGAGGGCTCTGGACGGAGAGCGTAGGCGATGATGTTGGCGATATCGCGGGGGAGCTGGGGATTCGTTGATCTGGTGGGAGCGGGTCGCTCGCCGGTGAGAAGCTCGTGGAGGAGAACGCCAAGAGAAAATATGTCGGTAGCGGGTGAGAGTTCGAGGCCGGCGATTTGCTCGGGGCTGGCGTAGTCCGGGGTGAGCAGGCGGACCTGCGTCTCCGTAACGGGTGCGCCGCCCGGGACGAGTTCGGACAGCAGCAGCTTGGCGATGCCGAAGTCGAGAACCTTCGGTGTTCCTTCGGCGTTGACCATGATATTGCCGGGCTTGAGGTCGCGGTGGAGCACCTGCTGACGATGGGCGTAGTGGACAGCCCGGCAGACGGGGAGGAAGAGATGCAGGCGGGAGGTGGCGTCGAGGCTGCGGGCGGCGGCGTAGCGAAGTAGCGTATCACCGTCGATATACTTGACCAGGTAGGGTCGGCCGTCGGGCGCGGTTCCACCGTCAAGCAGGGCGGCGATATTGGGGTGGGTGAGGGCGGCGAGGATCTGGCGTTCGGTGCGGAAGCACTGCAGGATGCGGCGGAGTCCATGCCGCGGCGGACGAGTTTTACGGCGACGGTTTGGAGGTACTCGCCATCGGAGCGAACGGCTTGATAGACGGTGCCCATGCCACCGTGGCCGAGTTCGCGGATGAGGAGATAAGGGCCGACGCGGAGACCTAAATCGGAAGGGGTTTCGAGTTCGTCGACAGCGTTTTGAAGCACGGCATCGAGTTGTACTTCGGCGGCGGCGTCGTGAGCGAGGAGGGCTTCGACGGCGGAGCGGAGGGAGGGGTCGACGGTAGCAAGAAAGGCGGTCCGCTGGGTGGGCGGGAGGTCGGCGGCGGCGAGGAAGAGGGCGTCGATTTGTTGGAACTGCTCCGGGGACACGGCCTACTCCTGTCGCAGGGCTTGGGCGAGCCAAGCTTGGGCGGTGCGGAGGTCGCGGGTGACGGTGGCGCGGCCGATGTTAAGAGCTTGGGCTATCTCTTCGCCTTCGAGGCCGCCGAAGTAGCGCAGTTCGATGACTTGGGCTTTGCGGGGGTCGAGGCGGGCGAGTTCCTCGAGGGCGTCGTGGACGGCGACGATCTGAGGGGCGTGATCGGGGGGTAGTAGACGAGTTGTTCTTTAGGTGACTTTTTGCAGGCCTCCGCCACGTTTAGCGGCATCGCGGGAGCGGGCGTGGTCAACGAGGATATTGCGCATGGCGCGGGCGGCGATACCGAGAAAGTGGGAGCGGGAATCGGCGTCGAGATGGTCGACGGCGGCGAGGCGAAGGTAGGCTTCGTGGACGAGGGCGGTGGGGGCGAGGGTGTGGCCGGGAGTTTCGCGGCGGAGGAGGGCGCCGGCGACGCGGCGGAGTTCGTTGTAGATGAGCGGGAAAAGCTGTTCGCGCGCCTTTTCATCGCCTTCGCGGAGGCGGAGGAGAAGTTGGGTGACGGGCTCCACGGGCCTTAGAGCAAAACCTGACATACTAGAGGGGCTCTGGATTTTTGGCGGCAAATCGATATGGCGCGACCATACTCAGATGATCTGCGTGAAAAGTTCGTATCCGCCTACGAGGCTGGGGATATCGGGCTGGAGAAGTTGGCATC
>JBBQRA010000398.1:0-1922 GCA_038215275.1 Bryobacterales bacterium | reverse complement strand
CGTGCCACGACGGAAATCCTCCAAATCCTCCAACTTCAGGTAGAGGGCTTTTCTGCGGGACTCAAGGGCTGCAATAGGCTGATTCAAGATGACTCCTGTCTGAATGTCTACTAGCATTCAGATTATAGGCAAAAAAAAGGGACCTCGCAACTTCGACCGACAAATTTGACGCACACCCCAGTACCACTCGCCGCGGCTCTCCCCGGTCCAGCGACGAAACCTCCTCGCGTCCCCAGCCGAACTCGGCGCTGAGCGGTTTCAAAAACACGCTGAACCGAAACACGAGCAGCGACCCGAAACTCATCATCGCGCCGAAGTGCGCGGCCAGCACCACGCGCCAGCCCGCGTACCCAAGCGACGATTCCAGACTACTTACGAACGTAGCCATTCAGAGCCGTCCGCTTCCCGCCCGCGCGACGGGCCTCGTCGGAAAGCGCATGAACACCGGAGGCGTCAATCCAGCGGTTGTAGAAGTTGAAGAGGGAGCAAATGGTGATGGCATAGTAGATCTGTTCATCGGTCCAGCCCGCGGCGTGCAGCGGGTCCATATCGGCCGCGGTGATCTCCGGCGACCGGCTATTCACTTTGTCCACGAATCGAAACAGCACCTTCTCGGCGTCGGTCAAAGCGGATGTTTCGAAATCCGCCATCACCGCCTGCACGGCCTCTTCGCTGCCCGGCAAGACTGCCGCGACCGCGGCATGGGACTTCAGTCAAAACGGGCAATGGTTCCGTGCAGACGTGAAGGCAGCGATCAACTCCCGCAGCCCGGGTGAGAGTGGGGCTTCGCCATGCAGCATCTCGTGGGTGAATTTAGACAGGTGCTCCGTGGCATGCGGCTTATACGCGAAAAGGTGCCAGATCTGCGGATATTCACCGCCGCCCTTCGCCATCGCGGCAATCGCATGGGCGTAGGGGCCGGGTGCTGGATTCGCTTCCACATCAGGAAGAAACATCGGTTCCATAGTGGAGAGAGGCTATAATTCCCCGGCCCCGGCAACAATAGTGCAAAAGGACTATCAGAGTAGGAAGGGTACAATGCGATCAGGTATAGGATGCCTGCCCCTGCCCAACTCGGAGGACACGCCCGGATTGACGCGCGCAGTTTGGCGCTGCACCGGGCGATTGCCGCAAAGCTGAGCGCCGCGCCCGAACTCCTGGCGATTGCGCACGACAACATTCGCCGTTGGACGGCCACGGCGGGCCGCTCCCAACCGTATCTGGATGCCTGGGAGCAGCTCCTCGCTCTGCCTCTCAACCAGTTGCTGGAGCGGATGGAACAGGATACCGAGCGGATGCGAGCGATGCGGCAGGCGAGCCCCTTTGCTGGCGTTCTTACCCCGAAGGAGCGTTGGGCGATCTATGACGCGTTTGCAGTTGGAACATGTGATCCGGGCAGCGGGGACAATTGCGGATGACGGTGACATCATCGTAGTGGGAAGTCAGGCCATCCTGGGGCAGTTCCCCGATGCACCAGTTGAGTTCCTCGTCTCTCGGGAAGCCGATGTGTATCCACGCAACTATCCGGAACGAGCCGACCTGATCGATGGTTCCATTGGCGAGGCCTCGCCGTTTGAACGCGCGTATGGCTACTATGCGCACGGGGTTGGGCCCGAGACGGCGGTGCTCCCGGCCGGTTGGCAGGCCCGGCTTATTCCCATCTCGGGTCCCAACACCCGATTCGTCCGCGGCTGGTGCCTCGAAGTGCACGATCTGGCAATCGCTAAGTTGGTGGCTGGCCGTGAGAAGGATCTCAATTTCGTGGCGGCTTTGCAGCGCCACCGGATGGCGCAGCCTGAAGCCTTGATGGAGCGCCTTGCGGGGACCCACCTCGCGCCTCCCGTCCGGGCTCTCGTAGCCGCCAGGATTGGCCGCCTCTCCGGCGCCCCGTGACCTCAGTTCCTTTGCCAACGACAAGGTCA
>JBBQRA010000397.1:0-2277 GCA_038215275.1 Bryobacterales bacterium | reverse complement strand
CCTGGCAAACCTTCTTGTAATGTTCCGCATCACGTCGTGCATTTTCATGGGGATCGTGGCAGGTGACGCACGTCATCGTCCCGCTCTTGGTGAAGCATCGGCTCACCGCGAGTCCCACCGGCTGAAACCGCACCGACGCCGGATCGCGCACCTCCGGCGTTGCCCCCGATCCTTCCTGCTGCCGGTGGCACTCCGCGCACAGCTCCATCCCTTTCGTCCGCCGGATGTTCTGCATCGCCGGCCCTGCCACATGCGCCTGGCCCGGACCATGGCAGCGCTCGCACCGGACCCCCGGCTCCATGTCTAGTAGCTCCGGCCCCGGCCCCACGTTGGTTGCATGGCATCCGAAACATCGCCCAATTGTCGCCGCGTCCTGCTTCACGCCCAACGCCGCCAGCGGATCCTTCGCCGGAGTGCCGGCATGACCAGTCGTCCGCCCCGGATGATCGGTCGCCCGATAGTACGAAATCCGGTGCTCAAAATAGGCGCCTTGATACCGCCCCACCGGCGTCATCGCCTGTGCCCCGCTACCGAACGCCCATTCTAGAAGCGCCTCCAGCGTTCGCGGCCCCTGCGTGATCGTCACCCGCAGCCCCTCCCGCACCCGGGCGTAGCGATAACCGATCCCCGACCGCTCCCGCAAGTCTGTCTCCGTCAACCGCTCCGGCCAGTCCGTCGCTGCCATCCGGCGCAGCGCCCCGGCGTGGTGCGAGGCCTCCTGCCGCCCGGAAATCTCTGCGTGGCAACTCTTGCACGCCGCGCTTCCCCCGTGCCCCGGCGCGCCCCAGGCCCCCGCCGCCAGCATCGTAAGCAGAAGAACTCGCTGCATCGCCGTACTAAAATATAGCCGATGTTCCTGGTCCTGCTGTTCGCCTTCATCGATTGGACCGCCGTCGAGCAACTCGTCGCCCAAGGCCGCTACGCCGACGCGCAGACGCAACTCTCGCAACTTCCCCCCGGAAGCCCGCGCTGGCACCTCCTCGCCTCCAAGATCTTCGACGGCCTCGGCAACCCGGCCACCGCCGTCGAACACGCCGAAAAGGCCCTTGCCCTTCACCCCCGTTCGGAAGCCGCCCACGTCCAGCTCGGAAGCATCTTCCTGTCGCACCACACGCCAGAGGCCGCTCTCGACGTCTTCTCCGAAGCTCGCCAAATCCTGCCGGGCTCCCTGCTGATACGCCTCGGCCGCGGTCTCGCCCTCCAGGAGTTGCAACGTTGGGACGATGCCGAAGCCGACCTCACCGGTTGCCTCCCCCACCCCCTTGCCTTTGATGCGCTGGCTACTATTCTGCTGCAGCGCGGCCGCTTTCCGGAACTTGCCCAGCTCGCCGATCGCTTCCGTCAATCCGCCCCCCGCGATCACCGCCCGTGGTACTTTCTCGCCGCCGCTAAAGAAGCCCAGGATCTCCCCGGCGTTGAGGCCGACCTCCGCCAGTCGCTCACCCGCAACCCCCGTTTTGCGGCCTCCCACGCCCTCCTCGGCAAGTGGCTGCTCAAACAAGGCCGGGCCGTAGAGGCGATCTCCGCCCTCGAGCAAGCCACTCAGCTCCGCCCCGATCTCGTTCAAGCCCATCTCCACCTCGCCCAAGCGCTGCAAAAACTCAACCGCCGGGAAGAGGCCGCTCGCGCCTTTGAAACCGTCCGCCAACTTAAAGAAAAAGAAAAGGCGCCGCGGCAAAAGTTGCTTTTCCACCGCGGCGCCCCCAAATAGACGGGTAGCTTCTAAAACATCACTTTTAAAGCCATCTGCATCGCCCGCGGCGAATTTCCTACCGCTGTCACCCGCCCGAACGTCCCCGCACCAAACGTTGTGTTCGGGTTGGCGAAATAGGGCGAATTCGTCAGGTTATACGCCTCGGCCCGGAATTGCACTCGGATCCGTTCCGTCACGCTGAAATACTTGCTCACGGTCACGTCCATGCTCCGCAGCGCGGGGCCCCATATCAGGCCGCGGCCCGCGTTGCCAATCGTGTACTGCGCCGGAGCCGCGAAAGCAGTGGTGTCGAACCAACGGTTCACCGTTCGCTCCCCGCTCGGCAGGTTGGGGCTCCCCGTCACGTTAGCCGTATTCCGGTTGTTGCCGCACACGCAGCTGTCGATCGCATAGCCCGGCGTCAACGGAAACCCGCCTTGCGCCGTCAGAATGGCGCTCGCTTCCCAGCCGCCCAGCGCCAAGTCGACCGCCCGGTGTTGGTTCAGCCATTTGCGGCCCTTGCCGAACGGCAATTCATAGATCGGAGCCAAGGTGAAACGGTACGGCGTACTGTCCGGCCCGAT
>JBBQRA010000396.1:0-2494 GCA_038215275.1 Bryobacterales bacterium | reverse complement strand
CCCGGCCTCGGCCAATCCCACCGCGAGCACCGCGCCGATCCCCGACGTCCCGCCCATCACGACCGCCACGCGGCCCGTCAAATCCATGAGATTCTTTGCCATAGCTACAGGGGCATTATATCGCTTGACTCCCGGTCCGATCTGCCCTAGAATTCTACCCTAGAGATCTATGGTAATGCCACCACTTGAACTCCTGATTCTAAAAACTCTCGCCCGCAAGGCCAACCACGGCTTCGGCATCACGCTCCACATCCAGGAAGCCTCCTCCGGGTTGCTTTCGGTCGAGGAAGGGTCGCTTTATCCCGCGCTCCATCGGCTGGAGCGGGACGGCCTTCTTATCAGCGAATGGAGCGTCACTCCCAACGCCCGCCGGGCCAAGTTCTACAAGCTCACCGCCACAGGCCGCAAGCGTCTCGCCCAGGCCGAAGAGTCTTGGCTCCAAACCGCCAAGGGCGTATCGAAACTATTGAGGTTTGCCCAATGAGCAAGCACGAGGAAGATTGGCAGGAAGAACTCGAATCCCATCTCGCCCTCCGTGCCGATTACGGCGCCACGCCCAATGAGGCCCGCCGACTCTTCGGCAACCGGCTGCAGATTTCCGAGGCCGTCCGCGCCGTCCGCGTTCCCGTCTACCTCGACCACCTCCAGCAGGATCTCCGCTATGCCGCGCGCGGCCTGCGCCACTCCCCCCTGTTCACCGCCGCCGCCCTGCTCACCCTTGCGCTTGGCCTCGGCGCTTCCACCGCCGTCTTCTCCGTCGTCGATCGTATCCTCTTCCGCCCTCTCCACTATGCTGACCCCGGCCGTCTCGTCTGGCTCGGCATGGCCGCCCCCATCGATCCGAATGAGTTCCTCCTCAGCCCGGTCTACCTCTCCTGGCGCAAGTCGCAAACGATCCTCACCCACCTCACTGCCACTCGCGGCAATACCGAATGCGACTTGACCAGCGGCGATCCGGTCCGCTACCGCTGCACGCAGGTGGACGACAACTTCCTTGCCACGCTTGGCGTCCGTCCCATCCTAGGCCGCGACTTGCAGGAATCCGACGGAGCCGACACCGCGCTCATCTCCCACCACCTCTGGCTCTCCCGCTACGCTGCTAATCCCGCTCTGCTCAATCAAACCGTCGAAATCAACCGCCAGCCGGTTCGCATCGTCGGCGTTCTGCCGCCCGATTTCGAACTGCCCACCCTTCAGCCCTTCGAGTTTCTGCAGCGCATGAACATCCGCCAGGCCCAGCAGCAGAATCAGGCGATGTACTTCCTCACCGTCTTCGGTCGACTCCGCCCCGGACAGACCCCCACCCAAGCGAAGGATCAACTTCAGCCGCTCTTCGCCGAAGCATTGAAGTCCGTCCCTCCGCAGTTCCGCAAGGAAGTCGCTCTTAAAGTCCACCCTCTCCGCGACCGCCAAACCCGCGACTCCCGCCGTTCCGCCCTCCTTCTGCTGGGTGCTGTTGCGCTGATGCTCCTCGTCGTTTGCGCCAACGTAGCCAACCTGCTGCTGGCCCGCGCCCACGCCCGGCAGCGCGAATGGTCCATCCGCCAAGCCATCGGGGCTAGCCGCGGCCGCCTCCTCCGGCAGTCGATCACAGAAAGCCTTCTCCTCGCCGCCCTCGGTACGGTCGCCGGGTTGCTCGTTGCCCGCCTCCTGCTGTCGGTATTTGTCCATTTCGCGCCGAACGGCATTCCGCGTCTCGCCCAAGCGACGATCGACCTCCGAGTCCTCGTAGTGGCGGTCGCCGTTGCCATCGGCTGTAGCCTCCTGTTCGGCCTCGCTCCGCTGGTTCTCGGTCGCGGCCGCTGGTTCCGCTCCGGCCTGGTTGTGGGCCAGATCGCCGTTACGGTCGTCCTGCTGGCTTCAGCCGTCAGCCTGCTGCAATCCCTCATCACCCAACTCCAAACCCCCTTGGGCCTGCGGCCGGAAGGCATCCTGGTCGCCGAGGTCGGACTTCATCGCGATCGCTATCCGCAGCGGGAACAACAGCTTCAGTTCTTCGAAGCGTTAGAAGAGCAGATTGGCGCGATTCCCGGCGTCCAAGCCGTCGCCCTTGCCGACGCTCTCCCGCCCCACGGGCGGCTCATGACGACCATCTACTCCCAGATCCAAGTCGAAGGCCGCCCGGCCAACACCGGTTCCCCTACTGGAGGCATGGTTGTCCACCGCCAGATCACGCCGCCCTACTTCTCGATCCTCGGCATCCCCATCGTCCGTGGCCGCGCCTTCACCGAAGACGATCGCCGCGGCTCGGAGGACGTTGTCATCATCAGCCAGTCTCTCGCCCGTCGTCTTTTTCCCCAGCAGAATCCCGTCGGCCAACGCCTCCGGGTATTCGAGGGCACCTACCGTCCCATCGTCGGCATCGCCGCCGATGTCCGCAACGCCGGCCTCAGCGGCAAGGACGATCCTGAATACTACGAACTCCGCCGCCACCATCCCTCGTCCGGCCGGGGACACTCCCAAATTCTGATCCAATCTACCGCCGACCCCACCA
>JBBQRA010000395.1:0-2498 GCA_038215275.1 Bryobacterales bacterium | reverse complement strand
ATAGAGAGCTTTTCCGAGAACCTTCCGAGGGAATGGATGAGCGCGTCGAGTTTGCCGCTGGCCAGAAGCTCGTCCAGACGGCCGAGGCGAAGCAAGACGCGCTGCTTAACCTTGCCGGTCAACCCATTCGTTATCCACGATCAGCAGATAGGTTCGGGAACCGTTGGTCTGAGTGCGAACGAACAGAGTGGCGCTCCTATGTCACCATCATGTTTGATTCTCATGTCAACAAACAATAGATCTTTTCACATTCTAGCATCTATTCGTGCCACTAGGATTCACTCGCGGACGACAACGCGCCGTTAAGAATCAAGCACTTGCGGCCGCCCCACGGCGCTAAGTGTCGAAGATGAGTCAAAGTTCGATCCGTAGGCCAAATAGTGGCGTGATGACGCCAAGGCCGACGATCAGGTAGTAGCAGCCCGCAGTTGCCGGGCCAATGCGGGTGGGTGAGAGGTGGTTCAACAGGATCACCGTGAGCATGCCGAGCAGGCCAGCCAGAAGGAATCCGTTGAGGCGATGATTGGTCGTCATGCCCCATCGGAGGAAGGCAAGTGGAGAAGTCGATTAGCGCTTAACGCCGTCGAGCCGGGCGTTGAGATTGATGGCGGCGCTGACCAAGCCCAGATGAGTGAATGCCTGCGGGAAGTTGCCAAGAGCCTGACCCGTAGGGCTGATCTGTTCCGAATACAGGCCGAGGTGGTTGGCATAGGTCATCATCTTCTCGAAGATGAAGCGCGCCTCGTCGAGGCGCCCGGCGCGGGCCAGCGCTTCGACCAGCCAGAAGGTACACATGCTGAACGTGCCTTCGCCGCCCGAAAGGCCGTCGTCAGTGAAGTGTTCCCCTTGGAGTTGGTAGCGGTAGACGAGACTGTCCGAGACGAGAATCTCCATGGTCCGGTCGAGCGTGCTCAACATGCGGGGGTCGGTCGGCGAAATGAAGTGAACGAGCGGCATTAGCAGATTGGCCGCGTCGAGGGTTTTAGAGCCCGCGGACTGGACGAAAGATTGGAGCTCGTGATCCCAACCCTGGGTCATGATCCATTCAAAAATTCGGTCGCGCTCCGTTTCGATGCGGGTGCGATTGAGCGGCAGGCTGTGGCGGATGGCGATTCGGAGGCCCCGGTCGAGGGCGACCCAGCATTGGAGCTTGGAGTAGACAAATTGCTGGCGGCTGCTGCGGACCTCCCACATGCCTTCGTCCGGTTGTTCCCAGTTGGCGGCCACCCAATCGAGCATTTGACGGATCTGACGCCAGAGGCTATAGGAGATCTTTGAGACGTACTTGTCGTAGAGATAGATCGAGTCGATGAGTTCGCCGTAGATATCGAGTTGGAGCTGGTTATAAGCGCCGTTGCCGATGCGGACGGGTTGGGAGCCACGATAACCCTCGAGGTGGTCGAGGTGAGACTCGGTAAGGTCGTGGCGGCCATCGACGGCGTACATGACATTGAGCGGGCCGTTGACCTGTTCCTGTTCGCCGACGCGCTGTTCGAGCCAACCGATGAACGCCGTGGCTTCTTCCGTGAAGCCCATGCGGAGAAAGGCGTAGACGGTGAAGGCGGCGTCGCGGATCCAGGTATAGCGGTAGTCCCAATTGCGGACGCCGCCGATCTCTTCAGGTAGGCTGCAGGTAGCAGCGGCAACGATGGCGCCGGTGGGGCGGTAGGTGAGCAGCTTGAGGGCGAGCGCGGAGCGGACGACGCGTTCGCGCCAGCGGCCCTTATAGGTGCAGCGGTTGACCCAAGTGCGCCAGAACTGGACGGCGCCATTGAGGAGCGCCATTTCATCGGCGGGATCCGGCTCTTCTGGATCGCCTTCGGCGACCTCGTGGAAGCGGAGGACGAAGGTGTAGGACTGCTTCGGGTGGACGGTGAAATCGGCCGTCGCGCGGCCGTTTTCGACTGTAATCGGCGCGGAGCTAACGAGAGTGATGCGGCCGGCTTCGCTGTGGAATATGGCGCCCCAGCGGCGGAGTTCGACGCGGTGCGGGATGCGAGCGTAATCAAAGGCGGGGAAGCAGTCGAGACTGAAGCGCATGGTGCCGCGGACGCCGCGGACGATGCGGACGATCTTGCTGGGCGCGAGCTCGCCGCTAGCGGGCTGCTCCGGCAAGACGGGCATGAAATCAAGCACTTCGCCGACGCCATCGGGACGGGGGAAGCGCGTGATGAGAACGTTCGTCTCCGGCAGATAAAGTTGCCGGTTTTCCCCTTCCGAACGGGCAGCGATGCGGAAATAACCTCCCTTTTCGCGGTCGAGGATGGACGCGAAGATGCTGGGGGAATCGAAGCGGGGCAGGCAGCACCAATCAATCGCCCCGTCAGTCGAGATGAGGGCGACAGATTGCAGGTTGCCGATGATGCCGCAGGATTCGATGGGGCGATGAGGAGGCAGCGAAGCGGACATTGCGCTTATGGTCTCACAGTATTAAGGTTTATTCGTTCCCTTGCGGAGATCGAGCACCGGAGAAGTTGTTTGCAATTTCGAATGACTTA
>JBBQRA010000394.1:0-2555 GCA_038215275.1 Bryobacterales bacterium | reverse complement strand
TACCGCAGCCCGCCGTGAATCAGGCGCGTGGATCCGGCTGTTGTCCCGCTGCCGAAATCCCCTTTTTCCACCAACGCCACAGACAATCCGCGCAGGGCCGCATCCCGGGCCACGCCGGCGCCGATGATTCCCCCGCCTATCACCGCAACGTCGTACGTCCGGCCGGTCAGCTTACTGAGTGCCTGCATCCAAATATGATTATCGCTCCAACGAAGCGTAAACCTCGCGTTTGGCCAATCCCCGGTCCTTGGCAACTTTCTTGATCGCCTCCATGCGGTCCATCCCGCCGGAAACCAATCGCCGCACCGCTTCCGCCAGAGGCAATTCCTCGGCCGCCGCAGCCTTCTCGCGAGAGATCAGCAGCGTCATCTCGCCCTTCTGCACGGCCCGATGCGACAGCGTCGTGAGTACCTCGGACACCCGGCCCCGCAAAAACTCCTCATGCAACTTCGTCAATTCTCTTGCCAGCACGATTTGCCGGTCTCCCAGAACGAACGCCACGTCGGCCAGAGCCTCCAGGATCCGGTGCGGCGCCTCGTAGAAAATCAACGTCGCCTCCACCGCCCCCCACGCCTCCAGCGCCCGCCGCCGCTGCCCTTGCTTCGGAGGCAAGAATCCTGCATAGCAGAACGCGTCCGTCGCCAACCCGGACCCCGCCAGCGCCGCCAGCACCGCCGAGGCACCCGGTACCGGAATCACGGTTACGCCGGCTTCAATCGCGGCCTGCACCACCCGGTAGCCGGGGTCCGATATCAGAGGCGTGCCCGCATCGCTCACCACAGCAACCGATTGGCCGCCCACGATCCGTTCCACCAACTGCTCGGCCCTGGCGGCCTCGTTATGCTCGTGATAGCTTACACACGGCGTCGTGATGGCGAAATGGTCCAGCAGCCGCTGGGTGTGCCGGGTATCCTCGCAAGCGATGACATCCACCTCACGCAGCAACCGTAGCCCCCGAATCGTCATATCTTCCAGGTTGCCGATGGGCGTCGCAATCAAATACAAGACTCCAGACACTTCCCTGACTATACTTGAAGAGATTTCCCCGCGAGGAGCTGACGCACTTGAACCCTGGACCGGATACCGCCGCTAAACTCCCTTTCTATACCTGGCAGCCTCCGCAGAAGCCCATCACGATCCAGCTTCATTTCGATGTCGTCGACCGCTTGTTGCTCGAAGTGATGAAGGGATTTGGAGCAGTGCCACGGCGGGGAGCGGAGGTGGGTGGGTTCCTTCTCGGGACGCGGGAGCAGTCCGGCGACCATCTCACCGTCGAGATTCAGGACTTCGAGCCGATCCACTGCGAGCACGCCGAAGGGCCATCGTTCGTCCTTTCCGCTAACGATCTACAGGCTTGGAACGAAGCGATCGCGCGCCTGCAAGGAGGCCCGCGCAAGGTGGTCGGCTACTACCGCAGCCACACCCGCGACGGATTGCATTTGGCGAACGAGGATCTCAACCTCCTCGATGAGTACTTCCCCGATCATGAGCTGGTGGCGTTGATTGTCAAACCTTATGCCACCCGCGCCAGCGTGGCCGGGTTCTTCTTTTGGGAAGGCGATTCTCTCCGCAGCGAGTCGACATACCTCGAGTTTCCATTCCGTCGCAAGGAACTCGGTGGCGGGGTATCCTCGCTCGACCGCGTGGCCACGGCTGCGCGCTTCGGTCAACAGTCCCGGCCCCCGGCCGCCCACCCGGCCCCCGAACCCCCCCTCCTCACCCCAGCCATCGATCCGTTGCCGGCCGCCCCGCCTGCGGAGACGACGAAGCCAAAGCCTGCCCGCAGCGGCTGGGTCTGGATTCCGCTCTCGTTCATCTTCATGCTGCTCGGGGTCATCCTGGGCTTTCAGATCGCCATCAGCATGCGCCCCCGCACCCCGGCCAATCCCTATCTCGAAGCCTGGAATCTGGCCTTAGGCGTGCAACGTCTCGAAGATCGGCTGGTCGTCAGTTGGGACCGTACCGCCCCCGCCGTCCGCAACGCCAATCGGGGCGTCATGACGATCCTCGCCGGTGACGACAGCCGCCGCATCGATCTCAGCTTCAACGATCTCCAAGCCGGCCAACTCATCTATCGGAGCTCTCCCAGCACGGTCATCTTCCGTCTGGAAGTGTTCCCTAAGGATCGGACCAGCGTCGCCGAGACCCTCGAATATCGTCAGGCTCGATAAGCCCGGAACAGCACCACCGCGTTCAATCCGCCAAAGGCGAACGAGTGGGATAGCGCGTACTCGGCGTTGCACGCCTCCGGGGACAAGATCAACGGCAGATCGCACTCCGGGTCCAACCCCAGGTAGTTGGCGGTCGGCGGGGCCTCCCCGCGCTGCAGCGTCAGGATGGTTGCGACCGCTTCAATCGCTCCCGCCGCGCCCAGGGCATGACCGTGCAAGGATTTGGTCGAGGTCACACGCACCTTTTCCGTCTGCCCGCCCAGTACGCGCCGAATCGCGGCCGTCTCAACCGGATCGTTCGCCGGTGTGCCGGTGCCGTGCGCGTTGATGTGGCCGATTGCCGCCCCGTCCACGCCACCGTCCGCCAGAGCCCGTTCTATCGCC
>JBBQRA010000393.1:0-2661 GCA_038215275.1 Bryobacterales bacterium | reverse complement strand
TGAGTAGTGTCTGCAATTGCTCGTGATCCTCGGAGGAGAGCTGGATCTGGAGTGGAGCCGGGGGCATACCCAAGTATGCATCCAAACATTCCATGGCAACAATGTTTTAAACTAACGGTTCCTGGCGGTCATAGCACTAGCGTTTTTCGGGAAGTTGTAAGATGAAAGGCACAATGATGGTGCGAATCGGATGGGCCTTGGGCGGGTTGCCAGCGGTAATGCTGATTTTCAGCGGAGTGATGAAGTTGGTTGGTCCTCCGGAGGTGACGGAGGGATTCGAAAAGCTGGGATGGCCGGCGGCGCTGGCCGGGCCGATTGGAATTGTGGAGATTGTGGTGACGTTGCTGTATCTGTTTCCGCGGACGGCGGTATTGGGGGCGATTATGGTGACGGGGTATATGGGTGGGGCGATAGCGACGCACGTTCGATTGGGCGAGCCATTTTTTGCTCAGCTTCTGATTGGTGTGGCGTTTTGGGGTGGACTGTATCTTCGCGACGCGCGGGTGCGGGCGCTGATTCCACTCAGAGGTGCGTGAGTTGACTCTGGCCGATGAGAAGAGTCTGAGCCTTGAAGGTACTCATGTTGTCGCCGCGGGGGGCAGCGGAATTCAATCGGTCCTCAAAATAGTGTGAGCCCGGGTGGCGGCGTCGCTTTCTGCGGCTTGACGCGCGACCTGGCGCGCCAGCCGTTAGTGGTCGGCGACGGCGCCGTCCGGGAAGCGGAGTTGCTGGCGGGTGTGGGGCTGATAGGGGCGCTGAGCGGCCACTCTCTCGTCGAGGTCGACGCCTAAGCCGGGACGGTCCGGCGGGAGGGCGAAACCCTTTTCGTAGGAGATGCCGCCTCCGTAGAAGAGATCCTTCCAATACTGCTCGTTGCCGCGGTGGGTAATCTCCTGGATGGCGAAGTTGGGCGTCGAAAAATCCACGTGAAGGGATGCTAGAGTGCTGACTTCGCTTTGCGGGTTGTGAGGAGCGAGTTCGATGCGATAGGCCTCGGCGATGGTGGCGATCTTCTTCATTTCGAGGATGCCGCCGCAGTGTACGACGTCGGGCTGGACGTAGTCGACGAGATGGCGCTGGCAGATCGGCGTGAAGCCGTATTTCGTAAAGAGGCGCTCGCCGGTGGCGAGCGGGATGCGCGTGGAGGCGCGGAGGTGAGCGAGTTCGTCGATGTCTTCGATCTGCGTGGCTTCTTCGACGAAGAATGGGCGGTACTCCTCGGCGCGGCGGCAGAAATCGATGGCCATGGTGGGGGTAGTTTTGCCGTGGAGGTCGATGCAGATGCGGAAGTCTTCGCCGACGGCCTGGCGGGCGGCTTTGAGGTTGGCGATGCCTTCGGAGACAGAGCGGACGGGTTCGATGGTGTCGCCTTGGGTGGTAATGAAGGCGGCCTTGCAGCCGGTCCAACCTTCCTGCTTCGCTTTGAGCCAGGATTGGGCGTAGGCCTGGGGGGAGTTGCCACTGGCGTGGACGTACATCTGAACGCGATCGCGGGCGCGGCCGCCGAGGAGTTTCCAGATGGGCTGGCCTACGGCTTGGCCAAGGATGTCCCAGAGGGCGATTTCGACGGCGGAGATGGCGGAGTTCAAGATGGGCCCGCCGCGCCAGCGGGGCCAGCGGTACATGGCCTGCCAGTGCATTTCGATGTCGGCGGGATCCTTGCCGACCAAGTAGCGCTTGTGTTCCTCAATGGCGGCGGCCATGGTGGCTGCCTTGCTGGTGACGGAGCCCTCGCCGAGGCCGGTGAGCCCCTGGTTGGTATAGAGCTTGACGAAGACGTAGTTGGAGGCATTGGGGCCGCCGCGATTGACAATGAAAGTCTTCAGATCGGTGATCTTGAGATTGAGGGGTTTGGCCTTCTCCCGGGCTTGGGCAAGGAGAGAGGCGGGGGCCGCGAGGGCGAGGAGGTTCCGGCGGGTCATGCCGGATATTCTATGTCAATCGATGTAGAGAAATTCGTTGGAGCTGAGGAGGACTTGAGCGAAGGCCTTGAAGGGCATCTTGGCTAGGAACTCGGTGGCGAGTTGCTTTTCGGCAGTGGTGGGTGGGCGGGTGAGGGTTAGCAGGTAGGCAGCTTCGACGTTGGACTCGCTGCGCTGGGCCAGGGCAGCGGCGGCTTTCCAGATGAAGTCGTCGTTGAGCATAGTGAGCGACTGGAGGGGCGTGGCGGAGGGGACGCGGCGGGTGCAGTTGGTATCGATGATGGGATAGTCGAAGACGCCGAGGAAGGACATGGGATAGGTGCGGCGGTGGGTGAGGTAGATGCTGCGGCGCCACTGGGCGGACTCCGGTTCCTTGGTGGAGACGACCTGGAGGCCGTCGGGGCGCATTTCGAGTTGGACGGGCGGACCGCCGGCTTGGGAGTTGAGCTTGCCGGCGGCGGAGATGACGGAGTCGCGGAGGGCCTCGGCGTCGAGGCGGCGGAGGTTCATGCGCCAAAGGAGCTTGTTCTCGGGGTCGACGGCGTTGCCCTTTTCGTGTTGGAGGCTCTGCTGGCGGTAGGCGGTGGAGAGCATGATCTGCTTGTGTAGACGCTTGGCGCTCCAGCCATTGGCCATGAAGTCGAAGGCGAGATAGTCGAGGAGAGGTTGGTTCGACGGCGGGGCGCCGGTGGAGCCGAAGTTATCGGGCGTGGCGACGATGCCGGTGCCGAAGTGGCCC
>JBBQRA010000392.1:0-2698 GCA_038215275.1 Bryobacterales bacterium | reverse complement strand
CAGGACTGGCCCGACCTCGCGGAGGGATTGGCGGAGGAGTCGCTCGCTTGGCGGGAGCGCGGGTGGCGGCGGATGAAGATGAAGATCGGCTATGACCCGGTGACCGACTTGCGCGCGGCGCGGGCGGTGCGACGGGCAGTGGGAGACGATATCGGCCTGGGTGTAGATGCCAACTGCGCCTACGACGCGGGTACGGCACTGGCGCTGGGGGCGCAGATGGAAGAGCTGAACTTGATGTGGTGGGAGGAGCCTCTACTGGCCGATGATTTGGTAGGCTACGACCGGCTGGCGGCAGGGTTGCGGATCCCAATCGCGAGTGGGGAGACGATGAGTACAGACCGGTTGATCCTCGACTACGTGCAGCCTCGGCGGGTGGATATCCTGCAGCCGGATCTGAACACCGTGGGCTTTACGGGAGGACGGCGGCTTTCACACTTATGCTGGCTGAACCGGATGCGGCTGGTGCCGCATAACTGGGGTACCGCGCTGCGGACGGCGGCGACGCTGCATTGGCTGGCCGCGACGGCGCCGCTGACGCCCGCGCTCGAAGGGGCAACCATGCTGTTTGAGTTCGACCAGACGGAAAGCCCGTTCCGCGATGCGGTGGTGCGCGAGACGATTCGTCCGGAGGTGGAGGGCGGGACGATGACCGTGCCGGAGGGACCGGGGTTGGGCGTCCACGTGGAACCGGAGGCGGTGGCCGCGTTTACAGAGCGACGGCTTGCGATTCGGTAGGACGGATCATTAAGACTAGGACGATTGAGACCAAGGCAACGCTCGCGAAGACTCCGAAGATGGCGAGGAGCGGCACCTGCAGGTCTCGCATCGCGCCGAAGCCCCAGTCGGCAAAGCCTCCGCAACTGATACTGACCAGGTTCATGAGGCCGTAGCCGGTGGCGCGGACCTGCGGCCGAGTGATCTGACAGAGGATCGGCATGTTATTTGAATCGAAGAAGCCCCATCCGAGGCCAAACAGGATCAGAAAGGCGATCGCGACACCGAGTTGGCCGGTAGAGGGCGAGTAGCCGACGCCCATCATCGCAAAAACAATGAGGCCCATGCCGATGGCGCTCGTATAGATACGGCCGCGGTCCGTCCGCTTCATCCACGCGTCAGCGAGCCAACCGCCCGCGAAAGCGGCGACGATGGCGGCGACCATCCAATAGAGAGTGGCCGAAACACCGGCCTTGCCCTGGCCGATGCCGAACTCGGTTTTAAGGATGGCGGGCATCCAATCGCGTACGATCCATCCGGCCATGGCCGGGAGCGTGAAATAGAGGACGAGGAGGAGGAACGACCGGTTGGAGAGCAGTTCGCGCAAGGCACCTTGCGGCGAGGCGGCAGGCGACTCCGCGGCGGGCGCGTTGCGGACGGAGAGAAAGAGCGGGACGGCGTACAGCATGCCGACGAGGCCGCAGAGCTCGAACATGCCGCGCCAACCGAAGTCCGGATTGTCAGCGGCGTAGCCGCTAAAACCACCGATGATGACGCCGATATAGATGCCCATCTGGTGCATGCCGACGGCGCGGGAACGCGTTTCGCCCTGATGATAGTCGGCGATGAGGGCGAGGGCCGCGGGGATATAGAAGGCCTCGCTGATGCCCATGACGGCGCGGGTGAGCAGAAGTTGATCGAACGTCGTCACTTGGCCGGTGGCCCAGGTGATGCTGGACCAAACGAGCAGGCTGCCAGCGATGACATGGCGGCGGCTGAAGCGGTCCGCAAGATAGCCGCCGATGGGACTGAGGAGGGCGTAGGTCCACTTGAAAAGCGCGAGGACTTTGCCCCAGTTGGCATCGGATCCAATGTCGGGGATATCGGCCATGAGAGAGAACTTCATGGCCGCGAGCATCTGGCGGTCGAGGTAGTTGAGGAGCGCCACAGGGACGAGCAGGGCGACGACGAACCACGCATAGTGGCGAGCGAACATAAGCGGCTATGGTAGCACTCCGGGGTTAGCCGACAATGTTGCATATGGACTACGAGTTTCTAGCGTTTGACGGGGGTTCGCCAGTGGCGACGATTACGTTGAACCGGCCGCAGCGGCGGAACGCACTATCTTTGGGATTGATGCGGGAGTTGCTCGCGTGCCTGGAGGAAGTGGCGGGTCAGCCGCAAGCGATCCGGGCCGTGGTGCTGGCGGCGGCGGGAGACGTGTTTTCGTCCGGCCACGACCTTAAGGAGATGGCGGGCCGGCAGGAGGCCGAGTACCGGGAGCTGTTCGCAGTGGGTTCCCAGTTGATGCAGCGGGTGCAATCGATTCCGCAGCCGGTGATTGCTGCGGTGCAGGGGTTAGCGACGGCGGCGGGGTGTCAGTTGGTTTGTTCGTGCGATTTGGCCTTGGCGAGCGACCGGGCGGGGTTCGCGACGCCGGGCGTGAAAATCGGGCTGTTCTGTTCGACGCCGATGGTAGCTTTGACACGGGCGGTGGGCCGGAAGCGGGCTATGGAGATGCTGTTGACGGGGCGCGTGTTGGACGCGGCGACGGCGGCGGAGTGGGGCATCGTGAACCGCGTGGGCGGCGGCCAGTTCATTGACCGTGGGCGTGGGCCGCAGACGTTCTATGCCCAGATCGACTTGGAGCAGGCCGCCGCTTACGAATACGCCCTGGAGGTGATGACGCAGAACGCAAGGGCGGCCGACGCGCAGGAAGGGATTACCGCGTTTCTCGAGAAACGTCCGGCTTGTTGGGCTGGGC
>JBBQRA010000391.1:0-2716 GCA_038215275.1 Bryobacterales bacterium | reverse complement strand
TCGTCGCCTCGCTTTCGCCAGTCAGATCGAGCAGTTCCGGCACGGCGGCCTGCATGCGGAACGCGAGTTCGTAGTTCTTGATGAAGGCGTCGACTTCGCTCGAACCCCCATAGCCGCTGTTCAATTGCGCGAGAAGAGCCAGCTTGTCTTTCTGCTTCGGGCGCTCGGCGGGTGGCGGCTGCAGGTCGGCGATCGGCGTGGCGCCGCGTTTGAAGATCGTCCCTTGATAGCTGGCCGGCAGGAATCCTGAGCCAAAGCAATCCAGGCCGCCGGGCGGAATCAGTCCGGCCTCCAGCACCACAAACCCCGGCAGGTTCTTACTCTCGCTGCCGAGACCGTAGTTGACCCAGGCGCCCATGCTGGGCCGGCCCTGAAAGCCGCTGCCGGAGTGCATAAAATAATTGGCGGCGGTGTGTTCGGAATGGTCGGCCACCATGCTGCGGATGACGCAGAGGTCGTCAACGCAGGCGGCGGTCTCCGGGAAGAGTTCGCTGACCGCGGTGCCCGACTGGCCGTAGCGCTTGAAAGCGAACGGCGAGCCGAGGACCTTGTCCGAGATATTGAAAACCGTGGTTGGCGGCCGGAAGGGCAGTGGTTTGCCGTCCTCGGCGTTGAGCCGGGGCTTGGGGTCGAAGGTGTCCATCTGCGATGGCCCACCGTCCATGAAGAGGAAGATGACCGACTTGGCCTTCTGGGCGAAGTGCGGCGCGCCAAGCGCCATGGCCAGGAACTGTCGCCTATTGAACATAGCTGAACTCCGCGGTATTGAACAAAACGTGGCACAGGTCGGCGCGCGACTCTTCGTTGTCCCCATGCTGGCGCAGATAATCCAGCGCCGCAATCTGCTCGGTTACCTTGGGCTCCCGCGCAAACGCCGCCCGGTAGAGCGCTGGCACTAGGTCTTCCGGGCCGAGGCCTTCCCGCATCGTCCGCTGCGCCCACAGGCGGGCTTGCTGGAGCACGAATTCGTTGTTGAGTAGCATCAACGCCTGGCTCGGTACGACGCTGGCGGTCCGGTTGCCGATGGCTGAGATCGGCAGCGGATGATCGAAGGCCAGGAACATCGGTGTCAGGAAGTTGCGACGCACCTGGATGTAAATGCTGCGGCGGCCGTTGGCGTCGAGCGGGCCCGAGGGAGGCTTGCCGCGGCCGTCTTGATAGGCGCTGATGTGGGGCAGAACGCTGGGACCGTAGAGCTTCGGATCGAGACGGCCGGATAACTGGAGCATCGCGTCGCGAATGGCTTCGGCTTCCAGTCGCCGCACTGGGACGGTCTTCGCGTAGGCATCGGAGAGAAGGATCTCGCGGTGCAGCCCCTTCAGGCTCCAACCGCTCGCGATGAACCGCGCGGCCAATGCGTCGAGCAGGCCCCGATTCGCGGGCCGATCGCCGAGGAGGCCAAAGTTATCGGTGGAAGGAACAAGGCCTTTGCCGAAGTGGTGCTTCCAGACGCGGTTGACCAACACGCGGGCCAGCAAGGCCTGCGCATCCTGCGTGAGCCAATCGGCGAATTCCAGGCGGCCGCTGCCGCCGAGTTCGCGGCTCTGCGTGGAGAGTACCTTCAAGAATCCGCGCGGCACCTCCTGGCCGAGGTCGAGGTGGCTGCCGCGTACGTGCAGTTTGGTGTTACGCGGGTTCTCGTCGCGACTGATCATAGCGAACGTCGACTCCGGCAAATCGGGTACGGAGCCGGGGGCCGGGAGTGCAGCGTTTTCGAGGATGCCCGGCGGCGTCTTATGGTCGGAAATGACGATGGCGGCGACGCCGAGGTAGCCCGTGCGGGAGCGGTCCACGAGTTCGAAGTAGCACTCCCGGCCATGCGACAACGTCATGCGCTGCGACTTCCAGGTGAAGCCCGGTACCCCCAACGGGAACCAGTGCGAGCTCTTGAAGTCGTCGGCGACCAAGGTTAGGCGCAGGTCTCCTTCGCCCACGCGCGGCTTCCGGTACTTAGTGCCTTGCATCAGCACATGGACGTAGAACTTGGGCATCTTGAATTTCGCGGAGGTGAGCGAGCCAACCCCTTCGAGCGGCGCGGAGCTAGCAACGCCGTGGCTCTCGGCCATGGCCTGGCCTTCCGAGCGCCACTGGTCGAACCCGGGAAAGAGTTCGTCGCCCGGTCGCAGAGCCAGGCGCACGCCCTTCGCGGTTGGCCGGGGGCCCAACTGAGACGCAACGGCCTCCCGCCGGGCCGGCGAGTCGATCACGGCTTCCCGAACGTTGGTGGAATGCATCACCCCGGCCATAGCGTAGTAATCGGCCGTGGGGATGGGATCGAATTTATGGTCGTGGCAGCGCGCGCAGGCGACAGTGAGGCCAAGCAACGCCTTCGAGAAGACGTCGATCTGGTTGTCGACGGCGTCGGCGCGGGACTTGGCGGAGTCAGTGGCCGAATTGAGGATCTCGCCGAACCACCAGGACGTGGTCGCGATGGGCGATTCGAGGTAGGCGCCATCAGCCGATAAGCGTGGCTTGGGAAGCAGGTCGCCCGCAATGTGTTCGCGGACGAATTGATAATAAGGCAAGTCGGCATTCAGCGCCCGGATGACGTAATCGCGATAGCGCCAGGCATCGCTTTTGTCGTTGTCGAATTCGTGGCCGTTGGTCTCGGCGTAACGCATCAGGTCGAGCCAATGGCGGGCCCAGCGCTCGCCGTAGTGCGGACTGGCCAGCAGACTATTCACATAGGCCGCGCGATCTTTCGGAATGCCATCGG
>JBBQRA010000390.1:0-2848 GCA_038215275.1 Bryobacterales bacterium | reverse complement strand
GTTAAACGCCTTCACCACAGACGCACCCGCCGCCCACCGTGCCACGTGCTCCGCGCCGGAGGTTGAATTCGCATACTCCAAGCCCGCCAGACCGGGCAGAAGTGGGTTGGTCGCGTCGATGAGTACCTTGCCCGTCCAGTCCAAACCTTCCACCACGCCCTTCGTAGCCGGCCAGGGCGTCGCCACCAAAACGACGTCGCTCGACGCCACCGCATCCGCCGACGTCGTTGCCCGGGCGTGTTCCCCCGCTGCCGCGACGAGTTCGGCCATATCCGCCGAGTCCGGTTGCCGCGAGGCAAACGCCACGGTGTGACCGGCCGCCGCCCAGCGCTTGCCCAATGCGCCCCCTACATTCCCTGATCCCAAAACTCCAATCCGCATAGATCTCCTTTATGATTACGATACTGTACCGTATCTATATAGATTGTCAAGATAGGATTTGGCTTCCCTGCAAACTCCCGCACGCCCCCCGGGCCGTCCTCGCGACGCCGAGGCCGAGGCCCGCATCCTGCAAGCCGCGTTACGTCTGCTCGCCGAACAAGGCTACTCCCGCATGTCCCTCGATGCGGTGGCCGCGGAGGCCGGCGTCAGCAAACCCACCATTTACCGCCGGTGGTCCTCGAAAGCGGACCTGGCCACGGCCGCCCTGCGAACCATTCAGACCGGCGAACCGGCGGTGGAAACCGGATCATCGGCCGGCGATCTCGTCGCCGTTTTGCAGAACTTCTCCCGTTCGCTGTTGCGGCCGAACGGGATGTCTCTCATTGGCACTGTCTTGGCAGAGGAGGCTCATACGCCGGAGCTTCTCGCGCTCTTCCGGGAGCGTCTGGTCGTCCATCGCCGGGCGCAGATCCATCAGATTCTGCGCCGCGCCCAGCGGAACAAGGAACTCCGCCCCGGCGTGAGCCTGGACGCCGCGGTGAACATGCTCGTCGGAGCCTTCTATGCTCGCTACCTGGCGACCTCCACGGTGCCGCCCGGCTTTTCCAAGGAACTCGTCGAGATCGTTTGGAAGGGGCTCGCCGCCTGAGTTCGCGGGTTCTGCGCTTCGCTCACTATTTTCCATTCGGCGTTCCGCGCCATAGATCGTCAGCAGCGGATGCTTTGTCCAAGCCCGGAATTCGTAAACTCCGACGATGCTCCGGTAGTCGAAGCCCACCTCCATTGTTCGGCCCTTCCCATGTCGAGCAGCTTCCCGGAGAATGTTGCGGCCGTACCGCGCCATTGGCTTGCGCTCGTTTCGAGACGCGGCGGGACGAAGGTGGGCCGCGCCAAGGGAGGCAACCTGCTGCTGAACGTGGGCCCGAAGCCCGACGGCGAACTACCCATTGAACAGGAGGAGCGGCTGCGAGAACTGGCGCTTTGGATGCAGGTGAACCAGAAGAGCATCTACGGCGTCAGGCCGTGGGTCATCACCAACGAACAGAACATTGGTTTCCACCAGGATGTCGATGACCCGTCCGCCGGACTTGTAGCTATCATTTTGGGGTTGATATTGCCACGCGGTGCCCACGGTGAAGCAGGCCTCGCAAGCGCCCTCTATCGGAACCCCCGGGGACATAGAGCTCCCGGGGTTTGGATGGCGCCGCGCGTGACCACCGTATTGGGCTGCAATTGCCAGGCCAGTTCTCGCAACTGGTGCGGCTCGCCGTCGAGAAACACGTAGTCGATGGGGCCATACTTGGTCATCAACTCGCGCATCTGCGGCAGATCGAGAGCCATTGGCCCCGGGTTGTTTCGCGGCTGCACCGAAGGAATGTTGCGCTGGATATCGATTTTGTTCTTCCGGAGCCACCAGAAATCGCCGGGCGAGAAGTAGGGCGCAGGGCGGATCCCTTGGGCTGAGAAGGCGTCCAGAACCTCTTTCGTGATGTCGCGATTGATGGGGGTCTGCATCAGCTTCCGCGGCTTAAAGGTCTTCGGAAGTTCGTTGTAGAAGCGGTCGGTATAGGCCGAATCGGCTCCGGCCAGTGAGTGCGAAATGACGAAGCCGAGATCGCGGAACGTCTCCAGCCGGTCCGGCTTGTTCAACGATCCTGGCCGCAGTTCAGTCTCGCATCGATTCCAGCCGCTGCAGGTTCGCCGTCAACCCAGGATGTCCTGGAAACCGTTGCAGCCCATAACGAAACAGAGTCGATGCTTCCTCCTTGCGGCCCAGTTCCGCGTAGAGGATCGCCAGATGATTCAGTAGATCTGCCGATTCCCGACCCAGTTTCCGCGCGGCTTCAAGAGCGGCTGCCGCCTCCGCCTTCCGACCCTGCCCTATTTGCGCCAAGCCGAGCCATTCCGCTGCGACGCCGTCATCTGGCTGTGCTGCGCGCAGCCGCTCGAACAGCGCGGCGGCTTCGTCGAACTTGTCTTCGTTCAACAGCAACAGACCCAGATTCGCCAGCGCCTCGGGTTGATTCGGGTTCTGCCGCAGGATGTCCCGGAAGATCGTCTCCGCGCCCGGCTGCTGCTGCTCCATCAGCAGGGTAGCGTAGTTGATGCGCGTCTCTTGATTTGGATGCGCCAGTGCAAAATATTTCTCAGCCTCGGCGGGAAGCCCAGCCTCAGCCATCGCGGTTGCGAGTTCGGAATAGTTACGGCCACCGGCTTTCTCGAGCCACACCCCGGCAAACGGCAGGACGGGCCGGGACACAGCCTTCATATCTGCCAGGATTACGCGGGCCGGCGTTACTCCCCGGTAGACCTTCGCCACCCGCCCTTGACTATCCACCAGCAGACTCGTCGGAAGCGCCAGATCCTCGCGATAGTCAAACAAAAAGCGGCGAAATACGTTCCAGGCCGCCATCGGCGACCGGTCCACATCGATAATCTGCAGCGGAAATCCCTTGCCCTTCCATTC
>JBBQRA010000389.1:0-2850 GCA_038215275.1 Bryobacterales bacterium | reverse complement strand
AAGGCAGGCCAAAGGCATCGATTCATCAAAAAGTGGTGACCGACGCCGTGAAGCGCTTCCCGGAGTTGAAGGGGAAGACGCTTGACGATTTTGTGTTATCCAGTTATCGGCAGGGTGGGCGAAACAGCCTGCAGATTGTCGTCGCAGTACCCAAGTTCGCCCACTTGGCCGTTTACGCCGACATCGATATTGACCTTGGCAATCCTCTTTGGGACCTCCAAGGGGCACTGATCCATCTCGGCGAGTTGTTGGATTCCGGCCGAACGGACCACTTTGCCTTGCACGGCAAGTTGAACAAAGGGGACACCAAAGACTTCGTTTTCTATCGGATCGCAGAAACATGACGCGGCGCTGCCGCGCTTCCTGACAGTATGCCGAACTCTCCACTTTCCGGTGTCCGCATCTGGCTCTCCGGCTCCGTGCCGGAGCAGTCTACTCCCGAGGAACGCCAGCGCCTTGAGGAGTTTACGCGACAACTCGCGGAGCAGGCTTTCTTGCGCGATGCCACTCTGTTACATGGCTTCCACCCCAGCCTGACCCCAACGCTCCTCGACGCCGCTAAGAAATTCAGAAACTCCACGAATCGGCGGGCGCCCTTGCATCTGCTCGTGGCCAGCCACTATCGGGACAAACAAAACGGGACCTACCTGGGACGCACCCTGGAAGACATCCGCGGGTACGCCGAACTCGACGAGATTCCCGCGAGCCCTTCCCCGGCCGCGAGTCTCGACCGGTTGCGCGATGCGCTCGCGGCACGCGCGGATGCCATGGTCGCCGTGGGTGGGAAGTGGTGGACGATAAACCGCAGCCACGCGGGTATTCCCCGGGAGTTCGATTTAGCCGTAACGCGCGGCATTCCAAGCTTCATCCTCGGCGGACTCGGAGGGGCCGCATCGGGCTACATCGAAGACCACGAGGAAATCCTCCTCAACCTGAGGAACGGATTGGACCGTCAAACGAATCTCGGCCTCGCTCGCGAAATGGACATTCCGGCCGCGGTCGGCCGGATCCTGAGTCAGTTGGCGCTTCTGCCCCTCGCCCGGCGCGAAACGAAGGACGGCGAGCGCTTTCGGATCCTCTGTCTCGACGGCGGTGGGGTTCGGGGCGCCTTCACCGCCGCCATACTCGCCCAGTGGGAGCACCGGCTGAAGCGCCGCATCGTCGACCATTTCGACCTCATCGCCGGCACCAGCACGGGAGGCATTCTCGCCATCGGCCTCGGTTTGGGCATTCCAGCGAAGGAGATGTTGAACTTCTACAAGAATCACGCCAGGGAGATTTTCCCCGTGACCAGTCTGTCCGAAAAGGTTTGGCATAACTTGCGGCGGTTGGTCACGAGTAAGTTCGGGGTCCAGGAACTGGAGGAGCAACTCGCCCTTGCCTATGACGTCGAACGGAAGACTACGCTCGCCGATTCGAAGACAAGGCTTCTGATCACCTCCTACAACCTCACCGCGAACACGGTTGCTCTATACCGTACCCCGCATTATCCCAACGTGCAGCCGAACGATGCGCCGCTCTCGGTTTCCGTCGGCAGAGCAACCTCGGCCGCGCCCACCTACTTTCCAGCCGGGATTGTCGACGATCTGATCGCTCCGCACGAGGCGGTCGACGGCGGCGTGTGGGCCAACTGTCCCGCCATGGCGGCCCTCAGTGAGGCTGTCGGCGTCCTCAAGATTCCCCTCGACCGGATCGACATGCTCAACCTGGGCACGGCCGGATTCGCGCCCATCCTCGATCCGCCGTCCAATTCCGGACTCAGCGGTTGGGCACTCAAGGCCGCTGACCTCTTCCTGAAGTCCCAGGGCCAAGCGACGCTGCATTATGCTAGGCAGCTCCTGGGCGATGGCCACTTCCTGCGAGTCGACGACCCCGAGCGGACTGTCGAAGATCTCGACAATCCGGATAAGCTCGAGTACCTGATCGGTCGCGGTCAGCAACGCGCCAACGACGAGCTCGACGCTGTCCGGGATCGCTTTCTCAACGGCAATCACGTGCGGCCCTGGCGCATAAATCATTAGTGCGGCTCCGCCGCGCAAGGAATTGGCCACGATGCGAGGAACGGCGGTTCCCCGGGGCCCCTTGCCAACCTTCGAGTGCTTTGCCCTCCGAAGTCCTCGAATCCACCGGAACACTCAGGAGCTGATCGTTCCATCGAGTCGAAAGCTCTTCAAAGCGACTTGTGTTCCAGGCTCGTTCACTGCACAAGAGTTTCAGAGAGTTGAACGTTTGTGATCTCCCGTTCCTATGTCGAAGTCGAACGTGCCCTCGTCCGCCTGGCCAGCGCGCAGGGCGGTTTCTTCACGGCAAAGCAAGCTGCCGCCATCGGCTACACGGCGCCCAAGCGACACTATCATGTTCAAGCCGGCAACTGGCTGCGAGAGCATCGTGGAATCTTCCGCCTCTCGCTGCACCCGCTCCCGCCGCGGCCAGACCTCGTCCTTTGGTGGCTATGGTCGCGCAATCGCGAAGACGAACCCCAAGGCGCCTTTAGCCACCAAACGGCGCTCTCTCTTCACGAACTGAGCGATGGGATGCCTGCCCGCATCCATATGACCGTCCCCTCGGATTTCCGGCGAAGCGCGCCAACCCCCAGCGTGCTCGTACTCCACAAGAAGGATCTTCTTGTCTAGCGAAGTCGAGATCGTTGACGGTATACCCGTCACCAAAGCCTTGCGCACCGTTCTAGATGTTGCTGAGGAGGAAAGTGTGCCGGCGGGCAACTCCACCATGCCCTCGCCGAAGCGCTACGCACCGGCAAGGTAACCCAAAGTGAGATCGCCGAGGCCGAGTCAAGCCTTGATTCCCCCTGTGCTACTCCCACAGACCGTCCATCTCTTCCTCGTCACC
>JBBQRA010000388.1:0-2931 GCA_038215275.1 Bryobacterales bacterium | reverse complement strand
GAGATGATCGAAAGCAAGAAGAGCATCGTCAACGAAGTGATCGGGACGGGCGAGGGCTGGATTACCGAGCTTTCGAACGAAGAGCTGAAGAACGTATTCGCGTTGAGTGCGGAGGCGCTGGATGAATAAACGGCCAAGCGGCGGCGGGAATGGGAATGGTGGGGGGGGCGGAAATCGGGGCTCCTGGGGCAGGCGGAAGTTCAACAACCGGCGGCGGGGGGGTACGCCGGCGGGTGGTGAGGGCGTTGGGACGGCGAGCGCGCCTCCGCCAACCGCTGCGGCTCCGCCGCCTCCTCCGCCGCAGCAGATGCGGAGTGGCGAGGGGAGCGGGGGCGGGAACGGTCGGCAGAGTGGCAATGGCCGGCGAAACGACCGCGATCTGCGGGGAAATCGCAATCGCCGACGGGGGCCGCAGCGGCGGGCGGGGGGCTTCCGGGCTCCGGGCGGCGGCGGCATCCGGGCGCAGACGAAAGGCTCTCGCTTTGGCGAGAACTGGTGGGCGCGGCGCTGGATCGAAGTTCTTGAGGGCTTCGAAATGGGATCGCGGCTCAACCGTGGCCGGGACTATGCCAAGAGCGGCCATGTGCTGGCGATCACGATTGATGAGGGGCATGTCCACGCCCGCGTGCGGGGTTCGCGGCCGAAACCGTACGACGTGGACATCAACATCAACACGATCCCGGAAGAGGATTGGACGCGCGTTGGGGCCAAGCTAGCTGAACAGGCCGTGTTTTCGGCTACCCTGCTCGCCGGGGAGATGCCGGGCGACATCGAAGAGATTTTTGAAGAGCTGGGCCTGTCGCTTTATCCGAAGAACGAACAGGACTTGGTGACGAGTTGCACGTGCCCGGATACGGCGAACCCGTGCAAGCACCTGGCGGCGGTTTATCTGCTGCTCGGCGAAGAGTTCGACCGCGATCCGTTTCTGCTCTTCACGATGCGCGGGATGCGGCGGGATAAGCTGCTGGCGATCATTGAGAAGAATCTGCCGCAGGCGCTCGACGCTGAAGCGCAGCGGGACGATGAAGAGTTGGCGCCGGTGGAAGAACCCAAGCAGGCGCTGCAACTCGACCCCGACATTTATTGGAAAGGCGCTGTGCGAATGCCTGAAGACGCGACGGGGGACTTGGCGCCGCCGGCGATCTCTGCCGCGCTGCCGCGCCGATTGGGGCCGTTCCCCTTCTGGCAGGGCCAGAAGACGCTGCTCGATGCGATGGAGCCCGTTTATAGGCGGGCCTCACAGCATGCAGTGGTGTTTTTGCTTGGTGAGCCGCTGCCGGCAGCGGCCAACGGAACTACCGGCGGCCCGAACCCGCAGTAGCGCCGTGAGCGGCCTGGTACTCTTCGTACGGGCCCTTGAAATCCTCGATCTCGTTGTTGTCGACGGCCCAGATACGGGTGGCGACGGCGTCGATCAAGTCGTGATCGTGCGTAACGATGAAGACGGTGCCGTCGAACTTCTGGAAGGCGAAGTTCAGGGCATTGATGGCTTCGAGGTCCAAGTGGTTGGTGGGTTCGTCGAAGACAAGAATATTGGGTTTTTCGAGCATCAGGCGGCAGAAGATCAGCCGGGCCGCCTCGCCGCCGCTGAGGGCGTGCGTGGGCTTGGCGCCTTCTTCGCCGGTGAAGAGCATCTGGCCCAGGGTGCCCCGGATCTCTTCGCGGCTGGCCTGAGGGTCGAAGGTGTGAAGCCATTCGAAGGCGGTGGTGCCTTTCTCGATTGACTCTTTATGATCCTGCGCGAAGTAGCCGATGCTGGTTTCGTGGCCCCAGGTGACTTCGCCCGAGCCGACTGAAGTGTCTTTCTCTTTGGCTGAGGTGACGGGTCCGTTGTCGAGCAGGGCGCGGAGGAGGGTGGTTTTGCCGGCGCCGTTGCGGCCGAGGATGGCGATGCGTTCGCCGCGGCTGACGTGGGCGGAGAAGTCCTTGAAGACAATCTGATCGTCGTAGGACCGGGTGAGATTCTTGACTTCAAGCGGATGCTTGCCGGAGGGGCGCTTCGAAACAAACTTGATGAACGGCCGGGCGATGTTCGACCGCTTGAGGTCGGAGACTTCCAGGCGCTCGACTTCTTTTGCGCGGCTGCGGACCTGGCTCGCGCGGGTGCCGGCGCTGAAGCGGGAGATGAACTCGTTCAACTGGGCAATCTTCTTTTCTCGCTGGGCGTTGTCGGATTCGACGCGGGCGCGGACCTGGGTTTTGGCCATCACCATGTCGTCGTAGCCGCCGGTGTAGACGATGATGGTCTGGTAGTCGATGTCGGCGATGTGGGTGCAGACGGAGTTCAGGAAGTGGCGATCGTGGGAGATCACGATCATGGTTCCCTTGAAATTGTTGAGGAAATCCTGCAGCCAGTGGATGGAGTCTAAGTCCAAGTGGTTAGTCGGTTCGTCCAACAGCAGGGCTTCGGGGTTGCCGAAGAGGGCCTGGGCCAGGAGGACGCGGACTTTTTGGCCGCCCTGCAGTTCGCTCATTTTCCGTTCGTGGAGGTCTTCGGGGATGCCGAGGCCGCCGAGCAGGATGGCGGCGTCGGAGTCGGCGGAGTAGCCGTCCTCTTCGCCGACGACCCCTTCGAGTTCGCCGAGACGGATGCCGTCTTCGTCGGTCATGTCCGACTTGCTGTAGAGCACTTCGCGCTCTTCAAGGGCGCTCCATAGGCGCTGGTTGCCCATGATGACGGTATCGACAACGCGATAGGCATCGAAGGCGAACTGGTCTTGCTTCAGGACCGACATGCGCTTGGGCCGGGTGACGGTGCCCTTCTGAGCGTCAATTTCCCCGGAAAAAATCTTCATCAGCGTGGACTTTCCGGCGCCATTCGGGCCCGTCAGGCCGTAGCGGCGGCCCTGCACGAACGCGACAGAGACATCCTCGAACAGTACTTTGGCGCCGAAGCGCATAGAAACGGAACTTACAGAAATCATGCGGCAG
>JBBQRA010000387.1:0-3090 GCA_038215275.1 Bryobacterales bacterium | reverse complement strand
AGCGCCTCGCCACGGAGGACTCCGGTGAACTCGCCGTGCCGCAGTTCCTGTTCGAGCTTGGCGCGTTCACCGCCGTCACCGATGACGACGATGCGAAAATCGTTGACGCCTTGGGCGAGAAGATGGCGTTCGAGCGTCGTCAGAAAGTGAATGTTCTTTTCAACCGATAGGCGACCGACGGTGCCGATGCGGAGGGGCCGCTGGGTGCGGGTTCGCTTGGCGGGATCAAAGAGTTGGGTATCGACGCCGCGCCGCATCAGGAACCCGGCCCGGCCGGAGGCTTGTTCGACGAGTTCGAGGAGTTCGGAGTTGGGGGCCATGACGACGTCGGCCAGTTGGTAGAAGCGGCTGAGGGCCCAGAAAGAGCCGGTGACCGCGGCTTGGCGCAAGTAGCCGGGGACGAAGGCGGGCAGGCGTTCGCCGGCGTACTCGTGCAGGTTGGTATGCCAACTGGCGACGAGGGGAATCTTTAGTTTTTTGGCAAGGACGACGCCGATGGTGCCGACGTCGCTGGGGCCGGTGACGTGGATGACGTCTGGCGCGAACTCCCGGATCCGCGCTTCGGCCTCGGCTCGGTGGCGGTAGTAGAGGGGATCGTAGAACAGGTCGCGCTCGACGGCGAAGGCGGTGCGGCCGCGGGGGAGTTGGAGGCGGCCGGAGGCGGGATCGGGCTCGCCGGCGCAGACGACCAGAAACGGAACGCCAAGGCGGTTTGCCGTGGCGGACAACATTCGGCTGGTGTGGGCGACTCCGTTTACTTCATGATACGAATCCGTGAAAAAGGCTACTCGCATGGACTCCTTGGACTACAACGCGTATTCCCGCCGTCCGGCGAGCGCTTGGCGAAGAGTGGTTCGCACTCTCCTGGATTCGAGGACGCGGAGCAGAGCCACGAAGTTCCGAACAATTCGGGGGCCGGCGCCGCGCCAAAGGGAGGTGAGGGTTGCTACTTGGCCGTCGTCCTGCCGGAAGTAGATACGGTCGCTCCACTGTACGCGGCCGGGATACTCGGGGTAGTCCCGCAGGGTATCGGCCATTGTTTCGAGGCAGCGCAGTTTGAGACTGCCGTTGTACTGAGGCAGGAAAAGGACGTCCGAAATGCGGTCTTGACGGACTTCGGCGACGAACTCGGAGAAGGTGGCCGCGCAGGTGAGGTTGACGTTGGCGTTGGGCTCGCGGCCGTGGCGGTCGCCGCCGGAGATGACGGGCAGCGAGCGGGCGGCGCCGAGGGCGACCACTTCGCGGTTCTCGCTCCAGGGGCGCAGGCCGTTCAGTTCGAGGGCGTGGATCCAACGGGCGTACCGGGCGAGAAAGCCGCTGACCATTTGGCGGTGGATGTCGCGGCCGGCCAGGCCTTCGTCCCAGAGCGGATGGTTAAAGACGACGAGGACGTCAGGAATGGCGTTTAACGCTGCCAGGAGCTCGGCCAAGCGATCAGAATCCGGCGCGGCGGTCCAGGCGCGGAGGCAACCCATCCAGGCGGTGGCGTCCGCGGCCGGTAGATTGTGGATTCCAAGGTGGATGAAGGATTTTTCGAGAGGAACGGTCCACTCGGTGGAGATGGGCGCGACTGAGTGCGGGCTCATGATGTGGAGGTTCTGCCCGGCTGTGATGGAATCGTGATCGGTGAGGGAGACGAGTGCGGGGAGTTGCAGCAGGTCCTGAATCTGGCGACGTTCGAGGGATTCAGCATCGGGGGCTGGCAGGGGCGGGGTCCACCAGGCTCGGGAGTAGTCGAGTTCCTTGCCGTAGTGGGAGCGGAAGGTGGCTTCGTGCTTCCGGATGGTCTGGCTTACACCGGGGATATGGTGGGCATAGCGCGGTAGGAACGCCATGTTTTCTTCTGAGTGCATCGTGTGGCTGTGGAGGGACACGCCGGTGCGGAACTGGTCGGCAACGCGAGGGTTGCGCCAGAGAAAGTGCAGACCATGGGCTGGCATGGTTCCCAGTGTGAGCGGCTTGCGTTGCAGCCGGACGAGAAGTGCGTAAATTCTCGATGAAACAATTCGTGTAGCTTTTGTTTTACGGCGCGGGCACGCAGCAGGTCTTCGAGAGGCGCAGATTGCGGAAGTGAGCGGTGGCGATCAGGAGGCCGCCGACGGTCATGAAGACCGCCTCGTTGTAGGAAAAGCTGAAGTACTGGCTTTTAGCGCACACGAAGGAGACGAGACCGGCGGCGAAGAGCATGAGGCACTCGGTATGGCGGTGGTGGAGATAGCTTTGCACGAGACGCGTCGAGCCGATCAGGAAGGTGCAGATGAGAATGGTCCACTCCAGTTCCTCGGAGGCGACCCAAGCCAAGCCTGCCGCGGTCATGGCCGACAAGGCCACGGGGAGAACCGCGCAATGAATGGCACAGCCAATCGAAAGCGCCATTCCATACCGATCCAGACTTACGCGGGGAGAACCGTTCGCCATAATACCTTCGACTATGATAAACAGTTCTCAGTTCCTGCGCAAGGCGATAAATTTTCAAACGCGGACGCTGAGGCCGTCGGCGAGGGTATTGCGATAGGCCTTCCAGGCGGGGACGAATCCGATGAGAATGCCGGCGAAAATTACGGCTCCGAGATAGATCCAGCCGGCTTGGGTGGGGGGCTGGACGGGAACGTAGAGGCCGAACTGCTGCTCGACAATCGGCTGGAAGATGAAGCTGAGGCCGTAGATCATGACGACGCCGACGACGCAACCGGCGAAGGCGAGAAGGCCGCTTTCGAGGACCAGGAGTGCGATGATCTTGCCCGGCCCGGCGCCGATGGCACGGAGAATGGCCATCTCGCGGCGGCGCTCATTGAGGGAGGTGTACAGCGAGACGAGCATGCCCAGCAGGCCGACGAGGATAACGAAGATGGTGACCACTTGCAGGGCATCTTCGGCGTAGCCGATGGTGCGCCAAAGCTCCTGCAGGGTCACGCCGGGGATTATGCCCTGCATGGCTTCGTCCTTGTAGGTGTTGATCTCGCGCTGGAGTTGGAGGGTGGCGATGCGGGATTTGCAGCGCAGGAGAAAGGAGGTGATCTGCTCCACCTTCATGTTCTCTTTTGAGATTTTGGAAGCGGGGATCTCGTCGCCGGCCATAGGCGGGGCGCC
>JBBQRA010000386.1:0-3122 GCA_038215275.1 Bryobacterales bacterium | reverse complement strand
CAACTCCCACTGCTTCCCGAAGAGCTCCTCAGCCAGAAGCATCTCTTCCCGGAGGGCAAGCTCGATCAGGACCTCCAACAGGTTGACCTTCGAGGCCGCAACTCCTGGCGCCTCCTCCTCGCCGAAGTCTCCACCGTCGAGCTCCTCGAAGTGCAACTGGTCAACGCCGTGGCCCCGTTTGTCCTCAACGCCCGGCTGAAGCAGCTTATGCTACGCACCCCCGAACGCGACAAGCACATCGTCAATGTCTCCGCCGTCGAAGGTCAGTTCTACCGCAAGTGGAAGACCACCCGCCACCCCCATACCAATATGGCCAAGGCGGCTCTGAACATGATGACCCGCACCGCCGCCACCGACTATCAGCAGGATGGCATCCACATGAATAGCGTCGATACCGGCTGGGTCACCGACGAGGATCCCGTCGAAATCGCTGCCCGCAAGACTGCCGAACAGCGCTTCCATCCCCCCCTCGATATCGTCGATGGCGCAGCGCGCATCGTCGACCCCATTATCACGGGCTTCAATACCGGCACCCACGCCTGGGGACAGTTCTACAAGGATTACCAGCCTACCGACTGGTAGCCGCTGAACGTCCCCCCGTCATAAACGCCGCTCCAACTCAGCACGGCGCCCGTCGCGCTCGATCGCAGACGCACCAGCATCATCTTCATTTCGCCCTTCCGCTGATGGCCCAGCGTCTGGTTCGGATTCACCACGGTTCCGCCGGTTCCGCCCAGCGCGAACGTCCGCAGCACGGCATTCTCGGCGGCGCCGACCCCAAAATTCACAATCACCAAGTCCGCCAAGAGTTCGCCCGTCGTCGTATCCCGCCGGAATCGCGACACATGACCTGCGAGCCCGGCCGGCAGGCCGCCCGTCGAACAGGCGGCCGACCCCAGGATCTTCTGGTCGCCACCCGTCCGACCCACATTCGCCCGGCAAACGCGACTCAGGTCCGCCGCGTCCAGGGCCGAAGTCGACATACGCCGCCTCTCCTGCCCGGGGGACCCACTGGATCTGCCCCGAAAACCGCTGGTTGAAGGCGGCAATCGCCGTCACCGCCCCGCCGCCAGACGACAAGGTATAGGGAATCCGGACTATTTTGGTAGCCCCGTCGCGAGGCACAATCCGCCGGGGAACTGTATCGTTCCCGGCGCCAACACCGATGGCAGAATATCGCTCGCTTCCGGCGGGTCGGGGAATTTGTTATCCGATGGGGCGTTGAGGGCGGCGTTCGTGGGAGTGGTGGCGCGATTCCGGGCTTTCCCGCTGTCTACGCCGTACGCAGGAACTGCTTCATCTCCCGCATCGCCTGCCGGGTCCGGTGCGCATTCTCGATGAAACTGAATCGCACATGCCCTTCGCCGAGCGGACCGAAGCCAATGCCCGGGCTCACGGCAATCAACGCCTTTTCCATCAACAACTTGGCGAACTCCAGCGATCCCATCACCCGGAACTTCTCCGGGATCGGCGCCCACAGGAACATGCTCCCCTGCGGCTTCTCACACGGCCACCCGGCCGCCGCCATCCCTTCGAGTAACACATCCCGCCGCTCCTGGTACATGTCCCGGATCTCAGTCGTGTTCGCCTCACATTCGCGGAGAGCGATGATACTGGCGATCTGGATCGGCTGGAACGTCCCATAGTCCAGGTAGCTCTTGATCCGGCTCAACGCGTAGATCATCCGCTTATTCCCCAGGCAGAACCCCACGCGCCAACCGGCCATATTGTAGCTCTTCGACATCGAGAAGATCTCTACCGCCAGATCCTTCGCCCCCGGCACCTCAAGAATACTCGGCGGCTTATATCCGTCGAAGCCCAAGTCGGCGTACGCAAAGTCGTGGACGATCAACGACCCATTCGCCTGCGCCAGCCGAACGACTTCCTTCATGAAATTCAAATCGACGCACGTCGTCGTCGGATTGTGCGGGAAGCTGATCAGAATCACCTTCGGCTTCTTCGGTCCTTTGTATACGTCCTCCAGACCCTGCAGGAATGTCGCCGGATCCGGCATCGGCAGCATACACGCTTCGCCTTCGGCCATAATCACGCCGTACTGATGAATCGGATACGCCGGGTTCGGCGAGACGACCACATCCCCCGGAGCGATAATCGCAAATAGCAGATGCGCCAACGCGTCCTTGGCGCCGATGGTCACAATCGCTTCGGTCTCCGGATCGAGCTCCACCCCGTAGTTTCGTTGGTAGCGCTTGACGATCTCCTGCCGGAGATGCGGAATCCCCCGCGACATGGAGTAGCGGTGATTCTTGGCCTGCTGCGCGGCCTCGCACAGCTTATCAATCACAGCCTGCGGCGTCGCGCCATCCGGGTTCCCCATACCGAAATCGACCACATCTTTCCCGGCTGCGCGCATTTTTGCCTTCATCTCATTGATGACGGCGAACACATAGGGGGGCAGCTTCGCGATGCGATAAAACTGATCGGTGTCAGACATGACAAAAAATCCTTTGTAAGTTGGGAGAAAACAAGAAAGAGAGAGAGGAGCGGGGAAGGAAGTAACCGCGTTAAGCGGTTACTTCCTCTGTTGCGAGTGCTTCTTTGTACTTGCACTCGGCGTTCGGACATTGGGCGAATGCCCCGGATTTGAGGAACTTCTCAATGAGGTAGGGATTGTTGCACTCCGGACACGCCTTGGCGACGGGTTTGCCCCACGCCACAAAGTCGCACTCGGGATAACGGTTACAGCCATAGAAAGTTTTACCTTTCTTTGACCGGCGCTCGATAATGTCACCCGTCGAACACGTCGGGCACTTCACGCCCACCGTCTTCTGCTTCACGTACTTACACGTCGGGTAACTCGAACAGGCAATAAACTCGCCGAACCGGCCAAACTTCTTCACTAGGTTCTTGCCGCACGTCGGGCAGAGCTCTTCGAGCGGCACATCGGCCTGCTTTGCCGCCTGACCCAACTGTTTGGTCGTCTTGCAATCGGGGTAGCCAGAGCACGCATAGAACTGGCCGAAGCGGCCCTTCTTCAGCACCATCGGGCGGCCGCAGTTCGGGCAATACTCTTCCTCGCCCTGTTCGCCCAAGTCTTCCGGCGCCGCCGAAGGAATCTCGCGCGTATTGGTGCACTCGGGGGAACCGGTACAAGCGATGAA
>JBBQRA010000385.1:0-3198 GCA_038215275.1 Bryobacterales bacterium | reverse complement strand
CCGATTGGCAGTCGTTGGAGCAGAGCGGAACGAGAAAATCGAATCAGCCAATTCTCGCCTCCTCGATCCACACTGCGCCGGGAATCGACTGGTTGAGAGGTGGTCATGGCAGTCGCGCTAGCGCTGATCGTCTGCAAATCGCCTCCGGGTTCATCGAGTATTCGGAGCAGCCAATGGATTAGTTCCAAAAATGGCCCTACAAACTGAGATTCCGGCAGGAGACTGGAAGGTGGTTCACCGCCGCACCAGATCGTGCACCGCCAAGCTGGCCGCGCTGGGGTGAAATCAGGTTTGGGCGTCATAGACGCTGTGCTCACCAATTCAAAACGCTGGCAGCCTTCGATAGTCGTTCCAGAAATCTGCGTTCGCCCGATGGATCATCGGCACTAGAGGGATCGTGTTCGCCCCGCTTTGTGGTCGGCCACGGCGCGGCCAAAACGATTATCCAGGCGGCCTGACTGGAGGTCAGCCTCAAACTCCCCATCAAGCGGTTGAGGGTACCGGCTGTCAAGCCACAAAGACAATTCTTCTCTCTGCCGCGGCGTGAGAGCGCCTATCGCCCGCTCGACGTCCTTGTAGGCTGCTGTTCATGCGATTTTCTGGGGCGGAACGGATAACTGCTCATTTTGCGCTTCGCTTCACGCCGGTTGATCCGGTTGCGGCTCGCTACGCACCCTTCCTGGAGAATTCCTTCGAGGACGGCCCTATAAAGCGTTTTTCTCTGCCGTGGGGGGGATAGCGCCAAAGCGGGCCATGCGGCGTCGGACAACCCGAACCGAATGAAGGAAGGACAGCCCGTCCGGATCCTCTTCCGCAAAGGCGATCGCGGCCTCTCGAAACTGCCTGCATTTACCATACCCAGAGAGCCGGGACTTTCGTGAAACTTCGTCCCGCACTACCGTCAGTGCCCGTGTCTTCGTATGCAGACTGAGATCCCACTTTACAAAGCCGGCGGTGATCTCGTCGGGAAGGAGCAACCTAGCGAGCGTGGACCGCAAAGGTTCCATCGACACGCAAAATCGACGCGGCCACACCGATCCTCACCGTCGCGGCGCCGGTGATCAGCTATGGCAATCCAGTGATCCCACGCCATGCGCTACCGGTGGGTCAATCAGAACCAGACCCTCCGCCACAAGCTTGCGGTTGGCTTCCCATCGTCGCCCAAGCGCATCTTCGAAACCGGCTAGATCCGTTTTACGAAGCTCTATATTCCGTCCTACCGGCGGCCGGCCGCCAGATTTAGATATTTTCCGCGGTGATACGCTGAAAGGAATGCGGATGCCGATGCCCGTAATCGTTGGTGCGCCTCGCTCAGGAACTACCCTTCTGCGGTTCATGCTGGATGCGCATCCAGAGGTGGCAATCCCACCTGAAACCGGCTTCGTTCCTTTGGCTGGAGGGCTTGAACGCCTGGATTTCTTTAACCGGCTCACCTGCTTCCCTCCCGGTGCGCCAAACTGGTCTGATTTTGGTCTCGATGCCAGCGAATTTCGCGCCGCGTTGGACGAGATTAATCCCTTCACCTGTAGTCAAGGTCTACGAGCCTTCTACCGACTCTACGCCGCCAAGCATGACAAGCCCCGGTACGGCGACAAGACGCCGCTACTGCGAGCACATCGCCACCATCGAAAACCTGCTGCCGGAGGCTCACTTCATCCACATCATCCGCGACGGCCGGATGTGGCGCTCTCCCTGCGCCCTCTCTGGTTCGCCCCTGGGCGCGACATGGCCACCCTGGCGCAGTATTGGCGGCATCTGGTGGAGCTAGGCCGCGCAGGCGGCGCGGGGGCAAAGTGTTACCTCGAAGTCCGTTACGAAGATCTGGTTCGCGCGCCCCAAGCCACGCTGGCCGGAATTTGCGCGTTCCTCAAGTTGGATTTCCGGCCAGAGATGCTTCGCTACTGGGAGCGGACACCCGAACGACTCATCGAGCACGGCCCACGCGTGGGGACCGATGGCAGGGTCCTCGTCTCTCACCAACAGCGACTCGACCAGCAGCAGTTGACCTTGCAGCCTCCCCAACCCGCCCGTATCTTCGCTTGGCAGGAGCACCTTTCCGCCGCCGAGCATGCGGAGTTTCTCTCCCACGCCGGGGATACCCTCTCCAGCCTTGGATATTGCGTCCACGCCAAAAGCCCGTTACCCTAAAAGGACAGTGGGCTTAGTACTTTCCGAGCTATTAGCACTTCATAGCCCGTCGTTACCGAGCGTTGCCTCGCTCGAACAAGAGCCGCTGACTTACAGTCGTCTCGAAGAACAAATTGCCTACACCGTCGGTGAATTGAACCGTCACGGCTACGGCCGCGGCGACCGGGTCGTGCTGGTGCTTCCGAATGGTCCGCACCTCGCGGTAGCCTTCCTGGGAATCTCGGCGGCCGCGGAGTGCGCTCCCCTCAATCCCGCCTACTCCGCCCAGGAATTCATCTTCTTTTTACAAGACCTTGCGGCCTCGGTCCTGGTGACCCAGCCGGGTCTCTGCCCCGCGGCCGAAACAGCCGCCCGCCAGTTAGGCGTTCCCCTGATGGCCCTGCAGCCCTATGGCGATACAAGCGGTATCTACACACTCGAAGGCGAAATCTCCAGTCAACCGGCCCGGGGGACCGGTTTCTCGGGGCCCGACGATGTGGCGCTGTTGCTGCACTCCTCCGGCACCACGGCCCGTCCTAAGCTCATTCCTCTCACCCATCGGAATCTCACCGCTTCGGCCCGTCAGATTCACGCTACCCTGGCGCTGACGCCCGCGGACCACAGCCTGAACCTAATGCCAATGTTCCATGTCCACGGTCTGATTGGCGCCCTGCTCTCCACGCTCTCCGCCGGCGGCTCCATTTGCTGCACCACCGGTTTCAACGCTCTCCGCTTTTACCGCTGGCTCGATCAGGTGCAACCAACCTGGTACACGGCCGTGCCCACCATGCACCAGGCTATTCTCGCCCGGGTCCCGCCAATTCGGTTCCGCCATCGCCTCCGCCTCATCCGCTCCAGCTCAGCGCACCTGCATACGCCGGTTTGGGACGAGATGGAGAATGTGTTTGGCTGCCCGGCGCTGAATAGCTACGGTATGACCGAGGGCGCGCATCAGATCGCAAGCAATCCACTGCCTCCCGGCCGGCGCAAGCGCGGCACAGTAGGCCCGGCGACCGGCACTTCTTTGTGTATTCTCGATGCCGCGGGCAATCCGCTGCCCTCCGGCGGAAC
>JBBQRA010000384.1:0-3203 GCA_038215275.1 Bryobacterales bacterium | reverse complement strand
AACTTGTTCTCTTTGACGCCCTGATCGATGACCACGGCAAGGTTGCGGCCAACGGCGTTGGTGACAGTCACCACGCGCTGAGCCGGAGCCTGGATGAGGAACAGCAACTTGGCGTAAATCTCTTCCTTGGCGGGGAGCGCGGCGAGTTCAGCGATCGACTTCGAGTCGACGACGTTCCCTTCCACTAATCCACCCTTGAAGCTGAACGCGGGAACGGTTTTAGCGAAGACAGTCAAAGCCTTGGCCAAAGCCACCACATCGCCTTTCGTGTAGGCGACGGCGCTCATGCCGACGAGTTTGTCGAACAACGGCTCGCTCTTCAGGCCTTCACTTGCCTTCTGCGCCAGGTTATTCTTGACGACCTTGTAGCTGCCGCCCGCACCCTTAATGGTCTTGCGGAGGTTGAAGTCCTGCAACACGGTCATCTTCTCGTAGCCGGTCAGGAAGATGTTCGTCGTATCCTCAAATTCACCGCGCAGGAACGCCAGATCTTTTACTTTATCTGCTTTTTTCTTCATCGCCTCTTACTCCTACGCCTGCGCCTTGACGGCGTTCATTTCGGTGACGTCGAGCGGCACGCCCGGGCTCATCGTCGAGCACAGAGTTACGCTGCGAACATACTTGCCCTTTGCGGCCGCGGGCTTGGCCTTGATCACAGCCTGAATCAGCGTGGTCGCGTTGCCGATCAGGAATTCGTCCGAGAAGCTCACCTTGCCGAGGGGGGCGTGAATCACGCCGGTTTTGTCCACGCGGAACTCGACCTTACCCGCCTTAGTTTCTTCAATGGCCTGCTTGACGTCCGTCGTTACGGTACCGGTTTTCGGGTTAGGCATGAGGCCGCGTGGGCCTAGCACCTTACCGAGCTTGCCTACCGACCGCATCATGTCTGGCGTGGCGATGACTGCATCATAATCGAGCCATTGCTCGGTCATGATCTTGTTCACCAACTCTTCGCCGCCGACGAAATCAGCACCGGCTTCCTGCGCTTCCCGGATCTTGTCGCCGGAGGCGATGACCAGGATGCGCTTGTTCTTACCGAGGCCGTGCGGAAGAACGACAGTGCCGCGAACCATCTGGTCCGCGTGCTTCGGGTCAACCCCGAGGCGCATGTGCACTTCGAGGGTCTCGTCAAATTTCGTGAATTTGATTTTCTTGACGAGCGGAACAGCCTCCACCAGCGAATAGAGGCGCTCCTCGATCTGCTTAGCGGCGGCAACGTACTTCTTGCCTTGCTTATTTGCCATATTGTATTTGGTCCTAGCGGCCGTTTCTCGCTGCGTGAGCAGGAGAACGACCTCCCATTAAAACTCAACTTTTCTAGAGTATCAGCCGGACTTAGACGATGTCTACGCCCATGCTCTTGCAAGCGCCTTCCACCTGCGCAATGGCGGATTCAATGGTGAAGCTATTGAGGTCCGGCATCTTGATTTTGGCGATCTCAGCGATCTGCGCGTGCGTGATTTTGCCTACTTTCGTCTTGTTCGGCGTCGGCGAACCACTCTCGATCTTGATCGCCTTCTTGATCAACACCGCTACAGGCGGGGTCTTCGTGATGAAGGTGAACGAACGATCCGAATAGATCGTAATGACGACCGGGATAATCAGTCCGGCTTGTTCCGGAGCGGAGGTGCGGGCGTTATACGCCTTGACAAACTCCATAATATTCACGCCCTGCGGACCGAGGGCGGTACCGACCGGAGGCGCGGGCGTCGCTTTCCCGGCGGGGATCTGCAACTTTACTTGCCCAGTGACTTTCTTTGCCATTTATCTGCTCTTTTTGGGTTTACTGAATTTTTTCGACTTGTTCAAAGTCGAGTTCCACCGGGGTTGAACGGCCGAAGATGGTAACCATCACGCGCAGAGTATTCTTGTCTGCGTTGATTTCGTCCACCTTTCCGGAGAAGTTCGTAAATGGACCTTCGGTGATACGGACCGTTTCGTTGCGCTCGAAAGTGAGCTTCGGCTTGGGACGGTCTCCCACATTGGACTGCCGATAAAGGATCGAATTGACCTCGTCCGCCGTGAGCGGAACGGGGCTGTTGCCGCCACCGACGAAACCGGTGACGCGCGGCGTGTCCTTCACGGCATGCCAGAGCTCATCGTCCATCTCCATCTCCACCAGCACATAGCCGGGATAGAGCAGACGCTTGCTCGTGACTTTTTTTCCGTTCCGGAGTTCGAAGACTTCTTCCGTCGGGATCAGGATTTGACCCAACCGCTCGTTGAATCCAAAGGCCAGCGCCCGTCCCCGTAGAGACTCGGCTACCTTGTTCTCAAAACCCGAATAGGTGTGGATGATGTACCAATTCTTCGACGTCGCCAAGTCCACGGGACCGTCGGCTACGGGCTCGGGAGAACCCTCTTCGGCTTCAGGGGATACCGCTTCGACCGGCGCTTCGGTCGCCTGCTCGTCGGACTGGATATCGAAGTTGTCTTCCGGCATTTACTTGTTGCCCAAAACCTTGAAGAGCTGTGCAATTCCCCGGCCGATCAGCAGATCGACCACCGCGAAGTAGGCAGCAAATACGAAAACAGAGGCGATCACCACACCTGTCGTCGCCTTCACCTGCTCCCAATTGGGCCAAGTGACACGTCGCATTTCCAACTTCAGATCTTCCACGTATGTCTTGGCAATCCCCGGCCAGGCGGCAATGCCAGCCCCGCCGCTGTTTTGCTCGGGAGTAACGCTCTTGGTACCCATAGTTAACTCGTTTGTTGCGGCCATGTGTTCGAGAAAGAATGGCAGGGGCAGAGGGATTCGAACCCCCAAAGGCGGTTTTGGAGACCGCTGGTTTACCGTTAGCCTATGCCCCTACAATCGACTACTTCACTTCGCGATGCAAGGTGTGACGGCGAAGGCGCGGCGAATATTTCATCAGTTCGATGCGCTCGGTCGACTTCTTCTTGTTCTTCGTCGTGTAGTAGTTAATGTCTTTGGTCTCGGTACACTGCAGCTTGATGATTTCGCGCATGTTGCTAAACTCCCAAACTTCTCATTATACATGCGAAAGCCCCGGTTCCCTAACCGGGGCTTTCGTTCCAGCCCTTGCGGAGGCCTTTTTTTAAGCGATGATCTCGGTAACGGTGCCGGCGCCGACGGTCCGGCCGCCTTCGCGAATCGCGAACCGCAAACCCTTGTCCATCGCGACCGGGGTGATCAGTTCGATTGAGAGCTGGACGTTGTCGCCCGGCATCACCATCTC
>JBBQRA010000383.1:0-3223 GCA_038215275.1 Bryobacterales bacterium | reverse complement strand
AGGATTATGGTCGCGGCCGTTCCGATTGCCGCCGCCGCCCTCCGCGCCGTCGGTGAAGGGCGTCCGTCCGAAGTCCCCGCCCCACAGCACCACCGTGCTTTCCAGCAGGCCGCGAGACTTCAGGTCTGCCAGCAGGCCGGCAATGGGCCGATCCACCCGGCGCGCCATGTACTGATGATTCTGGTCGCATTCATTGTGGCCGTCCCATCCCACCTCGGCGCCTTTCTTGCCGCCGGAGTAGATCTGTACAAAACGAACGCCCTGTTCCACCAGCCGCCTGGCCATCAGGCACTGCGTCCCAAACTCCGTTGTCATCGGATCGCCAATCCCGTAAAGCGCTTTCGTCGCGGCCGTCTCCTTGTTCAGGTCCGTCACCTCGGGCATGGACATCTGCATCTTGAAGGCTAGTTCGTAGGACGCCATACGCGCCGCCAAGTCTGAGTCATCCTCTCGCGTCTGCCGATGCGAGTCGTTCAGGTCCCGTAGAAGGTGCAGCATCTGGCGCTGCTCCCCGGAGCTCATCCCATCCGGCCGTCGAATGTTCAGTATCGGCGGCCCCTCGCTGCGTAAGACCGTTCCCTGGTAGGCCGCGGGCAGGAATCCTGACCCGTAGGCCGGCGCTCCGGCCTTGATCCCGCCATCTAGCATGACGACATAGGCGGGCAGGTTGTCGCTCTCGTTCCCTAGGCCATACACTACCCACGAGCCAACGCTCGGCCGCCCCACGCGCGCCCACCCGGTGTTCAGCCACGTCTGCCCGGTGACATGCGTGAAACCGTCGTGGTGGCATGATCGGATTACGGCAAGATCATCCGCATGGGCGGCCAGATTCTCGAACAGATCAGAGATCTCGATGCCGGACTGTCCACGCTTCCGGAACTTGCGCGGCGATCCCATCAGCGGCGTCTTCTCCATGTTCGAAAACTGAAAATCAACCTTGCCAAAACTGGGCGGGATTCGCTGGCCGTGCAGACGGTTCAACTCCGGCTTGGGGTCGAAGGTGTCGATATGACTCGGCCCCCCGTGCATGAACAGGAAGATCACGCTCTTGCCCTTGGCCGGGAAGTGCTGCGGCTTCGCGGCAAATGGATTGTTCGCCGTCGCGGCCCCGGCGCTGCCAAGCAAGGACGAGGCGGCCACCGCGCCGAACCCCAGTCCACTCGTGGCAAGAAAGCTTCGCCGTGAGGCGGCGTGAACTGTCTTCGGGCAATACTCCGGCATCGCAGGTCTCCTAGTCGATATAAAGAAACTCATTCGTATTCAGCAGAACCAGACCCAGCCGGTCCAAGCCTCTTTCGTCTGCGGCGGTCTGCACCGCCATTGCCGCTTCTGCCGCCGAAGGCGCCCGGCCCAGCGCGCGACGCCACAGAAACTCAATCTGCCGGGCGGGCGCCTCCGGATGCTCGTTCCGCGCCAAAGCCGCCAGTTGCTTCGCCTGCTGCACCATAAACTCGCCGTTCATCAAGGTCAAAGCTTGCGGAGCCACCGTCGTGCTGTCCCGCCGGGCGCAACTCATCGAACTGTCCGGTGCGTCAAACGTAGAAAGCATCGGCATTGGGAACGTCCGCTTCACGTATAGATAAACGCTGCGCCGCGTATGCTCCCGAAGGTCCATCGCCTCCGGCCACTGGTTGCGCGCCCACATCACGGTGTACTCTTCGCCGCTCAACTTGGGAATCACGGGGCGACCGCCCATCTTCCGGTTCAACTCGCCACTGACCGTCAGTACCGCATCGCGCAACGTCTCGGCGTCCAGGCGTTGCCGGTTCATCCGCCAAAGGTATCGATTGTTCGCGTCGATTCCCGAATTGGCGGCGTTAAACTCGCTGGACCGCTGGTAGGCCTCCGAAAAGAGAATCATCCGGTGCAGCTTTTTCAAGCTCCATCCCTTCGCGACGAACTCGCTCGCTAGCCAATCGAGCAGTTCGCGGTGCGTGGGCTCCTCCCCCTGCCGCCCGAAGTCGCTCGGCGTGGCGACGATACCCCGCCCAAAATGCCAGTGCCACACCCGGTTCACAATTACTCGCGCCGTCAGCGGATGGTCCGGCTCTGTCAGCCAGAGTGCCAAAGCCCGGCGTCGTTGCAGCCTTTGCTCAGGGTCGTCGGGAACCGTCTTTCCGCCCGCCAACACCGCCGGAAAGGCGGGCGGCACGGCCTCGCCGGTGGAGCGCCAATCTCCCCGATGCGTCATACGCACCACCGGTGTCACTGCAGCATGGCCCAGCACGGTAGCGGTCTGCGGCACTGGATTCGCTTGCAGCGTCGCCCGGCCCAGTTCCACAATCAGCCGCTCGCGCTCGGCGCTCTCCTGGGGAGTCAACGGGATGTCTGCTTCCTTGCCTTCGGCGTTCTCCTGCAGGCCGGCCGCAGTCATCGCGGCCTCCAACTGTGCCGCCAACCGCCGCTGTGCCGGTGTCCGTTTGTCCGTGGCCGAGTCATACGCCGTCAGTACCTCCGCGCTGAATCGCAGGCGCACTGCGTCTACCACCCGCTTCCTCGCTCCCTGATCGATTCGCTGGATCGCGCCCTTGATCTCCTCCACTCGGATCCAGTTCGGATAGCCAGACTTGTATCCAAAGGTTGAGAACTGGCTGACGACCGGAATCTCTTTCTCCTCGCTGCCGGCGAACACGGCCATCATGCTGTGATAGTCCCGCTGCGTCAGGGGATCGAACTTGTGGTTGTGACACCGCGAACAACCCAGCGTCAGCCCCAGAAAAGCCTCGCCCGTCGTGTCCACCACATCCGTCAACCATTCGTAGCGAATCTGCCCGCCGAACAACGCAGCCTCATGATAGGCCGGCCCCACCGTGTACAGACCGGTCGCGATGCGCGCGTCCAGATTCTTTAATTTGCTAGCCGGGATCTTGAACCCGCCATCGAGATCCAAATCATCCGGGAACAGTTCATCGCCGGCAATCTGCTCCTGCACTAACCGGTTGTACGGTTTGTCGTCATTCAGACTCTGAATCACATAGTCTCGATATCGCCAAGCGTTCGGGAAGTAGATGTCTGTCTCAAACCCGCCCGTGTCGGCGTACCGCACGACGTCGAGCCAATGGCGGCCCCATCGCTCACCGTAGTGCGGCGAATCCAACAACCGGTTCACCACCTTCTCGAAGGCATCCGGAGACGTATTGGAATTGAACGCGTTCAACTCCTCGGGCGTGGGTGGCAGTCCGGTCAGGTCCAGCGTCACGCGCCGCAACAGCGTCCGGCGGTC
>JBBQRA010000382.1:0-3256 GCA_038215275.1 Bryobacterales bacterium | reverse complement strand
CTCTCGCCGTCGAGGTGGTGGAGCGCGACCTGCACGAATTCTATCTTTTGGCCGGGCTCGCTCTGCTCATGGTTGGCGCCCTCTCCTGGTGGGTCGCCCAACGCATGGCCGGAGCCATGGCCCGCCCGATCACCGCGCTCGCCCGGCAGATGCAGCAATACGATCTCGATATCCCCACTGCCCCACCCGGCCTTAACCATTATCCGGCTCTTGAAGTCGCCCAGATCGACTCTGAATTCCGCCGCCTCGGCCATCGCCTCCGTCTTTCTCATCGCCAACTCCGCACCACCCTCGACGACCTCGACCACAAGGTCATCGAACGCACCGCTCAGTTGGCGGAGTCCGAAGCCCGCTACCGCCAGGTCGTCCAACACGCGAGCGGCATCATCTATCGCACCGGTCCCACCGGCGATCTCACTTTTCAAAACGAGGCCTTTGAACAACTGCTCGGCCCCGCCTCACCTGGCTGCAATTTTCTAAACTTCATCGATCCGGCCAGCCGCTCCGCTGTTCGGGCGGCTGCCGTTCGTCAAATGCGGACTCGCACCCCCGTCACCCAGATCGAACTCGCCCTCCTTCGCCCCGACGGCGAACCCTGCTGGGTTGGACAAAGCACCCAGTTGCTCCTTGACGACGACGGCCGCATCGCCGGCTTCCAAGCCATCGCCCACGACATCACCGAGCAGCGCCGCGCCAAGACCGCTCAGCGGGAAGCCGAAGAGCGCTATGCGCTCGCCGTCCGCGGCAGCAACAACGGCATCTGGGACTGGGATCTCCGCACGGGCGTCGTCTTTTATTCTCCCCGCTGGAGGGAGATGTTCGGCCTCTCTCCATCGAGTCCCTGCGGAACCCCCGAATCCTGGCTCTCCCGCGTCCACCCCGGCGACGTCCGTTCCCTCCGCGCCGAACTCGGCCAGTTTCTCCGCCACAGCCGCGCGGAACTCTTCGAGTCCGAACACCGCATCCAGCATGCCGACGGAACCTGGCGCTGGGTGCTCATCTGCGGCGCCGCCGTTCGCGGCCCCGACGGCCAAGCTCTCCGCATCGCCGGATCCACCTCCGACGTCACCGCCGGCAAACTAGTCGACCCCCTTACCGGCCTACCCAACCGCCTTGCCGCCGTCGAGCGTCTCGAACAGCTACTCGCCCGCCAGCAGGAGGATCCCGCCCGCCCCTTTGCCCTGCTGTTCATGGATCTCGACCGTTTCAAACTGATCAACGACAGCCTGGGCCATCTCAAAGGAGACCATCTCCTCCTCGGTGTCTCCCGCCGTCTCCTCGCCGCCCTTGATCAGGTTGATGGAGCCACCGGATGCGTCGGCCGCCTCGGCGGAGACGAGTTCGTAGTCGTCCTCGATGACGCTCCCGCCGGCCGCATGGCCATTGCCGTCGCGCAAGCCGTCCAGCGCGAGATGGAGGCCCCCTTTCATCTCGACGGCTCTCTCCTTTTCGCCTCCACCAGCATCGGCATCGCCATCAGCGATCCTTCCCTCGACAGCGCCGAAGACCTTCTCCGCAACGCCGATACCGCCATGTATCAGGCCAAGGCCGCGGGCCGAGGCAAATACCGCCTCTTCGATTCCACCATGCACGCCCGCGCCGTCGCGCGTCTCGCTCTCGAAACCGATCTGCGCCGAGCTCTCGACGCCGAAGAACTCGTGCTCCACTATCAGGCCCAAGTCGACCTGCGCACCGGCCGCCTCGCCGGCTTGGAAGCGCTCGTCCGCTGGCAGCACCCTACCCGTGGCCTGCTGCATCCGGTCGAGTTCATTCGCCCCGCCGAAGAGAATGGCCTCATCCTGCCCCTCGGCCGCTGGGTGCTTGCGCACGGTTGTCGGCAACTCGCCGCGTGGGACGCCATTTCTACCGCCTCCCACGATCTCTCCATCAGTATCAACCTCTCGGCCCTGCAGTTTACTGATCCGAATCTCGCTTCCCTTGTCGCCGCCATTCTGGCCGAGACGGGCCTGGCGCCCGGCCGCCTCCACCTCGAAGTTACCGAAAGCATGCTGGCCGATGACCCCGCCGTCGCCCATGGCATCCTCAACGATCTGGCCGCCATGGGCGTCGCCCTGGAACTCGACGATTTCGGCACCGGCTACTCCTGCCTCAGCCAACTGCACCAACTCCCCTTCGACACCCTCAAGGTCGACCGCAGCTTTGTCCAGGCCATGGACCAGCATCTCGATCCGCAGCAGGACGGCCGCAAGATCGTAGAATCCATCATCAACCTCGCCGGCAACCTCGGCATTAGCGTCATCGCCGAAGGTATCGAAACCGAGGAGCACTGGACCCAACTCGCCCACCTCGGCTGCGCCGTTGGACAAGGCTACTATTTTTCCCGTCCCGTCGACTCGGCCGCCGCCCTCCGCCTCGCCGAACTCCACGCCGCTCAGCCCTGGCTGCTTCCTGCCGGCCTGCAGTCGCAAGCTCCCGGGCTCATCCAACTTCATCGCAATCTCCGCCCGCCGAAGCACCCTCGACGCCCGGAACGGTCCGTGATATAGTCCCGGCTTCTTGATTTTCTCCACAGAATTCAGGATGGAGTTCGGCCGTGCGTATCTCGTTAGCCCTAGTTCCCGCAGCCTTGCCCTTAGATGGGCAAGGCCCCCCCTCCCCTCCCGCAAAACTAAAGGTTGACTTCGTCCGCGACGTGGCGCCGCTCCTGGCCCAAAAATGCCACTCCTGCCACGGACCGGAAGTGCAGCAGTCCGGCCTCCGCCCCGACCGCCGCCAACTCGCCATCCGCGGAGGCGACCACGGCCCCGTCATCACTCCCGGCAGAAGCGCGGATAGCGAACTCATCCGCCGTCTCGTCGGCGGTCATGGCGGCATGGTCATGCCACCCACCGGGGTTCTCTCCCGCGGGGAGATCAGTCTCCTCCGCGCTTGGATCGACCAGAGCGTCGACTTCCGCATCGATCTGAACCCGGCAGCACCCGCCAAGCCCATCGATCTGAAACAACACTCCCTCGCCTCCGCCGTCCGCGCTCACTATCAGGTTGCTGAAAAGAAGCTCCTCGCCGCCTCCCATAAACTCCTGAATGCCCGTGATGCCGGCAGCGCCACGCCGCTCCATAACGCCACCGGCTTCGCCTCCCTGACCCTAGTCCAGTTCTTCGATCGAGGCGCTCACGCCAACGCCCCCAACCACCGCAAGTCCACCCGGCCAATCCGCCCTCCCGGAACGGCATCGCCCACCTCCTCCGCACCCAGGCTGAGGATGGCTCCTGGCACGCTCAAACCCGTTCCATCT
>JBBQRA010000381.1:0-3257 GCA_038215275.1 Bryobacterales bacterium | reverse complement strand
CGTGGCGGACTGGTAGGAACGGAAGAGTCCCGCTTGGTGGAGGGCGGTTGCCTTCGGCCGGGCGGGACTGCTTGGGTTGGCGTCGATGACGCGCCTGCGGGGTAGGGGAAAGTCGCGACCGGTGAATGCTGGGGTTGCCTTCGGACGGGGGCGGGAGTGCTGAGGGTTGGCGTCGATGACGCGCCTGCGGGGTAGGGATGGTCGAAGCGTACTGACGCGACCGGTGGATGGCGGGGATTACCTTCGGACCAAGGCGAGACTGCTTGAGTTGGCGTCGAAGACGCGCAGGCGTGGCGCAGTGATAGAAGCGGAAAAGTCCCGCCCGGTGGATGGCAGGAGCTGCCTTCGACCGGAGCGGGACTTCTTCGTGTTTCGTTAGAGAGAGCCTACCAGCGGTTGCTGCCGCCGCCGCCGCCGCGACCGCCGCCGCCGCCACCCTTACCACCACGGCCGCCGCCGCCGCCGCCGCCCTTACCACGACCGCCACCGCCGCCGCCACCACCAAAGCCACCGCCACCACCGCCGGAGGGACGGAACCCGCCGCCACCGCCGCCGCCGCCGAAGCCGCGCTCTTCACGAGGACGGGCTTCTTCCACTTTCATGGGACGGCCACCGAGCTCATAGCCGTTCAGAGCTGTGACCGCGTTGTCGCCTTCCTCATCATTAGGCATTTCCACAAAGCCGATACCGCGCATCTGGCCGGTGTCGCGATCCCGCAGGAGGTGGACACGGTCCACGGCGCCATACTGTCCGAACAATTGCAGCAACTCGTCGTCGCGGACATCGTAGGGCAGGTTGCCCACAAAAATATTTTTCATCGATCAAGGTCTCCTTACCTAGCAAATCCAATACCCGCGCAAGAAAGACCCACGACCAATGAAGAATCCAAGACTGACTCGGCGCGAACCGGTTGCCCTTTAAGCATAACCCGAAACCAGACTAGAAAAGAAGCTTAATTCCCAACTGCAGGTGGCGCGGGGCCTGAGAAGAGAGAATGCGTCCGTAGGTGCCGGAACCGAGAACGGAATCGGGTAAGTCGAAATTGGTGCGGTTAGCTACGTTGAATGCCTCGGCGCGCAACTGGAGATTGACGCGTTCGGTGAGTCGCGTGTTCTTTGTAATGGAAACGTCAATATTGGCGAGACCGGGGCCGGTGAGTATGTTGCGGCCACTGTTGCCCAAAGTGCCGAAGGGCTGGAGGGCAAAGGCGGCGGTATCGAACCAGCGCTCGGGGGTGGGGTTAGTCAACTTGCCGTCGGCGAGGCGATTGGGCCGGTCGTTGGCTCCGAAGCCAAAGCTGGTGCGGCCGGTGTTGGATTGGTCAAGGTCCGATAACAAGGTGACGCTAAAGGGCCGGCCGGATTGAAAGCTCCAGACGCCGTTGGTTTGCCAGCCGCCGAGCCACTTGTGGCCGCGGGCGAAGGGGAGATCGTAGACGTAGGCGACGGAGAGGCGTTGGCGGACGTCGAAGCTGGAGCGGCCGCGTTCGAGGCGCCAATTGTTCGAATCCATGGGGAAGTTGGGGTCGGCTGCGGAGGAGAAAAAGTTTGAGGCGTCGTCGATGGACTTACCGAGGGCGTAACTGCCGAGGAGGCTGAGGCCCCGGGAGACGCGCTGTTCGAAGCGGGCCTGGAGGGCATGGTAGTTCGAGTTACTACGGGATTCGATAGCGGTGATATCGCCAAAGAAGGGATTGGGGCGGAGGTTCTGCGGGGCGGCGCTAGGGCGGGCCTGGTTGATATCGCGGCCGGAGAGGAGCTTGGTTCCCTTAGTGCCGACATAGCCGACTTCGAGGAGGCGGCCGGAGCCGAGTTGGCGCTGGACGTTGAAGCTGAAGTTCTGCATGTAGGCGGTGCGGAGGTCGCGTTGGAAGGTAACCGCCGACGGGGGGAGGGCGAGGGGGAAGTTGGCGGGGAAGGGATCGTGGAGGAGTAAGTTGTACTGCTGGAAGGTGAAATAGGTGCCTACGTTGTAATAGGGCGGATTGAAATAGATGCCTTCTCCAGGGGCGAGGGGGGCCTGGTCGTAATAGAGTCCGTAGCCGGCGCGAAGGACGGTTTTCTCGTTGAGGGCGTAGGCGAGACCGAGGCGGGGGGCGAGGTTGTTTTTGTCAGCGAGGAAGGCGCCGCGGGGGATGCCGTTGGTACCGAGCTGGTTGAGTTGGCCGTTAGAGAAGTTATAGATGGACGCGCGATTGTTGGCGTCGACGGGGGGCGTCGAGAACTCGTAGCGGACGCCATAGGTGAGGGTGAGCTTGGAGGAGAGCTTCCAGGCGTCCTGGGCGAAGAAGGAGGCCGACTTCGAACGCAGGCGCTGATCGTTGACGCCGGTGGCGCGGCTCGAAACGGAGACGAGGCCCTGCATCATTTCCGCGAGGGCGTTGCCGGTGAAGCCGACGAAGGAGAGGAGGCCGCGGGAGAGGACATTGCGGTAAGCGTTTTGCTGCTGGATGCGGTAGTCGAAGCCGAATTGGAAGGTGTGGCGGTTGCGGGTCCAGGTGAGCTGGTCGACCAGTTGATAGGTGTTGGTGATGCCACGCTGGGGGTTGTTGTACTCGTCGCCGAGGGAGCCGAAGCCGGCGATGGAGATGTAGCTGAGGCCGCCGTTGATAGGGTCAGACGGGGACGGCAGGCCGATGCGGGAGTTGAGGTTGGCGGCTTGCTGTTCGGGGGTGACGCCGAGAGCGACGCGGTTGAAGCCGAGGCGGAGTTCATTGAGGAGATTGGGCCGGAAGGCGTGGACCTCCGAGATCATTAGGTTTTGGCCGCGGCGGGCGTTGTTGGAACCGAAGCCGGGGATGGGCGAGAAAGCCCCGCCGGAGTAGGGTTCGAAGAAGTCTCGGTCGGCGAAGGAGTAGCGGGCGGAGAGATCGGAGTTGCGGGCGAGGCGATGGTCGAACTTGAGGTCGAAGGAGTGGTTGCCGTCGCGGGAGACGGGGGCGCCTGCGATGTTTTGGGCGGGTTCGGCGCGGTTGGGGAGGGGGTAGAGGCTGGCGATGCCGAGGGCGATGGGGTGGAGGCGCTGGGCGGGAATGATGTTGCCGGGGAACGGCATTTGGGTGAAGAGATCGATGGGGGGCCTGCGGGGGTCGGACTGGGAGAAGTTGCCGATGCGCTCGAGGGCGGTGGGGACGCGCGTCGAGCGGGAGATGCCCTCGCGGCCAAGGCGGGATTCGAAGTCGGCGAAGAAAAAGGTGCGGTCCTTAACGATGGGTCCGCCGACGGCGGCGCCGAACTGGTTGCGCTGATAGCGGGGGT
>JBBQRA010000380.1:0-3260 GCA_038215275.1 Bryobacterales bacterium | reverse complement strand
TTTGGAGGCGTAGCATGCCTCGGACATCCGGCATCTCAAGGTACCAACCGCGAGTTCGACCGGGTCCGGTGAGGCTGACGATTGCACCTCTTTCGAGTTGTTTGGGGTGGATCCAGGCGGCGACGGTAAAGTCGCCGGCGCCGACGTTGAGCGCTTCGTGACGGGGGACGACTAGGGCGTCGGCATCGGACTGCAGGGCCAGAGCCTGGCCGAAGGGGGAATCCGTGAGGCTGGCTTTGCCTTCGAGAGCGCCGTCGGGCTTGCCGTTGAAGGACCAGGAGGCGCTGAGGCCTTCGCTGAGGCGGGATGTGTCCGGCGCGGGGGCTTTGTCGCTGCGTTTGGGCGAGTGGATATCGACCTGATAGATGCCGGCCTGCTTTACGGTAAGGGTTAGCGGCGCCTTGAATTCGGAGACGGTGAGGGCATCGGGCGCGGTGCGGGGGGTGGCGCCGGGGTCGAGCAGGAGGCCGTCGTTGTACTTGGCGGCGGTGACGGTGACGCGGAAGCGGCCATGGTCGGGGAGTTCGCGGAGGGAGATTTTGAAGTTCGCCTTGGGGCCGTAGGTGCCGTCGGCTTCGAAGGTTTCGTCGTTGGGGATGGCGGGACGCAGGAGGAGGCCGGACGGGACTGCGCTATAAGCCTTGCCCTTGGGGTAGCCGTTGCTGCCGCGCATACAGGCGAAGACGGAGTGATAGATGCTGTCGTACTCGCGCCAGCCGCGGACGGTGTCGTTGCCTTGGTAGCCTTCGATGAAGCGATACTTCGTGCGCATGGGGTTCGGCCCGAAGGGGAAGGGCTTCTTCGGGGTGAGCTCGGTGACGGTGAAGTCCTTGTTTTCGAGCAGCAGGCTGTTGGCGCCGAGGATGAGCTCTTCGGTGAGGGGGTTCTTGTTGATGGACTCGCCGAGGTCCATGCGGAACTTTTGGATGGCTGGCTTCTGCGTGGGATCGACGATTGACCGATTCAAGGCTTTTTCGGCGATTTCGAGGTAGGACTCGAGGAGGAGGGGCGAGAGCTGGAGGGTGTCTTTGTTATTGACGAAGCCGTCGCTGGAGACGGCGTCCGGGGGGACGCTTTCGGTGAGGTCGTCGTCGAGTTGGAGGAGTTCGCGGAGGGTGTTGCGGTACTGGGCGACGGTGAGGCGGCGGACGAGACCGTTCTTGGGGGAGGGGCGGAGGCGGGCGATTTCGATGGCGCGGGTTATCCATTCGACGGTGGCCTCGCGTTCGGCCGCGGAGGGCTGGGGCATGCCTTTGGGGGGCATGGAGCCGTCGCGGACACGGTGGCGGATACCTTCCCAGACGCGGATGTGGCGGTCTTCGAGGCTGGTGTCGAGGTGGTCGACGCGGACGCCGGCGGAGAGGTTATCGGCGTTGTGGCACTGTTGGCAGTTCTTCTGGAGGAAGGGTTTGACGGTTTGGGTGAAGATGGGTTCGAGAGGTGGCGGGGCGGCGGCGGGTTGGGCGGAGAGGTAGCGGGTGGTCCAGGCTGAGCCGACGAGAGTGGCGAGCGCGAGGGCGCTTACGGTGGGGAGACGATGGCGGGAAATCATGGTTCGTACGCGCAGGACGTGCGCGCTTCGATCTTATCATTGGGGGCTCTTGGCCGCCGTTTGAGGCACAATGACAGCATGCATCGACTCGTGCTTCTTCTGCTGTTTGGTGCGGTGGCCAGCGCCCAGGATCCTCTGCCGTTTCTCGAACGGAATGGCCTGTTGGTCATCGAAGCGGAACAGTTTCATCGGCAGGAGCGCGTGGAGGTCCGGAAGTGGGTTTTGCAGAGAGGGGATGCTCCGGGCGCGTCGGCTTCGGGAGGCGCGTATCTGAAGGTGTTGCCGGACACGCGGCGCACGCACGACGACAAGCTGATTCGGGGCGAGAACTTTTCGCCGGAGCCGGGCCGGATGGCGGTGCTGCACTACGATGCGTTCTTTGCGAAGGCGGGGCGGTACTCCGTGTGGGTCCGCGCGTATTCTAGCGGCACGGAGGACAATGGCGTGCATGCCGGCCTCGACGGGACGTGGCCGGAGTCCGGCCAGCGGATTCAGCTTTGCGAGGGGAAGAATCGCTGGTATTGGGAGTCGGCGCAACGAACGGAGGCCAACCACTGCGGAGAGCCGGGGAAGATCTATCTCGATGTGGCGACGCCGGGGCGGCATACCCTTTCGTTTTCGATGCGGGAGGACGGTTTTTCCCTGGACAGATTCTTGCTGACGACGGATGACGCGTTTCGGCGACCGGAGGATATGGGGCCAGCGGCTTCGGGCCGGGGGCGATGAGACACTTCGGACGAACCGGGTGAGTTGGCCGAGTTTTCAAAGAGCGGACTACGGTTCAAAGGCGGCGGAGTTCTACGATTCGAAGCCAGGTCAGCAGCGGTCGGTATAGGCCGGGGCGGTTTTCGGATGGTTGGGGACGAATTGCGGTTCGAAGCCAATCTCGGAAAGCGCCGTGCGGCCGGCGGCGGCTGCTTTCGGCTTTTCAGCGATGGGCTGGGGCTGGGTGGGCCTCTGCTTGATCGCGTCCTGGACGGCCTTGAGGGCTTGGCGGTACGACCGTTCGTTGGCGGTGACGTAGCGCTGGAGCGTAGCCATCGTTTTCAAGTGGGCGTCGTCGAGAAAGCAGACGGCAAGTTGAGCTTCGGTGGACTGGTCGGTTTCGAGCATTCCGTTTTCACTCAGCTCGCGATCGGTGAGGTCCATCATGAGATCGAACGTCTTGGCCTCGACGCGACGGGCGCGATTGAGCCGCCACAGGGCCTCCGTGAGTTGACTGGTGAGGAGTTGCTGTTCTGGCGTGGCGGGTTTGTAAGTGGTTTGGATTTGTTCGTGGAGGGCGTCGAATTCGGCTTGGGTTTCGCCGAAGACGAGAAGGCTGGAGGAGCAGAGCCCGTGGGCGAGGCGATTGCGGCTGGAGGCGGCTTTGCCGGCTTCGGTGCGGGGACCGGTGGACTTCCGGGCGTTTTCGCGATTGGTGAGCCGTTGGCGCGCGGCGACGTCTTTGATGGCGGCTTGGGTGAGGCCCTGCCGGAAGGCCGTCTCTTCGGCTTCGATTTCGGCCATGCGCTGCTCAGAGTTTTTGAGCATATAGCGGAGGGCTTCTTCCGGGGTGAAGGGTTCGGTGCGTTTGGTCTGGGTGTTCATGGGGGTTCTCCTGGGGTAGAAATGGAAAAGCCCGCCTGGCCTGGGAGGGCGCGGCGGGCTTTTCTGATTTCACTATATGGGTTGTGTCAAGCGTTTGAGGTACTTCTGGAGGGGCCCT
>JBBQRA010000379.1:0-3292 GCA_038215275.1 Bryobacterales bacterium | reverse complement strand
TGCTGACCATCCCCCTGCCTGAAACCACCGCTCCGAAGCCGAAAAACCACCGGCACCTTTGATTCTTCCTCGCCGCCACTCCTGAATTCGTGCAAAATCAGGCTCGACTCACCCTCTCCGACCTACGTTACGAAATCGCTGGGGCTGCCGGGGTGGGTTTGGGTGATTTGTGGTTGGTGCGGTAAGCTATGGCTTCGGTGTTCCGTTCGTCATTGGAGCCGGAATTTTGGATCAACGATTTATGCGAGTTATTGGGGTAGTTCTGTGCGCTGTTTCGGCGCTGATGGCGGCGCCGGACCTGATTGTGCACCACGGCCGAATCGTGACGGCGGACGCCAAATTCTCCATTGTCGAAGCACTCGCCGTCGAAAACGGGCGAATTGTCGCAACGGGGACGAACGCGGCCGTGTTGGCGAAGAAGGGTCCGGCGACGAAGCTGGTGGATCTGGGCGGGAAGATGGTGCTGCCGGGACTCATCGACGCTCACGTCCACGCTCTGGGGGCGGGGTTGAGCGAGTACAAGCGGAAGCTGCCTCCGCTCGATAGCATCGGGGATATCCAAAAGTTCATCCGGGAACAGGCCAAGACGACGCCGAAAGGGGAATGGATCGTGGTGCCGCGTACGTTGCCTCCGCGGCTGGCGGAACAGCGGTTCCCCACCAAACAAGACCTGGACGTGACGCTGGACCATCCGGTGGCGTTCGATGGCTCCTACGTATGGGGCGCGAACACGATGGCGCTGAAGATCAGCGGGATCACGGCGGCGACGCCGAATCCGGCGGGCGGAGAGGTGGTGAAAGGCCCCGATGGGCAGCCGAATGGGATCTTGCGCAACGCGGCCTCCCTGCTGAAGGGGGTTCCTCAAGGGGCGAGCTATAGCGAGGCGGAGAAGCTGGAAGCGCTGGAGACGATGCTGAAGCTCTATGCCGCAGCGGGGCTGACGACGGTGGGGGACCGGGCTTCGGTACTGGAGGACTATAACCTGTACGCGAAGCTGAAGGCGCAGGGGAAGCTGCCGGTGCGGACGGTGATCACTTGGCGGATTAACGCGATGCGGCCGGTGGAGCAGGTGGTGGCCGAGATTGAGAAGAACTCCTGGAAGACGGGGCAGGGCGATGCGTGGCTGAAGTTCGGGTCGTTCAAGGTGACCCTGGACGGTGGGCAGAGCGTCGGCACGGCGTATCAGCGGATGCCCTATGGCGCGTACGGGAAGCAGCTCTACGGGCAGACGGATCCGGACGCGCGGGGGACCCTGTTTGTAGACGGGCCGAAGCTGACGCAGATTATGCGGGCGGCGCGGAACAAGGGCTGGCAATTGACGAGCCACGCGCAGGGCGGGGCGGCGATCGACGTGCTGCTGGATACCTTCGAGGCGCTGAACAAGGAACGGCCGATAGGTCCGACGCGGTCGCACGTGATGCATGGGAGCTTCATGAGCGAGGAGGCGATTGCGCGGATGAAGCGGATGGGCATTCTGGCCGATGTGCAGGCGGGATGGCTCCACTTCGACGTGCCGGCGCTGGAGCAGGTGTTTGGCTACAAGAACATGCGGTACTTCTTCCCGCTGCAGACCTACCTGAAGAACGGGATTGGGATTGCGGGGGGGAGCGACCACATGATCGGCCACGATAAGGACCGGGCGGTGAACCCGTTCAACCCGTTCTTCAATCTGTGGATGGCCATTACGCGGCAGACGCGGGCGGGCAAGGAGATCTACCCGGAAGAGAAGATCACGCGGGAGCAGGCGCTGCGGATGTACACCAACGGGCCGGCCTACCTGCACTTCTCGGAGAACGAGTTAGGGTCGCTCGAGACCGGGAAGTGGGCGGACTTTGTGGTGATCGACCGGGACTATCTGACGTGCCCGGAGGCGGAGATCCGGAAGATTCAGCCGGTGATGACGGTGGTGAACGGGACGACGGTCTACACGAGGTAGCCGGGGCTAGGGACGGGAGGAGACCTTGTGCTTGCCGGGGAAGTCCGGGGGCAATTTCTGCGTGACTTTCCCGGTGGCGGCCCATTCGGCGCCGCGCTGGTAGGTGACGATGAAGTCGACGGACTGCATGGCCTCGACGGCGTGGCCGAGGCAGGTGTGGAAGACGCGGCCTTTGCCGTATGAGAGCACCATGATGAGGGGCTCGTGTTCTCCGGAGCCGCGGGTGGCTTTATCGGAGAAGGCCGAGGCGAGGATGCGGACGTTCCTGGCGGGGCCGCGGAGACGGTCGTAGAGCTCGTCCTTGGCGTGAAGCCATTCGCCGGGGAGGCCTTTGGTGATTGGGTGGTTGGGGTCGCGGAGGGTCACGACGTACTCATGCTGGGCGCCGTGGCTGCCGCCGCGGCCGGGCTGGGTATCGGGGGTCCACTTGCCTTCGCGGAGGCGGAGGTAGGGGCCGTCCTTTTCGGTGCGGTTGCCCCAGCCGCCGAGGCCGATCATCTCGTTGAACTCGGGCCAGGTGGGGAAGGCGTTGTTGGCGGCGTGGACGATGACGAGGCCGCCTCCGGAGGAGACGTACTTGACGAAGTCGGCTTCGGTGGCCTTGGACCAGTCTTCGCCGTTGTAGTTGAGGACAACGATGTCGTGGCCGGCGAACTTGGGGCGGTAGGCTTCCATGTCGCCGCCTTTAGGCGGAGTGGTGGAGACGGAGACGGTGAACAGACCGGTCTCTTCGAGGTAGCGCTGGAGGTAGGGGGTGGTTTGGGCCCAGGCGTGGTTGTTCTGCCCGTCGACGATGAGGGCGGAACGCTTGCGGGCGGCGAGGGCGGGCAACGCGGGCAGGGCGGCGAGGAGAGCACGGCGAGAGAGCATCGGCTCTATCGTATCGCAGGGGGAACGGGGTGGTAGAGGGGCCGAGTTGTTTTGGCGGTGCGGCGGGACTCTACGCCCCGGCGTGCCGCGGCGGGGGAGGCCGTACGGGCCCGTGGGCGTTTGTTGGGTGGGTGTGGTTCGCGACAGGCGAGTGCTGAGGGTTGGGCTTGTGGTCTTGCGGTGCTGCCGGATGGTGGGTCGATCAGGGGCACTCCGAGGCCGGGGCGCGGACGACCGTCCAGCCGTTATTGGGGGTGTTGCAGATCTGGTAGAAGAGATTGGTCTGACCCTTGGGGGAGGAGAGGGCCCAGATGCCGCCGTTGGTGACGGCGACCACGGGGGTGACGGCGGCGGGTCCGCGGTTGTTTTCGGGGATGCCGGGGAAGGGGAAGAACCGGGAGCCGTTGGGGAGGACGAGGGAGCCCGGGAAATCGGGGTCGGCGTGGGTGCGAAGGCCGAGGCGACGGGCGAAGGCGCGGATGCGCT
>JBBQRA010000378.1:0-3309 GCA_038215275.1 Bryobacterales bacterium | reverse complement strand
ACTAACACTCCACCCGCCTGCGCCTTTTCCGCCCACGGCCGCAAGAAATCCTCCTCCTCCTGCTCGCTCATCAATGTGCGGCGCCGTCCGCCCCAACTCGCCCGGTCACTCGGGCCGGATTGGCACTGTTGTCGAAACCCCGACTGGAGTCGCGGTACCGTTGCCCGTCCGACCCCCAGCATTCGCGCCGTCTGCTCCAGCGACGCGTTTAGCTCTGCTGGCAGAAGTATCGCCAGTGCTTGCCGAAGCTCTCGAACGTCTTGTGTTTGCCGAACAACCTGCCGAGCCGACGCAACCAACCCCTCATCGATTCTTCTTGGTCTCGCCATGAAGTCAATGTAGCATCGTTAGGCTCATCTTGAAAGGGAAGTAGAATGAGCGTGGTGAGGATGGTGGTGTAGGCGAGGGGCGGGTCCGCCGGGAGGGCGTCGAGGACGTCCTTGACGGTGGAGGGTCCGCGCTCCCAAAGGACGTTCATTAGGCGGAGTTCCGATTCGGTGAGAGTGGGCGATTGTTTGCGGGCCATGAAGTCTTAAAGAATTAGTAGCACGGCCGAAAAGAGCAGTCAACTAAAGAATTAGTTTTCCCTGACTAGCCGTCGAGGCCGAGCAGCGAGCCGTCCGGAGCAACATTGAGATTCAGGGCCGCGGGCGTTTTGCCGAGGCCGGGCATGAGGCTCATGCTTCCGGCGACGGCGGTGACAAAGCCCGCGCCAGCGCGGAGGTAGGCGTCGCTGACGGTGAACTCGAAGTCTTCCGGGGCGCCGAGCAGCTTCGCGTTGTCGCTGAACGAGTACTGCGTCTTAGCGATGCAGATGGGCAAATGGCCGAAGCCGTCGGCTTCGAGTTTGCGGAGTTTGCGGGCGGCGGCGGACCCGATGGAGACTTCTCCGGCGCGGTAGATTTTCGTCGCGATCCGCCGGATCTTGTCCGTGAGCGGGAGCGCGGGTTCATAGAGCGAGCGGGCGTCGCCGCCCGGGGAGGCGACGACGAGTTCGGCCAGTTCCCTGCCCCCTTCGCCACCCTGGCCATAGACGTCGCTGACGGCACAGGGGGTGTCGAGCGTGGTGCGGCAGTAGTCGGCGAGCCAATCGAGATGGGCCGGTTCGTCCTTTGGGAAACGGTTAATCGCTACGACCACGGGAACGCCGAACGCCCGGGTATTTTCGATGTGCCGGGCGAGGTTGGCGATGCCGGCAGCGAGGGCTTCGAGCGTGACGTCGGGGCTGCCGCTCTGCGCGGCGACGGCACGGACGCTGGCGACGACGACGGCGACATGGGGGCGGAGGCCGGAAGCGGGCATGACGATATCGAAGAATTTCTCGGCGCCGAGGTCGGCGGCGAAGCCTGTTTCATTCACGATGTAATCGGCCAGGCCCATCGCCATACGCAGAGATGCGACACTGGCTGTCCCGTGGGCGATGTTGGCGAAGGGGCCGGAGTGGACGAGAGCCGGGGTCCCCTCGGTAGTCTGGACAAGGTTGGGGTGGATGGCGTCGGCGAGTAGCATGAGGATGGACCCGGTGATGCCAAGCTCTTCGGCGCGGACGAAGCGGCCTTGGCGCGTTGCGCCGACGACGATATTGCCGAGGCGGCGGCGCAGGTCGTCCATGGAAGAAGACAAGCCGAGGATGGCCATCATCTCCGAGGCCGCCGTGATGACGAAACCGGTTTCCCGCGGGGTGCCGTTGATGCGGCCGCCGAGGCCTGTGACGATCTGCCGAAGCGAGCGATCATTGACGTCGAGGGCGCGGGGCCAGTCGATGGATTGGGGATCGAGATCAAGCGGGTTGCCGTGATAAATGGAGGAATCGAGGAGCGCGGCAAGGGTGTTCTGCGCGGCGGCGACGGCGTGGAAGTCACCGGTGAAGTGGACATTAATGCGGTCGTGGGGGAGAACTTGAGAGAGGCCGCCGCCGGTGGCGCCGCCTTTCTGGCCGAAGACGGGGCCGAGCGACGGCTGGCGGACCGTGGCGACGGCGCTCTTGCCGATTTTCGTCAGGGCCTGGGCGAGGCCGATGGTCGTGACGGTTTTCCCTTCCCCATGAACGGTGGGGGTGATGGCGGTGACCAGGATCAACTTGGCCCGCCTAGGAGGTAGTTCGGCGAGAAGATCGAGGTGGACCTTGGCCATGTGGGGACCATAGGAGTGGAGAAAGCGGGCGGGAACGCCGAGGCGGGCGGCAACGTCAAGGATGGGAAGCATCAGGAATCAGGATAGCGGGAACAGTCGAGGGCCAGGCGTCGGACCCCCCCGCCAGGACGCAGGATCTTCGACAGCCGGCGTGCTGGAAGGTCCGTCCTTCCCTCGGCGAGCGCGTTGGACGAGGGCCATCACTCTCGCCTCCGTCATCTCTGCAATTAGGGTCTGTGGCACTCGGCCTCGGAAGCAGCGAGTAGTGATCTTCGGCGCGGGGACGGCCGGAGTTGGAGTGGCCGAGCAACTCTGTCAGATCATGGTTCGCGATGGACTCTCCCACGCCGATACGCCCGTCCCGCTGCGGAAATGAAGCATTGGAAACATGATGGCGCCAGAGTCAACCTCGCCGAGGTCATTCATCGATTCCGGCCCACGATGCTGATCGGCGCTTCTGCTGCCGGCGGCAGCTTCGCAGAACCGATGATTCGGGATATGGCGGCACCGGAAGTGCCTTTCCGCCAGAAACCTACAAGGGCGCTACTTACGTTACCGGCAGACCAACAACGCCTTACTGTTCGCCATAATCGGCTGCATCGCGATTCGACAGCATCCGGCGTTCAGGGCACGTGATCCTCATGCGGCATACCCCATAACCCCCGGCAGCAGGGGAATGGAGCTCCGCGCAGGATCAGCCCGTGATGCGGTGACCAAGCAGCGGCAAGTGACCGTATGCAGTCATCGCGGCACCCGGAACGAGCTCATGTCGCCCCACAGCCCAAACGCTTGCAGCAACCACACGATAACGAGGATTACGACGACGATATTCAAGATGGATTTAATGCTCGAGGCCATCGGGATGTAGCGGTTGACTAAGTACAAGCCGACACCAACCAGCACCAGCATGAGTAATAGATTGATCACGGTCACGGTGTTCTCCTAGGGTTAAGGCATATTGCAATCGAAGACCCAAACCCATCTCAGGAAATTTTCCCGATTCAGATTAGCGCTATTCCGTCGGTTCTGATATAGTTTTTTTTTCGATCTTACTTAAGCGATCTTCACCAGGATCAGGATAGTGTCCTACCGGAAATGCCCTTTGGCGGCTAAGGAGAGACGCGATGCAACCTGTTCGCGCTCAGGCAATCCGCAATCATTGGCTTGCAGAAAATG
>JBBQRA010000377.1:0-3360 GCA_038215275.1 Bryobacterales bacterium | reverse complement strand
TCTTCTGGTGATTGGGGTCGAACAAAGCGGTTCCGAGTTGGGCTCCGGTGTCCTGGTCGGTTTCGATGGCGCCGCCTCGACTCAAGAATTGGTCGGAGAGGTCCATCATGCGGTCGAAGGCTTTGGCCTCGACGCGGCGGGTGCGATTGAGCCGCCAAAGGGATTCGGTCAGTTGATCGGTGAGGAAAATCTCCTCGGGCGTGGCTGGCTCGAAGGTGAAATGGGTTTGGCGGCGGAGTTCGTCGAATTCTTCCTGGGTTTCTCCGCGGACGAGGAGGCTTTCTGAGCAGAGGCCATGGGCGAGACGGTTTTTGCTGGAAGCGGTTTTGCCGGCTTCGGTGCGCGGACCGGTGGATTTGTTGGCGTTTTGGCGGTTGATCTCGCGCTTTCTGGCGGCGGCGTCGAACGCTGCGGTTTGCTCGGCGGCTTGCTGTTCGAGTTCCGCGTAGGTCTGACGCATGACGTCAGCGATGGAAGAGTAATCGAGGTTGTCTTGGGCGGGGGTCATGATTTTTGCTCCTGAATAGGGGAAATGAAAAAGCCCGCCTAGCCTGGGAGGGCGCGGCGGGCTTTTCCTGTTTTCACGATACCTCGGGTGTCAAGGGGTTTGCGGTGTTGGGAAGTAAGCGGTGTTGCAAACAATGGAAATATTTCCTGACTCTAGCCGTGAATAAGAAAGTTCTCATCGCCGGGACGGGAGGTATTGGTGGGGGGAGACGAGAATTTTGTCCCCTTCGCGGGGATGAGAACGGGCGTTGAGCTATGCCGCCAACGGAGGTTTCGGGTTGTGGGGATTGTATGTTGGCGTGACCCGTAATGCTAGTTTGACAGGGCTCCGCAAGGCCGTACTGCGGCCGGACGATTTCGATCACCTGCCAGCGTTCCCCTACCAGAGGAACCACGCGAGGAGTGGATGGGCAGAGCGGGTGCCGCTGCCTCAGCTATGGCGCTACTGCGTTTGCTCTGGCGTGGATGGCAGGACGGCGGCTGAGCCGGGCTTGATATAGGTCTCAAGCGGCGGCTCTGGAATATGCCAGCTCAACCGGCGCCATTCGTCCGGTACACGCTCGGGCAGCACCGGAGATTCGTGCCACGTCCGCAGCACCTCGCGCCGATAGCGAAGGCCGTGCGTGTCCAAGATCTGTTGCTCGTAATTCGCCAGCCACTGCAACCCAAACTTAAGCAGCCGCTTCGACGTTCGGAGCTCATTCCTCGAGAACGCGGGGCGGAGGCCGGCAAAAGCCCGGGCGCTGCAGGTTTCGAGAGAGAAGTCCGGCTCCGGGATCCAGCGGGGCACGAAACAGTAACGGTTAACGTAGATTGCCGCTTCAGCGGGAAAACCGAACGTTACGCCGAAAGCCCAGAGCGAGATCGCCGGCTCGTCTGGAATCGCTCGCACATAACGAGTACTGCCGTTCACACCCTGCGGTGGCCGGACGCGTTCAAAGCCTGCCTGAAGGAGTAGATTTCCGTACGGAGACTCGATATCCCGCCCCCAGCACCAGCACTGCTGATGAAGGAGCATCCGGCCATGCTTCCAGAAATCGGTCGGTGGATTTGTCATTAGTTCCCGAGCTTTATCACGCCGCGGTCGTCCAGAATCTCCGCACCAGTCTGGGTTGTGTCGCTTAGGAATTGGACTTTCGTCTTGTGAACCCCAGAGAAGAATTTCTGAAACGCGAACTTCAAATCTCCCTTCGGCGCTTCCTTGCACGTAATCGTGCCATTGGCTTCGAAGTCGTTATGTTGGTGGTCGCCATGGTCCTCGAATTTGGCGTCCGCATACTCGACCTTCAACGAACATATTCCCGGCAGCAGCACCATCTCAGAGAATTTCGCTTTCACCAACTCTTTGGCATCCGCTAGCTTTTTCTTGTCCGCGGGAGTCGTAGGCTGGTACTCAAAGCCGATCAAGCTTTCAAGAGGGATCTCCCATTCAAACTTTCCGGCGACGCCTTCAAACGCAATTCCCAGCTTGCCGCTGCCATGTTCATGCGCTTCCGCCGAACGCTTCTTCTCTTCCTTCTGTCCATACGCGGCGCTCAAACTGAGCGCCAGGATCAAAGTCAACTGCTTCATGCTGAACCTCCTTGGCTGACCTGCCGCGCCCAGGCGCGGGCTACATCCTCGCGGGTGACTTCCGCCATCGGCAAACGAATTTTCATCTGCTCTGTCGGCTGCCCCTGCCGTAGCAGCGCCATCACGGTCTCCACCGGCGGACAGCCGGGTTCATGGCACTGCAACTCGGTAACGAGAACGGTGACTTCGTCGTCCAGAGCGAGCCATTCCCGCACCCAGACCTTGATTTCACGGCTGCCAGTTCCGCCGCCCGTCCGCTGCTGAAAGAGGTTACCCATTGGTGCCCACCTTCCAGACCTCGACCGTGCCGCTCGCCGTCGAACCCGCCAACTTCTGATCGTTCGGCGTCCAACGCAGTTGCGTCACTTCGGTGCCGAAGGAAACCAGAGCCAGGCGCGTTTCGCTTACTGCCGGATCCCATAAGCAAACGTCGCCCTTGCGGCAACCGGAGGCGAGCAGTGATCCCCGGTGCTGATAGGTAATCGCGTTCAACATCGCCTCGTGCCCTTCCAGTTGAATCGGCCGGCTCCCCGCCGGGCCTTTGCCGGCGCAATCCCAGATTGTGACCACCGGGCTGCCGCCCGTGGCCAGATAGCGGCTTCCGGCATCCCAAGAGATCTCGCGGACCTTGCTCGCGTAGCCGCTCATTTCCAGATCTTTGCCTGACTTCCGGTACCAGAAATGCACGCTGGCGTCCTGGTTTCCAGTAGCCACAAAGTTACCGTCCGGGCTCCACGCGACGCGCAAAATAGAACCTTTCCATTCGAACTTCCGCGATGGGGCGGCCTCGTTGTAGCGAAACATAGCGAGTTGCCCGTAGGTCACAGACGTGAAGTAGGGCGTGTCGGCCTGCCAGGCGATATCGGAAATCGTGCTGGGGTGCGCTTCAAACTCCGTCAGTAAATCGCCTGAAATTTTCCAGGCCCTTAGAACCTTGCCGGCCGCCGAGATCAAAATGTCTTTCCCGGGGCCGTAGGCGATCTCTTCCACCCAGGGTGATCCGGCTTCCATTGCGGCCAGAAGATCCGCTGTTTCCGGATTCCAAACTCTTACCTTGCCATCCTGCCCGCCGGTGGCGATGGCCGCACTATCGAAGCGCCAGGAGAGGCAGGTGGTCCCTACGTTGTGCCCGGGGAGCGTGGCGATCCGCTCCCCAGTTTCTCCATGGAAGATCGCCACCGGGCCGCCTACCAACGCGGCCGCCAAGAGCTTCCCGCCGGGGGGCCCCCCCCCGCGCAAGAAGTGGGGGGCCCACAACCCAATACACTGAGAATAAAGAAC
>JBBQRA010000376.1:0-3441 GCA_038215275.1 Bryobacterales bacterium | reverse complement strand
CTTCGCGTGCGGAGGTCGTCTTGTGAATGCGAACTGCGCCGGTCGGAACCACCCGCTTATTCACTTCCACAACCTCTTCAATCACCGGCAACGTCACCTCTTCGAGCGAGTAACTGCCATCACTGTTGCGGGCCAAACGATTCGTTGGAACACGAAGAGTCTCGCCATTGTTGAGCAGAATCTCGGTCTCCGGAGTAGTCATGTCCAGAACGCCTGACCGGCTGGAAATAACGCCGTGAAGGCCATCGGCTCCTGTAAAGGCGAGAGGGGCAGTCAAAAGAGTCAGCTCCTGCGAACACGAAAATCGGGAAGGCCGGCGTCTTCCCGCGCCGGCCTTCAAAACAAACAGCCGCCCGTTCTAGCGGCCCCGCACAGTATCCCAGGCGCTACGAACTGCCGACTTTAATTGGTCCCAAGGGCCCAGTCCGCTCCGCTGCCAATCGGCCTGAACTTGGGGTTCAATTGTCGACCAGTCGCGGCTGGAATAACGGGGATCCTTCGCCAGCCGGTAGCCGTACTCGTAGGCCGGCGCGTACTGGTTGTATTCCCCGCCCAGGCTCGCGTAATTGGACTGAAAGTCCTGGCGGAACTCGGCTTCATAGTCGCTAAAGGGCCGGGTCGATCCGGAGCCGTCCATCTGTTCCACTTCAACTTCGGTCTTCTTGATCGTGTCCCGCACCGTCTGGCTTCGCTCAGTGGTTTCCTTCCCCACCACCACTTCGCCCACCACGCGTGCGGACTTCTTTATCACGGCCTCTTCCGCGGTTTCCGTCAAGTGAATCGTTTCATTGCGGACCGCGTCGAAATCCGCCTCTGAAGCCGGCCGGTCGGCTGGTCGGCGTTCTACATGGATATGCTCCTCGCGAAGGGAGACGTCGGCTTCGAAAGGTTTTTCCGTCACATGGGTATAAACCCGGACCCCGCCCCGCTGCACTTCGCGCTTACCAACCTCCATCCTCTCTTCAATGACGGGAATGGTTGTCTGGTCTTGCATCTGCGCATCCGCGCCAGTGCCGGCCCTGGAACCTGCGCTCTCACCACGCGCTGTGCCGGACGCCATGCTCTCGGACGCGGATTGCTCATCCACATCCGTCGCCCCATATCGCTCCAGAACGTCGGCTGCCTGCTCGGCCCGTTCGTCGGGAACGGTCACAGCCAGCACAGCCCCGCCTCTCCGAACGCCATCCGCGTAAAGGCGTTCGTCCTCGGTCTCTCCGCCCGTCAGCGAACGGAAAAAACTACTGATCTGCTCGCCAATACTGGAATCTGATTCCGTCGTGCTGCGCGCGTGCCCGCCGCCATTGCCTGTCGCCTCGTTTGCAACCACGGTGATATTCTGACTTCCGAAACCACTATTGCCCAGCGCCTGCTTCACGCTCTGCGCCTTCTCCGTACTCTCGAAAAATCCAACGACTGTCTTCGACATTACTTTTCTCCTCTATTACTTCGGGCTGTTCAAAGATTCCGGCCTGCCGACTGGCAGCCTGGCCGGGAGCGGCCGTCGATTTCCAGGGAGGTGCCATCTCTTGACCAGATACCCGCTGGAAGACGGAATATTTAAGTGCATTGCCCCGCGATAGCCTGATCCTACGCGGAGCTACCAATTCCTATTGCAGGTACCCTACCAAACGATAAGAATCCCTGCCGGACGCCACCGCCCGGTCCCGGGTGACCTGATATAACGGCGTCTTTTCTTAGGCTTGTCTTGGAGCCCAAGCCTTCCAGCGCTCCACGAGACCCGCACGAATCTGGAATCACTCCCGTCCCGCTCCCCATGTGGATTTCGGCCAAAGGGAAAAAACAACGCGAACGGGAACTCCTTTCGACGCCCCGCCCTCCTCAACTCCCCTCACGAAAAAACTTTGCCCACCCCCACATCCGATCCCCTCCCCATCTCGTATCCCCGCTGAAGGAGTACGAATTCCAACCATGAAAACCCCACAATCCCTGCTGGCCGCCACGCTCGCCCTCGTCCTCGCGGCGCCCCCAGTCACTGCCGCCAACCATCGGGAAGCCCCCATCACCGCTCTCGATCACAAAGCCGACATCACTGACTTGTTCGCCTTCGTCAGCTACAACACCAACCAAACCCCCAACCAGCGCCCCTCCAAAGTCACCTTCATCCTCTGCGTCGACCCCCTCCTCGAACCCGCCAACGGTCCCAACTACTTCCCCTTCGATCCCAGCATCCTCTACGAAATCAAAATCGATAACAACCACGACGCCGAAGAAGACATCGTCTTCCAGTTCCAATTCGACATCGAACAGCGCCTCCCCAATCTCTTCACCACCATGGCCGGCGCCGGCGAAGGCATCCGCACCCCCGCCAACTCCCCCGCGCCCGTCCCCCCCGGCACCCTCCTCGTCCCCCCGCAAATCCGCGATTTCGATAGCCCCGGCCTCGGCCCGCGCCACCCCAACCGCGTCACCATTATCCGCACCCGCACCCCCCCAACCATGAGCAACGACACCGGCGTCCCCTACAATGCCGTCCCCGCCAACCCCGGCCCCCGCACCATCGACTACCGCTCAGTCTTCAATGCCGGAACCTACTCCCTGCCCAACGGCGTCAACGTCTTCGCCGGTACCGTCGACGACCCCTTCTGGATCGATCTCGGCGCCGCCTTCGACACCCTCAACCTTCGCACCCTCGGCTCCGGCATCCCCGCCGTCCTCACCGACATGGAGGATCGCGCCGCCCAGAACTTCGCCTCCGATACCGTCTCCGGCTTTGCCGTCAACGCCATCGCCATCGAAGTCCCCATCGAAATGCTCACCTCCTCCGGCCGCGTCGAAGCCGCCACCGTCCCCGCCGCCACCATCGGCGCCTGGGGCGTCACCAGCCGCCAACGCATCACCGTTCGCCGCTCCCCCAACCCCCTGGTCAACCTCGGCGACATCCGCCAGGTCCAGCGCATGGGCAATCCGCTCTTCAATGAGCTCCTCATCGGCACCGGCTTTAAAGACAAGTTCTCCATGTCTCAGCCCAAGGACGACGCCCAATTCGCCAGCTTCGCCCTCGACCCCACCCTCGCCCGCATCGTCAACGCCGCCACCGCCGGCGCCGTTGAAATCCCCGCGGCGCCCCGCACCGACCTGCTCCCCCTCGTCACCTACGCCGCCCCCATCGCCGCCCCCGGCACCCCCGCCGGACCCGTCGCCGACCTCCTCCGCCTCAACACCGGCGTCTCCGCCACCCCGCCCGCCCAAGCCAGCCGCCTCGGCCTCCTCGCCGGAGACCCCGCCGGCTATCCCAACGGCCGCCGCCTCTTCGACGACGTCACCGACATCGCCCTCCGCGCTGTCGTCGGCGGCGTCCTCCTCCCCGCTTTCAACAAGTTCCCCAATAACAAACTCGGCGACGGCATCAACGTCAACGACGCCGCCTACCGCACCGAGTTCCCCTTCCTCGCCGATTGCCCCTCCGGCCGCAACCGCCGC
>JBBQRA010000375.1:0-3472 GCA_038215275.1 Bryobacterales bacterium | reverse complement strand
CCTGCTGCCGGCGCCCAACCAGTCCGGCGTGCCGGACCCCGCCAATGGCCGCACGCTGAACAACTATCTCAGCGCCGGTTCGAACGGCATCGTCGACAACCAGTTCACCCTGCGTGGCGACCACTCCATCGGCACAGCTGCGCGCATCAGCGGCCGGTACACGAATTTCAAGGTGAACAGCCCCAGCGGCGCCATCATTCCCGGCCCGCTCGATTCCCGCGTCGGTGACAGCCTCACCACCGGCCATCAGGTCTCTCTCTCCTGGACGCATATCTGGTCGCCGCGCATCATCACGGAAGCCTTTGCCGCTGAACCGCCGGTCATGAACAGGCTTCCGATCGATCAGATCGAGCCGAATCCGAATCAACCCCGTACGGTTTTTGATCCGGCACGCTTACAGGAACTGGCCGCGTCGATCCAGGCCAACGGTATCATCCCTTCCAGCGCAACAACCCGCAGATTGACCCGCCCAGCCTCGGGATCAACGTCCGCGAGACTCTTGGCATTGAGCGCTCCTCATTCGCAGCGACGCCTATCATGAACGTCAGCGGCTGGCGGAGCCTGGGCATTGATGCCAACACCTATCGCCGTCAGATCGATAATAACTACCAGGGCTCGTTCGCGCTCACCCGCACCACCGGCGCGCAGACCATCAAGACCGGCTTCCAACTGCGGAAGAACCAGTTCAACGTTTTCAATCCCGGCGGCAATTTCGCCGGCGTTTACTCGTTCAACGGCGAACTGAGCGCCGCGAACCGGAACGCGGGCAACCCGATTCATGCCATGGGCGATTTTCTGCAGGGCCTCGTCGCTACGGCGAACTACGATTTGCCCCAGCCGCCCACCGGCCGCCGGAACACGAACCTCGGGGTCTTCGTGCAGGACGATTGGAAGGTCTCCCGCCGCCTCACCCTCAACCTGGGTATTCGCTATGAGTATGAGTCGCCGATGACGATGTCCAACGACATTTATTCGCGCCTCGACATCGTCACCGGCAAGCTGCTCGTGGCCGGGCAGAACGCCAGCCGCTCTCTGAACCTGGAGGCTGCCAAGACGAACTTCGCGCCCCGTGTCGGCTTCGCCTATTCGCTCGATCCAAAGACCGTTATCCGCTCCGCCGTCGGCACCTTTTTTAGTCAGATCTTCTCGAATCTCGGCGGCGTCGTGGCCTATCCGGGCTTTACGGTCGCGCAGTCGTTCCCCGACCTCGGTGTAGGCGTCCCGCAGGCTTTCCGCTTCTCCCAGGGCATGCCGCAGATTGCCGTGCAGAACTTCGCCGATCCGTTCTTTGTGGAGCGTAACGCCACGCTGAACAACCCGCTGAATTCCGGCGCGCAGTTTGGCGAAATCAACCCGCTGCCCCGCAGCTATCAGTGGAACTTCGGCATCCAGCGCGAAGTAGTGCGCGGGACCGTGGCGGACATCAGCTACGTCGGCAGCCGCGGCAATAACCTGCCGCTGAGCCTGGCCTTCAACCCCATCCCGTATGAGCGCGGCGAAGAGCTGGCGCGCATCGGCACAGCCGCAGCGAACCAGCAGGCTCGCCGCCTACCGCTCGTCGGTAACCTGAACTCGTTTGTCCACGCCGGCACCTCCAGCTATCACTCGCTGCAGTTGAAGGCCGCCAAGCAGTTCTCCCGCTCCTTCGGCTGGAACGCAACTTACACGTTCTCGAAGTCGATCGACGACGGCACGGGCCTGTTCAGTTTCTCGCAGCCGAACGACGTCGACGGCGGCCAGTTCCCGAGCTTCTTCCGCAACCTGGATCGCGCCCGTTCGAACTTCGACCGGCCGCACGTCTTCGCCGCCTCCGTGCAGTACAAGACGGCCGGTCCGCTTTGGCTGCGTGGCTTCACCGTCAGCCCGATTGTGATTGCCCGCAGCGGTCTGCCGGATACGATTACGCAGAACAACCTGTGGCCCGGTATCGGCCAGCAGCGTCCCTTCGTGAACGGAACCGATGGACAGGGCAAGGCCCCGGAGATGACCCCTGAAGGGCAGGCCATCCGCTACCTGCAGGCACCGGCCTCGGCGAACTTCCCGTTCCTGCCGGCCGGTCCGCTGTTTGCCGGCACGGGCGCCAACCGGACGCTGGTTTTGCCGGCCGCCCTCGGCAACCTCGGCCGGAATACCCTTCGCCAGATCGGTGAGTTCAACATCGATCTGGCCGTCTCCAGGATCTTCTCGATCAAGGAACGGATGCGATTCGAACTGCGGGGCGAAGCGTTCAACTTCCTGAACTACACTAACTTCGATGGCCCGAACACGGCTTTGAGTGTGCAGGTGAACCCGGCCGGACAGGCGTTTTTCAATTCGCCAAGCTTCGGTTTGATCACGTCGGCCAAGTCGGCGCGCTTCGTGCAACTCGTGGGCCGGTTCGAATTCTAAGCGATGGATTCAGGATTGGGCCCGGTGCGCTGGGCCCAAATCCGTTGTTCGCCGTTGCCGTGCGCCGCCCGCCCCAGACCCGGGAACCTTGGTCTCCGAAGGATCCGAATCCTGTATCGACGCGGATATCGACGCTCTGCAGGGAAAGCACTTCGAACTCCACCTTGTCGTTGCCTGCGCGCCCCAACTCTGGCGCCTGCAAACCGGGCAGATGCGGTGGGTCGCACTAATGGTTGCCTGACCATCGGGGCAAATCGAGAGGGGCTCTACCTTGCGATGTTGGCGATCTTCCGCTTTGCGCACCCCCGCTGTTCGTCCCGTGCAAGGAAATCGTGGCCACCCCGAAGAATATAACTGTTCGCCGGGGCTCTCGCCGGACGGATCCGCCAGAGCTCGGGTTGAATCGTGAACGGTCTCACCTGAATCCAATTGCCGTGGATATTATTAAATGGTTTAATCAGTCGACGGATGTGGACGAAGAAAAAGGGCTTGATCTGGCAGCCTTCGTCCAGCAAGATCTGGCTGTCGTCTTCAAACACAGCCAAACTTGTCCTGTGAGTTGGGCGGCCCATCGGCAGGTACAGCACTTTACCCAAGCTCATCCGGAAGTTCCCTTTTATACCGTAATCGTACAGAAAGAAAGGGGCCTATCCAATCAAGTTGCTCAGTTTACCGGCATTCGACATGAATCGCCGCAGATCCTCGTCTTCCGGCAAGGTCAGGTGATCTCCGACGCATCGCACGGTGAAATCACCACTCAGTACCTGATCGATTCGACAAATAGTTAAGCGAAAAAATCGCTTGACAGACCGACCGGTCGGTTTTACTCTTACAAAAGAGACTGACTGGTCGGTTTTATGACTGTTAAATCTGAACTCTCCCGCTCCAAAATCCTCAGCGCCGCTCTCGCGGTGCTCGAGCGCGACGGTGCCCGCGCCCTCACTCTCGATAAAGTCGCTTCTGAAGCTCAAGTTAGCAAGGGAGGTCTAACCCATCACTTTAAGTCAAAGCAGGAGCTACTCGTCGGCATCTTCGACCTCGTCGTTCATTCGATGAAGTCCAGAACAGAAGCGTTTTTGCTCCA
>JBBQRA010000374.1:0-3479 GCA_038215275.1 Bryobacterales bacterium | reverse complement strand
AGAAGGAGAAGTAGGAGCGGGGGCATACGATGGCGGCTTCGTAGCCACTGTACCGCTTTGAAATACCTGTGTCGGTTGCTGTACCGGAGGGCCGAACGCTCCACCCGGCAGCTTCGCCGCGGCCTCACGCTCAGCTGTACTCTGCAATTCCATCAGCCGCTGCCCGAACGCGACCATCTTGGTGCGCACATCGCTGATCGCAGTCTGCATAGTCCCATCGGCCGGATAGGCCTGGCCCATCTCTTCGAGGCGATAAAAAATAGGCTTCAGGTCGTCAATCGACTTGGCTGCGCCGACCTGACCATCCAAACGACGGAGCTCGTTCAGTAGGGCATCACGCTGGGCAGGGTTTTGGCTCACGAAGGGCTCCTTAGGGCGCGGAACTACTTGATGATTATAATCCACCAGTGTAAAAGTTCCCGCCGCCATTTCACACCCCGGGTTTCCCCTTATGATACAAACGAGTGAAATGCAGCGACGGCACTTTCTTTCCACCTTAGCGGCGGCCTCCTCGGCACCCGGCCAACCCTCGGAAAGGCCAAACATCCTATGGATCACCTGTGAGGATATGAGCCCTTCGCTGGGATGCTACGGTGACCGCGTCGCCACAACTCCGCGCCTGGACGCCTTCGCCGAAGAAAGCCTGCGCTACACCTGCTGCTCCTCCAACGCGCCGGTCTGCGCTCCGGCCCGCACTACCATCATCTCGGGCATGTACCCGCCTTCGCTGGGCGCCGAGCACATGCGCTCGCAGACTCGCATGGGCGCAGGGCAGAAGATGTTCCCCCAGCTTCTTCGGGAAGCCGGGTACTACACCTCCAACAATTCCAAGGAAGACTACAACATCGACCTCACCGGCGCCGTCTGGGACGAGTCGAGCAATAAGGCCCACTGGCGCAAGCGCAAGACTGACCAGCCGTTCTTCTCGGTCTTCAATTTTACGATCACCCACGAAAGCCAGATCCGCACCCGGCCCCACCAACTCCGCCAAGACCCCGCCGAGGTCCGGATTCCCGCCTACCACCCGGACACCCCAGAAGTCCGCCATGACTGGGCCCAGCACTACGACAACGTCAACACGATGGACGGCCTGAGCGGCAAAGTTCTCGACGAGTTAAAGGCCGACGGTTTGGCCGACAACACAATCGTCTTCTTCTACTCCGACCACGGCAGCGGCATGCCGCGTGGGAAGCGCTGGCCTTACGATTCCGGGCTTCGCGTCCCGCTCATCGTCCACTTCCCGGAGAAGTGGAAGGCGCTCGCGACCGACGAGTACAAGCCAGGCGCCACGACAGACCGGCCAGTCAGCTTTGTCGATCTCGCGCCCACGGTCCTGTCGCTCGCCGGCATTCCGAAGCCCGGCTATCATCAAGGGTTCGCGTTCCTGGGCAAAGCGGTGGAACCGCGGCAAGCCTATATCTATGGCTTCCGCGGGCGGATGGACGAACGATATGACATGGTCCGGTCGGTCACCGACGGACGGTACGTCTATCTCCGCCAGTACATGCCCCACCGAATTTACGCGCAGCATATCGCGTACATGTTCGAGACTCCCACCACCCAGGTCTGGCAGAAACTCTTCAAAGAAGGGAAGCTCACCGTTTCGCAGCAGCACTTCTGGAAGACCAAACCGGCGGAGGAGTTGTACGATCTTCGTTCCGATCGAGACGAAGTGAACAACCTCGCTGGCGAGGCTCGCATGGCGCCGATCCTGGCCAAGCTCCGTAAGGCGCAGGAGGACCTCGCCACTCGCATTCGCGATATCGGGTTCCTTCCAGAGAATGAGATCCACGAAAGGGCCGAAAGCGGCGCTCCCTATGATGCCGCCAAGAAGATCACGAACCTGCCTCAGATCCAAGCGATGGCCGGCGAGACGGATCCGGCGAAGCTTGCGGCAGGGCTGAAGGATCCCGATAGCGCTGTTCGATACTGGGCCGCGATGCGGCATCTGATCCGCCAGAACCCCGCCCCCCTCCTCCCCCTCTTGAAGGACCCTGCCCCCGCGGTCCGCATCGTCGCCGCCGAGACCATTGGACGCTATGGCGCGCCCGGAGAGCTGCCGGGTGTTCTCGAGGTGCTGCTGGAATTGGCCGACCAGGAGAAGCACGGGATTTTCGTCTCGCTGCAGGCTCTGAACGCCCTCGACTACCTCGACCAAAAGGCCCTCCCCGTCAAAGCGCGGCTCGCGGCGTTGCCAAAGCAGAAGACTGGCGCAATCCCAAAGTTGAACGGCTATGTGCCGCGACTGCTCGAAACGGTTTTGAAGGACCTGCCTTAACGAATGCAGGTGGCCCTGGATGCGACGCCGCTGACCGTCCCGACGGGCGGCGTCACTCGCTATCTGGCCGAACTCCGGCGGGCGCTCGAAGCGGCGTTCCCGAGCGACCGTTACCAATTCCTGAGCGACCAACCGGTACCCCGGCGGCCGGAGTGGCCGGCGCATTGGACGACTCCAGCGCCGGGTTCGTTTTCTTCCAAATGGTGGCTGATTGGCCTCCCCCTCACTCTCCGCCGCCTCCGGGTGGACGTCTTCCATGGCACCGACTTTTCGGTTCCCTACCTGCGGGCCTGCCCCAGCGTGCTTTCGCTGCACGATCTTTCGCCATGGCGAGATGCGGGGTGGCACGTCGGGGCCGATCGCGTCCGCCAGAGGACGCCGTGGCTGTTGCGCCTGGGCCGGGCGTCGATGGTGCTGACTTTGAGCGAGGCCATCCGGCGGGAGGCGATCGACCGGTTCGCGCTGCGGCCCGATCGTGTGGCGGCCGTACCGCTGGCTGCCGATGCCCGCTTTTCGCCGCGCCCGCGGGACTCCGGGGTAGCGCCTTACTTTCTTTATGTCGGCACGCTCGAACCGCGCAAGAACCTACCTTTTCTGGTCGAGGCTTGGCGCGAGGTCTGGCGACGGCATCGGATCCCTCTTGTGCTGGCCGGACGACGGCGCGAAGATGGCCCGGATTTTCGGGAGGAAGAGGGATTGCGGTTGTTGGGAGCAGTGACGGAAGCAGAACTGCCGGCGCTTTACGCGAATGCCTTAGCCGTGGTGTACCCGAGCTTGTATGAGGGCTTCGGCCTGCCGATTCTCGAGGCGATGCAGTCCGGTGCGGCCGTGCTGACCTCGCGCGACCCGGCCGTCACCGAGGTGGCTGGTGGCGCCGCGTGGCAAGGTGAAGCCACCGACGGCCGCGCCTGGATGGAAGGGATGTCCGCCTGCGTCACGAATCCGGAGCAGGCGGCAGCCTGGCGCGAGGCCGGACTTCGCCGGGCCGCCGAGTTCAGTTGGGCGCGAACCGCGCGGGAAACCCATGCCGTTTATGAGGAAGCGGTGCGGCGGGGTTAGCCAGGGTGAATTTGCTCTTCTACAGTTTCCATTCAGATTCAGCGGTTTAGTCTAACAAGCTGGACAAAGCCAAGGATTCCTGGTATAAATCTTTGGATGGAATTGGCGGAACTCACCGGCGAAGCACTCAAGGAAATCCGGG
>JBBQRA010000373.1:0-3530 GCA_038215275.1 Bryobacterales bacterium | reverse complement strand
GAAACATTTTCAACTGCTTTGTCGATCACACTTGCGTTCCCACCAAGGTTCGCAGTCATTGACCCGCCCGCACCCGCTAACCAAGTACTTAAAAAGCCTTAGCTCACTCGAATCGGCTTACCTGCGAAAGTCAGGTTAAGCGTAGTCGGTGTACTAGGTAACCTATTTACCCCATTCGGAGAATTCTCCTGATGGGGTTTTTCCGTCACCCAGCGCAGGATGGAGGTATGAAACTTGCGATGCTTTTCCTGCTTCCTATCTTGAGCGGGACAGCAGGAACGATAACGCTGACCGGAGTGGATTTGGCGCGGGGGGGCAACGCGAGATTCCTCGTAAACGGCACAGAAGAGACCGATTTCGCGGGCGTCATCCTTGCGGCTTACAACGGTGGTCCCACTCAACAGATGTTTTGCGTCGATCTCTTCACTTCGATCAGCCTTACTACTTACTCCTCAGAGCCGAGAGCGCCCGCTTCGAACAAGGAATTGCGGACGGCGTACCTTTATGTGAACTATCTGGCTGGAGTTAGCTCGATAGCCCAAGGCCAGGCGTTGCAACTCGCCATCTGGGACATCATCCATGATGGCGGGGACGGGATCAATGCCGGCTCGATCCGGCGTTCGTCAAACACCTCAAACACCGTCGCCAACGCCTGGACGAGCTACCTCTCCGCAAGCTTGGGCCAATCGTCCACGGCGGCTTCTATTTATATCAACTTTAACGGCAGCACCCCAGCGCAAACCCTCATCGGAGCATTTCAACCAACGGCTACCCCGGGAGTCCCGGAACCGGCGACGTTCCTGCTTGTAGGCGGCGCCATGACGGGCCTGAGTCTTTACCGTCGGCGTAAGCCTTAAATCCGGACAGGGCGGCGCGCCGCCACGGATTCATGCGCCGCCAAGGTTGTCTCGTTGACGGCCCAGATATCAGTGAGCGGCATAGAACACTTCTGACCGGCGAACGCCCAACCTAGGAAGTCGACAAAGATTTGCCCGGCCTCCGGCAACTGTGTCACAACAACCGGCTTCTTTCCGCGTTCCATGAGTGTCACCCCAGTGGCGGCCATGTACTCAACAATTCCTTTCGAACCGGCAAGCCTTACCCGGTCGTCTCCGTGGGTCGGCGCCTCGTCGGGCCGGTAATAGTCCATGTGCAAGGACGCCGATCCGCCGTTATCCAGCTTCAGAATCGTGGTGGTCGTGTTCTCCATTTGCCCCAGTCCAACGCCGGCGCCCACTTGGGACTGGTAGGAGAAGGCCTCAGTAAACTCGCGGCCCGAGCAATGGCGCATTAGATCGAACATATGGATGCCGATCCAGAGGATCGTTGAACCGTATGTCGCCTGATTCCGGTACCACTGCGCGCGATTCCCAGCCTTGTAGCTCTTCTGGCTGCTGATCTGCCCCACCTCACCGATCATGCCGCTGGTTACGATCTCGCGCAGCTTTTGGTAGTGCGGTTCATGCCGCATCGGCAGAATCAGTTGCACGGGCTGTCCGGAGCGCTCAATCGCCTTCTTCACTTTCTCGTACTCTTTGCGGTCAATTGCCAGCGGCTTCTCCGCAATCATAGGCAGCTTCCGCTCCGCGCACGCCAGCACCGCACCGGCCCGCGCCCCGTTGTCGTTGCAGATCGCCACCACGTCCGGCTTCACTTCGTCCAGCATCTTCCGGTAGTCGGTGTACTGTTTAGCATTGCGCAAGACCGGGCGGCCCGCGACAATCTTCAACCCGTCCGGATCCGACTCCGCCACGGCCACCAGTTCTACATCGGGTAACTTCGGCAGGGGCGTCAACACGTCGCCGATATGCCCCACGGTACCAATCACGGCCAAGCGCAGCTTCCGAGGCAGCTTTAACGGTGCGGCCAGACTGAGCATGAGTTCTCTTCGCGTAATCATTGTTGATCCTGATTTTGCCATAAACCCGTTCGCGAAGACGGCCGATAAACGGAGAGTACGGATGACGACTCGACGGATCCTTTTCGCATGTACGCTGCTGATCGCCTTCTTGCAGTTCTGGCATCACCGCTTTCACGAGGTCACGCGCACGCTCGACGTCAATGCCTACTGGAGTCCACTCTTTTCCTGGCTGCTCCTCCCCATCGTCCGCTTCGTTCCCCTGGCTTGGTCCGCGAACGCCGTCCACGATCTACAGGCTGCATATGCCGTCGGCGCCGTCCTGCTGGCCGACAATATCTGACGGAGGCTGTCTCCCGCAACGGCTGAGGATCGGGGCTGGATGATCACCCGTTGGATGACCACGTGGTGGATGGTTTTCAGCTCGGCTAACATCAGTCTGGTCCAGCCTGATCTACTCACCACCTGTCTCTATCTGGCTGCCTGCCTGTTCGTGCTCCAGGGCCGGCCCGCTCTGCTCAGACTTGCACTCGCCGCGGGCTACCTGGCCATGCTCTCCTGCTGGTTTTTCGTCGATCGCCGCCGGGCCTTTCTGGCCGGCGCCGTTCTCGTAGTCTGCTGCACCCTTGGTGGTTCGCCCTTCGCCAACATACCGGTCGTTGGACGATCGGCGATTCCGGCCCGATCAACTATGCCTGGGAGGTCAACGGCGTCATCCGCTGGATCCATAGGCAGGGCGGCGCCAACTCCACTCGCCAGATCTTTTCGTCGCCGGACACCTTCGTCTATCCTGAGCCGTTCTAAACAATCTATCCGCCCTGGTACGAGCCCTCGTATTGGTTTGCGGGGCTTGCTTGAAAAGACCCCGTTCTCCTCGGCGAATCAACTCCGCGCGCTGCAGGAGAACGGCGCCCCTGCCGTGTGGTACTGGTTCTCGACGCCAGGCCTATTGGCCATCCTGGCGCTGGGCGCCCGGATGAAAGATTGGTCCGGATTCCGCGCTGAACTGCAGAGCCGCTGGATGCTGAGCCTGCCTGCTCTGGCGACCGTCGGCATGTACGTCGCCGGCTTCTTCGAAAACCGCTACGTGGCTCCGCAATACTTTTTTCTGGGAACTCTCCCGCTCCACGCGGCCTACCTCCGCTGCGGGCCTGCCGCCGCCCGGCTGTTCCCGTTGGCCGCGGCGGCGGCCCTCTTCTTCACTTTATTGGCGGAGCTCGGCGTTTCCGCCAAAAGCCTGCTCCTCGAAGGAAACACCCCAAATCCATTCGCGGAGGTCGCGGCGGAACTGTATGCCGCAGGCGCAACTCCCGGAACTCCGGTGGCCCTCGTCGGATTGACGCTGCAGCCGGAGTGGGCGCGGCAAGCGGGGCTCCGCATCATTGGCGATGTCCCGATCATCTACGACCGGGATCCGGGACTTCACCGCTACATCAACTTTAACCGCGCCAATCTGATCCACTTCTGGCACGGATCCCCCTCTGCACGGGAACGCACCTTCCAAGGTTTCGCCAGCGCCGGAGCGCGCTTCGTCGTCACCCACGAGGTGCCCCCCAGCGCCGACTTGACGGGATGGACCCGCCTCCCGACCAAGGTCGACCTACTTAGCGGCAGAAGCCACCTATGGATTCGTCCCATTACGCCGCCAGCGGATCTTCCGGCCAAGAGTGCC
>JBBQRA010000372.1:0-3571 GCA_038215275.1 Bryobacterales bacterium | reverse complement strand
GGGGTCGATCCAAAGAGAGGTTCCGGTGAAGCCTGTGTGGCCGACTGAGCCGATGGGATAAAGCTCTCCGCGGTTGGCGGAAAAGGGAGAATCGAGATCGAAGCCGAGGCCGCGAAGAATGGGCTGGTCAGACGGCGTCTGGGGCTCCATGAACTTGCGGACGGTGAGAGGGCTCCAGATGCGGGCGCCGTTGAGTTCGCCGCCGTTGAGGATGGCTTGCGCGAAATGGGCAAGGTCGTCGGCGGTAGTAAAAAGGCCGGCGTGGCCGGCGACGCCGCCCATGAAGCGGGTGGTTTCATCGTGGACGATGCCGCGGAGGGGAGCGGTCATGCCAGGATACTGCTCGGTGGGGGCGATGCGGGGATGGAGATCGGGGGACGGGCGGAAGCCGGTGTCCTTCATGCCGAGGGGCTTGAATATCTCTTCCCGCGCATACTGGTCGAGCGGACGGCCGCTGACCTGGCGGACGATTTCGCCGAGGAGGATGAAGTTGATATCGCTGTACACGAAGCGTTCGCCGGGGGCGTTGACTGGTTTGTCGGCGAGCGCCTTCTTGATGCCGAGTTCATAGCCGAACCATTCGGGCTTGAGATCCAGGTCAGGCCGGAGGCCGGAGAAGTGGGTGAGGAGCAGGCGGATGGTGATGTCGCTCTGACCGCCCTGGTAACCGGGCAGGTACGTGGTGACCTTGTCGTTAAGGCGGATGCGTCCTTGCTCAACCAGTTTCATGATCGAGGCCGTGGTGGCGACGACCTTGGTGAGCGAGGCGACATCGAAGATGGTGTCGGCCGTCATGGCTTCGACGGCCGGGACGAGGGCCCGTAAGCCGTGGACGCTCTGATGGACGATGCGGCCCTGGTGGCTCACCAAGCAGACGGCGCCGGGCAGTTGGCCGGCGGTGACCGCCTCATCAATCACGCGACGGACATCCGCCAACTCCTGCGCGGCGACAAGTCCAGTGCAAGACAACAAAACGAACCCAAGTTTTTTCATCCAACCCTTATCCGAGCAGCTTTTTCGCGATCGCTTCGAGCTTGTTTGCCAGGAGAATGTCTTTCGAAGTGATCCCTCCCAGGTCGTGCGTGGTGAGGTCGACGGTGACCTTGTTCCAGACGTTGAACCACTCCGGGTGGTGTTCCATGGCTTCAATCGCAATGGCGGAAGTCGCCATAAATCCAAACGCGTGAACGAAGTCCGCAAAAGCGTATTCGCGATGCATTTTTCCGTTCACGAGCGTCCAGCCGGGAAGGGATTCGAGCGCGGCCTCGAGTTCAGTGTCGTTAAGTTTGGCCATGCCCTTATCATAAACGCATGGGTATACGCCCGGAGATCGATGGTTTCCCGTCGAACGATCCGCAACAGCCGGGGTTGGTGCTGCATGATCCCACGGGCATCGCCCGGGCGATGCTTCTGGTCCCGCCGGGACTGGTTCCGGCGCTGGCGGAGGATCCCCTGCCACCAGAGTTGGCCGAGGCGCTGAGCCAGGCGGGATTCCTGGAGGACGACAACTTCGCGCGGATGTTTGAAGCCTTCGCGAAAGCCGAGACATTGCCGGCTCGGCACGGAGGGCCGGGGAACTATCCGACGGAAGGGATTGCCTTGCGGCGACTTTTCGATACCTGGTTTGCCGAGCCGGGCCACGCCCGGCCGCTGCACGCGATCGCTTCGCCGCACGCGAGCCCGGAACCGGCGCGCGGATCATACGTGAGCGCCTATGCGGCCTTGGCGGCGAGCCTGACGAAGGCAGAGGCCGCGGAAAAGACCTTCGTCGTGCTGGGGACCTCGCACCAAGGGGCGCGGGACCGGTTCGGCATGACGCGGAAGCGCTTTGCGACGCCGGTGGGGGAGAGCCGGACGCGGGTTCCGCAGAAACTGGCGGCGCTGGCGATGATGGAAGATCCGTGTTTTGCCGTGGAGCACTCGATCGAATTCCAGGTGGTGTTTCTTCAATATCTGTACGGGCCGGATATCGATATTGTGCCGATTCTGTGCGGGCCGCTGACGTCGCCGGGCCATCCGTTTCTCCAGGAGCTGGGCGAATGGTCGGCCAAAGAAGGGAACCGGCTACGGTGGGTACTGGGGGTCGATATGGCGCATAAGGGGCCGCGCTACGGCGACCGGGAGGCACGCCGCGCGTATACGGACTCGATGGTTGAGATTGAAGAGCGGGACCGGGGGCGGATTGCCTCACTGGCGGCGGGTGACCAGGCGGCGTTTTGGGCGCAGGTGCGTGAACAGAACGACGATTTGAACTGGTGCGGGACGGCGCCGTTCTACACGTATCTGGCGGCACATCCGGGGATGCGCGGGGAACTATTGACCTACGAACATTGGCAGATTGATCCGCGGAGCGTGGTGACGTTTGCCGGGATGACGTTCGGGATCGGAAATGGTACCGGGAAGAGCCTAGAACCCTGAGTACCCAGGTTCCATAGGTAGGTCGGCTTCTGGGAAATACATTAGGTTATCCCCAATGTTGAAGCGAACTGATCGATGCGTAATCCTTTGGCTATAGGTATATGGCTGCTCCGCGTTTGCCCCGCGGTGTTAGCTGCCATCTGGCTGTACCAGGATGCCGCCGTTGCGGCGACGTCCACACTAGCCCTATTTCCGCAGTTGCAGCGATAAGCATCTTTATTTGCAACACCGTTACTCGAAAGTCTTCAATACAGAGCGGCTTTCGCAACGGAAGCAGGCAGCCGCAATCTGAGCCTTTGCAGCAGAATCTCCTGATGCGGCGACGGCCTGGCGACGCACCGATTCCGGATCATCGCACCCTTACGCGTCGGCATCACCACATCTACAACAGCGATCCCCGCAATCTCGTCAAACACCTTGCGCGGCTCATCACCCAAACCGCCCCGCACACAAAACTGCCCCAAAGTCTTCCACAGCACATACGACAGAAAGCAGACCAGAATATGCGCCTGCACGTGCTCGCGCTTCCAGTCCGTAACATTGCTGCGGAGCAGAGAGCAGCCCTCACTCAGCCGCGACCATTGCCGCCAAGCGTCCCGCTTGGTCCACGTCAAAGCCACATAACCGTCACCCCGGTCCGCCACACCCGCCTCAAACAATCCAGCCGCCCGCGTGTTGCGCCCCAGCTGTTGCCCCACGCGCCGCTCCACTTCCCCCACCGTTTGCCTGCGCCTTTTCGCCATCTCGGCAATCTTCGTCTAACCGTCCTCAATGCGTTTCTCAAACCGGTCGTGCATCGCGCACTCCGTCTCCACCCGCTGCGCGCTGCGGCAGAGGATGAACGCTTCAACCGCCATCCGCCTAAGGGCACAACTGAACCTCCAAACTCTGGCGCACGTGCTTTCAGTCCGGCTTTAATAGCTCTCGTTCAAACAAAAGTAAGTGCTCGTGACGTCGTACTGGAGCAGATCGAGCTTTTCTTTCAGATGCTTCTCGAGGGCTTTCTTGTGCGGCAAAAGCTTATCGAGCGCCCGGTACAGCCGGTCATCGTTGACCTTGTTGACGGGGACGCCAAGCAACTCGCTCAACGCGCCAGCGACGAAGGAGTGCTCGGCGAGGTGGAGTTCGCTCGACGGATCGCAGAGCCTGCCAA
>JBBQRA010000371.1:0-3572 GCA_038215275.1 Bryobacterales bacterium | reverse complement strand
GGCTGGCGCCGCGCCGAAGCGCAACGAGAAATATACCCTCGACCGGCCCATCACCGAAGAGTGGGCCGCCACGGGATACAACAACTATTACGAGTTCAATCCGACGGCTAAAGAGGGCTTGGCGGCCTTGACGAGCGAATTTGTCATCTCGCCCTGGAAGATTGAGATCTCGGGTCAGGTGAATAAGCCGCAGACCCTGGACCTGGACGACCTGTTGAAGAAATTCCAGGTGGAAGAGCGCCTGTACCGGTTCCGGTGCGTGGAACGTTGGGCGATGGCGGTGCCGTGGTCCGGGTTTCCGTTGAGCGAACTGATCAAGCTGGTTGAGCCAAAGCCGGCCGCCAAGTACCTCCGTTTCGTGACGGCCAACCGCCCGAGCCAGATGCCGGGCATGAAGCAAGCCCCCTACCCTTGGCCCTATTTTGAAGGCCTGCGGATGGACGAGGCGATGAACGAGTTGACGCTGCTCACAACGGGCATGTACGGCAAACCGCTACCGAAGCAAAATGGGGCTCCGGTGCGTCTGGTAGTGCCGTGGAAATACGGCTACAAGTCCATTAAGTCGATTGTGAAGATTGAGTTCACTTCGAGCGAACCGCCCACTTTCTGGAATAAGCTGAACGCGCAGGAGTATGGCTTCTACTCGAACATCGACCCGAAGAAGGCGCATCCGCGGTGGTCGCAGGCCGTGGAACAGTTGATCCCGACGATGCAGCGGAAGCCGACTATGCTCTATAACGGTTACGAACAGTACGTGGCTTCGATGTACAAGGGCAACGAGTTTTGAGGCGCCTCGGCGGGCGCAAGGCGCTCGCGGAGCACGGCGTAAGCGCGGCATAGCAGGCTCTTCAGCGCGGGCACGGAGCAACCGAGTGTCCGCGCGATGGCCTCATAATCCAGTCCTTCGTACTTGTGTAGAATCACAGCGATCCTCTGGCGCTCCGGGAGCGCCGCGATGGCGGCGCGGATACGGTCGCGCTCGGCTTGGTCGAGCAGGTCTTGCTCGGCCGTCCGGGCGATAGCGGGGATTTGCAGGCGGATGCCCGAGATCGTGAGAGTTTCAAGACTGGCTGTCTGACGGGCGTGGCGGGAGTCCCGGATCCAGTTCAGCGCCAGATTGGTGGCGATTCGGTAGATCCAGGTGGAGAAGGTGGCCGTGGCCTGGTAGCGATCTCTGGCGAGAAAGACCCGGAGAAACGTGTCCTGGGTCAGCTCCTCGGCGACGGCCGTGTTCAGGACGAGGCGTTGCAGAAACCGATGGAGGCGGAGCGTGTAGCGCCCCACGAGATCTTCGTAGGCGGCCATCTCGCCACTCTGAAACCGCCACATCAACTCTGCGTCCGTCAGTTCCATCGACCTTACTGTAGTGGGTCCAACGGCTGCGAACAATAGCTTTCGTGCAAAAAAAGGTTAAATGCCCATTAAGCTTTCCACTTGTAGAAATAGAACAGCAACGGCTTTTTGCCGGTGTTAAGGATGCCGTGGGAGACGTTGGCTGCGCAGTACATCATGGAACCCGGGCTGATCGAGACGGTCTTGCCGTCGCAGAACATTTCTCCGGTGCCTTCGGTGATGACCATGAACTCTTCTTCCGGATGGGTGTGCGGAGGATGTGGCGTGGCACCGGCGTTGAGGAGCAGGCTGCCAGCGGTCATGGCGCGCAGTTGATCGGTGGGGCCGTCGAAGTAAATGCGCAGTTCGCCGAAGGGGTTCTTCTGCACTTTGACGTCCTTGGCGTTGAGTGTTACGTTGGGCAGGCCGCCTGGCTTGGCTGCGAACAAGGCGAAAGGAGCGGCGAGGGCGATGAGGTCACGTCGTTTCGGCATAGCCAACAGCGTAACCCGATTTCGGGTCTTTGTGCGCGTGGCAGATGTAGCCGAGGGTATAGTCGGCTTGGCGGTCCAGGCCGTCGAGCAGGGGGAGCAGCAGAGCGGGAGCAGCGACGGCGAGAAGCCAGAGCCAACTGAAGGGCGCGGGGAAGAACTTGTAGCCAGAGAGCAGGCGGCGGCTAAGGAGCCGGAAGTAGCCGCCGACGGGCCGGACAGATTCGACGGTTAAGCCGGCGCGTTCGAGGAGCAGACGGCAGCCGAACCGGGTGTAGCGGAAGTAGTCGTGGGGGTGCTGATGGACCTCCCATTCGTGGGGGACGATGAGGAGCAGGCGACCTCCCGGGGCGAGGACGCGGGCAAGTTCTGTGACGACGGCCTGCGGGTCCGTGACGTGTTCAAGTGTGACGATATTCAGGGCTCCGGCGAACTGGCCGTCCGGGAAGGGAAGAGCGCGCAAGTCGGCGACGGCGTGAAGGCGGCCATAGTCCCATTGGGCGTCGCCGACGCCGAGGTCGACGCCAATGTAGCGATGGGCGGTGAAGCGGCCGGCGTATTGCCCTTCGCCTGCGCCAGCGTCGAGGACGCGGCTATCTGGCTTGAGCGCCGCGGCAAAGCCGTCTACCGCGCTGGCTATGGACGCTTCAAAGTGCAGGACGTACGCCTTCATTTCTTGCGGGCTTCCACCATGATGGTTGAGCCGGCACGGCAGGCGGCTTCGACGGCCGTGGGCAGGACGCACGCGAGCATCAGGCCGAAATAGACGGCGTCCTTGACGAGCCGCATCCGCGGCGATTCCTGCTGGGTTCGAATCCGGCGGGCCATGGGGTCGAGGCCGACAGCGAGCGTGGTGGCGAGGCCGGCCGGATTGTCGCGAAGGGAAAAGTGCTTGCGACGGACGACTTCGAAGCCGCAGACGTCGAGGAGGCGGACCAGGTCGTTCTCTTTAAAGTTGACGAGGTGGCGCGGTATGTCGATGCCGTTCCAATGTTCGCCGAACAGGAGAAACTGCCAGCATGCGGCATTGGGAACCTGGATGACCAAGCGCCCGTCGTCCCGGAGTAGTTCGCGCGCCGCGTCGCAATAGCCGATGGGGTCGTAAAGATGTTCGAGGACGTGGAACATCGTAATGGTAGAGAAAGTGCGCTGCGGGAGGGGGGCGCGGGTGAGCGTGCCGCAGAGCGCCGGTACACGGTTCTGCCGCCAGGCCACGCTCGCCGCGTCGTGCGAGAAATCAAGGCCAAATACCCGATGGCCCCGTTCGCGGAGCAAACGGAGGAAGAGGCCTCCGCCACAGCCGACATCAAGAACGGGACCGCGTTCGCCGACGGCTTCAATGGCGCCTTCGACGAAGCGGACATGGTCACCGAGGACAAAGCGGCGGTAGCGTTCTTCCAAAGGGGAGGCGGCGGAGCTGGCAGGGTTGAACCAATAGTTAGCAGGATAATACTGGCCCAGTTCGGACGGCTCCGGCTGGGGGAAGAGGCGGAGCAGCCGGCAATGGGCGCACTCGACCACGGTGAAACTGTGGTCGGTGGTGCCATAGAGACGATCGGTGCCGTGAAAGAGTGACTTGTACTCTTCGTGCCCGCAGGAAGGACACTTGATGTGGCGCGGGTCGATCATTGTCCGTACATCGCCGCCGGTTGGGGGGCTTCGCGGCGCAGCAGTTCGGCTAACTCGCGTCCGCGGAGCCGGGCGATGCGGCGGATTTCGCGCCGCTTGGCCAGGAAGTGGGGCAAGAGC
>JBBQRA010000370.1:0-3588 GCA_038215275.1 Bryobacterales bacterium | reverse complement strand
CTGGTGCGTGAAGCCGTTGTGATCCTGCCGCCAGACATGCGAGGCCAGCAGGTAGTTCAGCGAGGCGATCTTTCGCCGCCACGGCAGGTGCGACGTCACCTCCAACCACTTGGCGTGCTGGTTGTACATCGAATCGATGATATGGATGAACGCCTCGTAGCAGTTGAAGAGCCCATGCCGCCCGGTAAGGAGGTAGCCTTCGAGCCAGCCTTCGCATTGGTGTTCGCTAAGCATCGAGTCCAGCACGCGTCCGGCGGGCGCGAGATATTGGTCGTTCGGCAAGGTAGCGGCGTCCCATTGGCGGTCGGTCGTTTCAAAGAGGGCCTCAAGGCCGTTCGAAATCGTCTCGTCGGGACCGAAGACCCGGAAATTGCGTTGTTCGCTGTTTAGTTTCGCCACATCGCGCAAAAAGGGTCCGAGCACGCGGGTGTCGCCAATGCCAGGAATCCCCGGCGACGGAACGTCCTCCGCATAGTCGCGGAAATCGGGCATCCGCAGGTCACGCAGGAGTATGCCGCCGTTGGCGTGGGGATTCGCGCCCATGCGTCGTTCGCCCGTCGGCGCCAGGTCGGCCAGTTCCGGCTTCAAGCTGCCCGCATCGTCGAAGAGTTCCTCCGGCCGGTAGCTTCTCATCCACTCCTCCAACAGCGTGAGGTGTTCGGGATGGGCATCGGGGTGCAGCGGCACCTGGTGCGACCGGAAGGTGCCTTCCACCTGTAAACTGTCCACCACCTTCGGCCCCGTCCAGCCTTTTGGCGAATTGAGGACGATCATCGGCCAGCGCGGACGCGTAAGGTTGCCGCGGACGCGGGCATCCTGCTGGATTTTCTTGATCTCCTCCACCACCGCGTCGAGCGTTGCGGCCATGGCCTGGTGCATCAACTCGGGCTCGTGACCCTCGACGAAGTAGGGCGTCCAGCCGTAGCCGCGGAGCAACTGATCCAATTCTTCGCGGGTGATGCGCGCGAGGATCGTCGGGTTGGCAATCTTGTAGCCGTTCAGATGCAGGATGGGCAGCACGGCGCCGTCGGTGGCTGGATTCAAAAACTTGTTGGAATGCCATGCGGTGGCCAGCGGTCCGGTTTCCGCCTCGCCATCGCCGACGACGCAGGAGACGATGAGATTGGGATTATCGAACACCGCCCCGAACGAATGGCTGAGTGAATAGCCCAACTCGCCGCCCTCATGGATTGAGCCGGGTGTCTCTGGCGAGGCGTGGCTGGGAATTCCGCCAGGAAACGAAAACTGAAGAAAGAGCTTTTGCAGTCCGGCCTCATCCGGGCTGATGTCGGGATAGATCTCGCTGTAAGTGCCCTCGAGATAAGTGTTGCCCACGACGGCTGGGCCGCCGTGCCCGGGTCCAGAGACGTAAATCATGTCGAGGTCGTATTTCTTGATGACCCGGTTCAGATGCACGTAGATGAAGTTCTGCCCGGGCGTAGTGCCCCAGTGCCCCAGCAGCATGTGTTTCACATCCGCGAGAGTCAGCGGCCGCTTCAGCAGCGGATTGTCGAAAAGATAAATCTGCCCAACGGACAGGTAGTTTGCCGCGCGCCAGTAGGCGTCCATCCTGTGGAGTAGATCGGGGGAAAGCGTCTTTGTCGTCATGGTTCAATCTTTCTTTTCTCGGCCGAGTTTCGTCGCCCAATCAGCCGGTGATGGATCGGGTCTTCGGGGTTGCCGCTCGGTGCCGGAGCCCTATTCTTCGGCATCGATCAGACTTACTGCAACGCCAGCCTCTAGCCCTCGCTGCTGGGTATCGGAGAGACGGGCGTCATGATCTCCTTGATCCTCGGGTACGTCATTCTGTTTGGCGAATTCTCGCCTACTCCCTCCACGTCTTCGGCGCGAGATCACGGTATAGAAAACACGCCGCCGTCGCGACCATGTATTAGGGCAGTTCCCCAAGCTCCGGAATGAGCAATGTGTTCTTTCATGTGTGTGTTTCTCGCTCCCCTGCAGATTGGTTATTTGTGGGTTTAAGGCCGTCCACTTTCAGCAGTCGCGCGTTAACGGTCACAATCACCGTGCTCGCGGCCATCAGTACCGCGCCCAGGGCCGGAGTGAGCAACACGCCCCATGCATAAAGCGCTCCGGCAGCCAGCGGAATGGCGACGACGTTGTAGCCCGTGGCCCAAACGAGGTTCTGAATCATCTTCCGATACGTGGCGCGGGAAAGCTTCAGGATGGCCACGACATCCAAGGGGTTGCTTCGAACCAGGATCACGTCGGCCGTTTCGACCGCCACATCCGAGCCCGCTCCAATGGCGATCCCCAAGTCAGCCTGCGCTAGCGCTGGCGCATCGTTCACTCCGTCGCCGGTCATGGCCACAAGCACACCTCGGGACTGGACCTCTTTCACTTTGGCCGCTTTGTCCTGGGGCAGAACTTCGGCGAAGTATTCATCCAGGCCGACTTGGTCCGAGACCCATTTGGCCGTCGCTTTGTTATCGCCGGTGAGCATCATGCAGCGGATGTTCAACGCCTTCAGGGCATCGATGGCTTGCTTCGCTTCGGGCCGGACGATGTCGGCCAAGGCAATCGCTCCTTTTAGCTTCCCGTCAATGAGAACAAATACGACCGTCTTGCCTTGGGCTTGGAGGGGCTCGATACGCTTGTCCGTGAGTTCGATGTTCTGTTCGCGCAGGAAGCCTGGGCTAACCACCTTGACCGCTTTGCCCTCCACCGTGCCTTCGGCCCCTTTGCCCGGAATGCTTGTAAAACCTTCGACGGGCATCTTCTTGTCTGAAGAGGCGGCGATGGCCTTGGCGAGGGGATGTTCGGAGTTCGCGTCCACCGAGGCTGCGTACATGCGCAAGGTTTCTTCATCCACGTCGGGCGAGATGACCAGAGTTTCGGTCACGCCAAAGCGACCCTCGGTCAGCGTGCCGGTCTTGTCAAATATCATGGCCTGCAGATTTCGGGCGCCTTCGAAAGCAACGCGATTACGAATGAGCAGGCCGTTCTTCGCGGCCAGAGCGGTAGAGACGGCCACCACCAGCGGCACGGCAAGTCCCAGGGCATGCGGGCAGGCGATAACCATGACGGTGACGGTGCGCTCAATAGCGAACGAGAAGTCCCTATCTATTACCACCAGCCAGATAAGGAAGGTGATCACACCACCCCCCAAGGCAATAATCGTCAGCCAAAGCGCCGCGGTGTTGGCGAGGTCTTGAGTCTTCGACTTGCTTTCCTGGGCCTGTTTGACGAGATCAATCACCTGCGACAGAAACGAATCCTTGCCAGTGCCTTTGACCTCAACGGTCAACGAGCCTTCCCCGTTGATGGCCCCGCCAATGACCTTACCGCCGGTCGTCTTGACGACGGGAGTTGATTCCCCGGTGAGCATCGCTTCATCGACCGAGCTCTCGCCGGCCACGATGACACCGTCCGCGGGAATCTTCTCACCGGGCTTGATCAGGACTTTGTCATCCACCGCTAATTCGTTTAGTGGCACGTCCTTTACGCTGCCGTCGGCCATGAGCTTATGCGCGTCGGAGGGCATGAGTTTGGCCAACTCCTCCAAGGCCCGTGAAGCCCCCATCACGGACCTCATTTCAATCCAATGCCCGAGCAACATGATGTCGA
>JBBQRA010000369.1:0-3616 GCA_038215275.1 Bryobacterales bacterium | reverse complement strand
AAGGAGTGCGTTCCCTTCACCCAAGTCGTCGAGGCTACAGCAGTCGGCTTGTCCTGATAGTAGAGGGTCCGGTTGGTCGGTCCGATGTTGAAGCCAAGGCCGCCCTGGGCGCCGCCGAGAGCGGTGATGCGCGGGAAGCCGGAGCCGAATCCGCCACGGAGGCCCAGCAGGCCGGCCGCGTCATAGCTGGTGATGACTTCAGGTGAGGAATCGGGGTTGATATACCGCTGGTAGCCGATGCCGAGATGAAGCAACAAGGTGGGCCGGAGCGACGTATCGAAATTCACGCGGGTTGTGTACGAGCGGATGATCTGATCGCGGCGCGCGCTGACCGGGTCCGGCAAGCCTTCCTGCCCGTTGTCTTTGTCCGTGCGCTGCACGGAGTAGTAGGCGCTGATGCGGGATGAGCCGGCGAAGTTGTGGTCGATCTTGATGCTCGGGATGTCCTGAATCTTGCGGAAGTTGTAGCGGCGCTCAAAGTTGTTGATGAGACCGGCGCGGCTGGCTGTTGGGATTAAGGCCTGGATCTTCGCCGAAACAGGATCGATCAAGGAAGCGGGAATTATGTTGTTGGGAAAGACGTCCCGGTAGATGCGGCCGTCGGGGCCGGTGCGGCTGGTGCGCGGATCGTAGATGGAGTTTTCGAGGATCGGCCGGCCCAGGCCGTCGGTGCCAAGGACCCTGCCGGTGAGGGCCGCGCTGAAGTCACCATTGCGATAAGCATCCGTCGGGACAGTGCCGTAGCCATCGAATTTCCCTTCCTTGTTCAGATACTTTTCGTAGTTGAAGAAGAAGAAAGTCTGATTCTTGCCATTAAAGAGTTTCGGGATGACGACAGGGCCGCCGAAAGTGAAGCCGTAGTTGTTCCGGCGGGTGCGGGGCCGGATCAGTTCGTTGCTCCCGTTATTGGTGAAGGGGATTCCGGCGTTGAAGGCTTCGTTCACGAAGTAGTCGTAGACTCCACCGTGGAACTCGTTGGTGCCGGAGCGGGAGGTGAAGTTGAAGAGCCCGCCGCCCACCTGGCCGAATTCGGCAGAGTAGTTGGACGTCTGAAGCGTGAACTCTTCGACGGCTTCGACAGAGGCCTGCGACTCATCGGAGACGCGGCCGTCGAGGGAGCTCGTCGAGTCCTGGCCCTCAAAGATGATCTTGAAGGTGCCGGCGGGAGCGCCGTTAACCTTGATGTTGTTCCAACCATTGATCGACGCGCCGGGGGTGAGCTGCGTGAAGCTGAGGGGATTGCGAATGGCCCCTTGGCCAATGGCGAAGTTCAGCGGGAGTTGATTGAGCTGCTCGCGATTGATGGTGGTGGAGGCGGCTGCGCTGTCCGTATTGAGCAGGGCGGCTTCCGAGGAGACATTGATCGATTCGGTGGTGGCGCCGATCTGCAGGACGACATCTATCGATGAGGTCTGGGCGACCTGGACGCGAACAGCCCGCTGCACCGTTTTGCGGAAGCCTTGGACCTCGACGGTCACTTCATACAGGCCAGCGCTGAGGTAGGGCGCGGAGAAATTGCCGGTTTGGGTGGTGGAGATTTCCTGGCGAATGCCAGTAGCCTGGTTCACGATGGTGACCGTGGCGTTGGGGATTAGAGCGCCGCCGGGATCAGCGACGGTGCCTGAAATAGTGCCGCGATCGGACTGGGCGAAGGCGGTGGCAGCAAACAACAACGTGGTGAGAGCAAGAGAGGGATTTTTCATTTTTCGAGACAAACCAACAGTGCGCCAAGCCTATCACAGTTGGTTAGCCTTATACTGTTGGCGTGCCCATGACGACTCGTCGATCCGTTTTACGCGTCTCCGCAACCTTGGCGATTGCGGCTCCAGCGATTCAGGCTCAGGACCATGCCCAGCATGGTTTGACGCAGATTGAAAAAGCGCCGGCCAAGGTAGCGCGATTCTTTAGCAAACAGGAGATGGCATTGCTGGCGCAGTTGGTGGAGCAGATTATTCCGCGATCGGAGACTCCCGGGGCGGCAGACGCTAACGTGCATTACTTCGTCGATTTCCTGGCGCACACCAACCGGAAATTTGGCGCACAATTGAAGAAAGACTTGGCGTGGGTGAAGAAGCAAGGCTTTGCGAAGGCCGGCTCCGGCAAGCAGGTGGAGTTATTGACAGCTTGGAGCAAAGCGAAAGGGACCGAGCCCTATCGCGTTTTCAAGCAGATCAAGGACCTGACGATCGACGGATATTACGGTTCGAAAGAGGGGTTGACTCAGGAGCTGGGTTGGAACGCAAATACGTTCCTGCGGGAATTCAAAGGCTGCACCCACCCGGAGCACGGAGCTTAAACCATGTACGTTCAAAATGCCCCCGAAGTGCATGATGTGATTGTGATTGGCAGCGGCGCGGCTGGCGGCATGGCCGCGTGGAACCTGACACGGCAGGGCGTGAACGTCACCCTGCTCGACGCGGGGACGCGGTTCCGGCGGGAAGAATTTTGGACCCACGTGAAGCCGTGGCAGTGGCGCGAGCGGGTGGAGCGGGGCATGGCTCCGCCCCAGATTCGTCTGGACAACGCCGAGCAGCCCTATTCGTGGAAGGACCCAAATTATTTTGAACTGATCCGCGTGTGGGGCCGCGGTGGCAAAACGAATATTTGGGGCCGCGTCGCGCTGCGGTATTCGGACGTGGATTTTGAAGGTCCGGCCAAGGACGGCTGGGAGATCCCGTGGCCGATCCGCTACAAGGACCTCGCTCCTTACTACGACAAAGTGGAGCAGGAGATTGGCGTCTGCGGCGGCGACGACGACCAGGACTCGCTACCTGGGTCGAAGTACCATCTGCCACCTCCGGCGCTGCGATGCGGTGAAAAATTCCTGCAGGCGGCGGCGCGGCGGCAGGGCATTAGCGTCGTGAATCAAAGGCGGGCCGTGGTGACGAAGCCGCATAATGGCCACACCCCGTGCCACTACTGCGGGGCGTGCGGCCGGGGCTGCGATGTGTCGGCGTTCTTCAATTCAACCGACTATCTGCTGGATCCGGCGGAGAAGACCGGCAAGCTGAAAATCATCGACAACGCCGTGGTGGCGCGGATTCTGCTGGGCGATAACGGATTGGCGACCGGGGTGCAGTATTTCGACCGGTTTACGAAACAGGAGCGCGTGATTCGGGGCAAGCGGATTGTGCTGGGAGCTTCGTGCGTCGATTCGACGCGGATCTTGCTCAACTCGAAGTCGGCGCAGTATCCGACCGGCATAGGAAATTCGTCGGGCGTCATCGGCAGCTACCTTTGCGAGCAGGTGCGCTTTCACATGTATGGGTTCGTTCCCGACCTGATGGGGACCAAGCCGTTGAACGACGACGGGATCGGCGGCGAACATATCTTCATGCCGCGGTTCAATCATCGGGACGGGAAGAAGCGGGACTATCTGCGCGGATATGGGTCTCAGTTCTGGGGCATCGGGGCACAACCGGGTGCGGCGTACGCTAAGCAGTTGGATGGCTTTGGTCTCGACTTCAAGAAGGCGGTGAAGCGGCGCTACCCGGCTTTGGTGGCGCTGCATCCGTACGGGGAGACGCTGCCGCGCAAGGAAAACCGGATTACGGTGGAGGGCACGCCCGTGGACAAGTATGGGGTGCCGACGCTTCGCATTGAATACAACATCGGC
>JBBQRA010000368.1:0-3695 GCA_038215275.1 Bryobacterales bacterium | reverse complement strand
CGCCGCTCACCACTCCGTCAACCCCGCCAAACTGTCCCCGGAACGCCGCGACAACGTCTGCGAACAGTGCCACCTCACCGGGGCCGCCAAGGTCACCCGCGCAGGCAAAAACCCCTACGACTACAAGCCCGGCAACCGCCTCGGCGACTTCGTCTCCATCTTCATCAGCGGCGCCAAAAGCAACGCTACCGACCATGCCGAGCAACTCGCCGAAAGCGTCTGCAAGCAGGGCGCCGGCGCCAAACTCTGGTGCGTCACCTGTCACGACCCGCACGGCGGCCTAAAGACCAACACCTGCCAAAGCTGCCATACTCCGGACAAGTGCGGCCGCGGCCCCGATTGCGCCAGTTGCCACATGCCGAAGACGGATAGCAAGAATGCTCACGTCGCCTTCACCAACCATCGCATCGGCCGTCGCACAGCCTCCCCGCCCCGCCCCCTACTCCTCTTCTGGGACGCGCCGATCCCGCCCCGCGATCTCGCCCTCGCGCAACCCTCCATCCCCCGCCTCGAACGCGTCGAACCCAAGGACGCCGCCGTACTCACCCAACTCGGCCAACTCTACGACCAGGCCGGCCGCGCCGCCGACGCCGTCCGCGTCTATCGCGAAGCTCTCCGAATGAACCCGGATGAACCCACCGCCGCCGCCAATCTCGCCATCTACGAAGCGCAGAACGGGCAGAACGCCGCCGCCGAAGCCCGCTGGATAAGCGTCTTCGCCCGCTACCCCGGCCTCCCCGGCCCCGGCCTGAATCTGGCCGCCGCACAAGTCCAGCGCGGAGATCAAAAAGCCGCGATCGCAACCCTCCGCCGCCTCCTCCAGTTCCATCCCGGCCACACCCAAGCCAAGCAAATTCTCGACCGTCTGACCCGCTAAGCCTGCTACCTTGGAGGTTCGGATGATCGCGTTTTCCAATATCAACAAGCAGTACGGCAAGCAACTCGTTTTTGTCGACGCCAATTTCCAGCTGAACCCCGGTGATAAAGTCGGCCTCGTCGGTCCCAACGGCGCCGGCAAGACCACCCTGTTCCGCATGATCGTGGGGGAAGAAGCCCCTGACGAAGGCGACGTCACCGTGCCAAGGAAGCTCACCATCGGCTACTTCCGCCAGGACGTGGAAGAGATGAAGGGCCGCTCCGTGCTCGATGAAGCCATCGCCGGTTCCGGCCGCGCCGGCGAACTGCATCACGAACTCGAAGCGCTCCAGCAGGGCCTCGAAGACCCCGCCCGCTTCGACGAGATGGACAAGATCCTCAAACGTTTCGGCGAGGTGCAAGAAGAGTACGAGCATCTGAACGGCTATACGCTCGAAGCTCAAGCCCGAGAAGTGTTGCACGGCTTGAGCTTTCAGGATGAGCAGATCGACGGCGATGTCGGCGCGCTCTCCGGCGGTTGGAAGATGCGCGTCGCCCTGGCCCGAGTGCTCCTCGGCCGCCCCGACGTCCTCCTGATGGACGAACCGACGAACCATCTCGATCTTGAGTCGATCATCTGGCTCGAATCGTTCCTCCGGGCTTACCAGGGCTCGCTCCTGATGACCTCGCACGACCGCGTGTTCATGAACCGCCTGGTGACGAAGATCGCCGAAATCGACTCGGGCGAAATCATCACCTACTCCGGCAACTACGATTTTTACGAACGCGAACGGGCCATCCGCGAGACCAACCAGCAGGCCGCTTTCGGCCGCCAGCAGGCCATGCTCGCTAAAGAACAGCGCTTCATCGAGCGGTTCAAGACCCACGCCGCCAAGGCCGCCCAAGTGCAGAGCCGCATCAAGGCCCTCGACAAGATCGACAAGATCGAACTCCCGAAAAAACGGCAGGTCGTTCGCTTCGACTTCCGGACTCCGCCTCGGTCGGGCGATCAGGTCGTCGTGATGGAGGATCTCCATAAGGCTTATGGCAGCCGCGTCGTCTATGACGGCCTCAGCCTCACCATCCGCCGCGGCGAACGCTGGGCCGTCATGGGCCGCAACGGGGCCGGAAAGTCTACGCTCCTCAAAATGATCTCCGGTGCCAGCGACCCCGATTCCGGTGCCGTTCGCCTGGGGGCCAGCCTCAACATGGGCTACTTCGCCCAGCAGTCGCTCGACGTGCTCAGTGCGGACCTCACGATCTTCGAGCAACTGCAAAGCGACTTCCCGCAAGACAGCATCGGTTCGCTCCGTTCCCTCGCCGGCGCCTTTCAGTTCTCCGGTGACGATGTCGACAAGAAAATCCGCGCTCTCTCCGGTGGCGAAAAGTCGCGACTCGCCATGGCTCGCATGCTCTTCAATCCCCCGAACTTCCTCGTCCTCGACGAACCCACCAACCATCTCGACCTGGCCACCAAGGAGATGCTCGTCGAAGGGCTGAAGGACTTCGAAGGCACCATGATTTTCGTCTCGCACGACCGGACGTTCCTGCGTGGTCTCGGCACCCGCGTCCTCGAACTGGGCGGGGAATCCGGCACCGAGCGCGTCCCCCGCGTCTACCCCGGCACTTACGTCGAGTACGTCACGGCCCTCGGCCATGAGGCTCCCGGCATCTATTCGTAGTTGACGGGTTTGATAACCCAAGCAAACATCTCCGGCCTGGTCGCTGACTCCCAAGGTGCCATCATCATCGGCGCCCAAGTCACCGCCCGCGGTCTCGCCAACGGGTCCCGCCTTTACGCCCTCCGCGCCCTTCCCATAGGTGCCTACACCCTCACCGTCGAAAAGCCCGGCTTCGAAAAGCTGGTTCGCTCCAATTTGACTCTCACCACCAGCCAGAGCCTCGAACTCGACCTCACCCTCGAAATCGGTGCCGTCACCGAGTCCGTCAACGTCGTCGAGTCTAAAATCATTGAAAACATGCCCATCGTTGATCGCCGCAGCATGAGTATCGTCGGCCTCACCGGCGCGGCCGTCTTCGCTAACTCCGATTCCGGCGGCAAGCCCAACTTCTTCATCGACGGGGGCACCGCGCAAAACATGCGCCTCGGCATAGGCCAAGTCGACCTCGACCCGCCCGTTGAGACCGTCGCCGAAGTCAAAATTCTCGCCAACTCCTACTCCGCCGAATACGGCGGCAGCGCGGGCGGCGTCATCATCGCCACCACCAAATCCGGCACCAACAAACTCCAGGGCACGCTCTTCGAATACTTCCGCAACGAAAGGCTTGACGACGCCAACTACTTCGCTCTCGTCAACGCCTCCGACGAGAAAGTCCGCGCCCCGCTCTTGGGTCGCCGGCGATTGGAACCTGGGAGTGAACGCGCTGACGCAAGCCGGCGCGCCGTTCACGGTGACGACGCAGGTGGAAACCCGCAACAACTTTTCGACCGGAGCGCTCCGAGCGGACGTGGCCAGGGTCCCCGCGTTGGACGGCGACGAGCGCACACCGAGCCGTTGTTTCAATACGGCAGCGTTTGCCCAGCCCGCGGCATTTCGAAACGGGACTGGCGGAGTCGGCGTTGTCCGTTCGGCCGGCAAGGTCAACCTGGACATCTACTTGCTGAAGAACTTCCCGATGGGCGAGCGACGCAAACTCCAACTCCACGGCGAGTTCTTCAACCTGATGAACTACCCGAACGCTGGCAACCCCGGCTCAACCCTCGGCGGCCCCGGCTTCGGAGTCATCTCCTCGGCCGACCCAGACCGCCGCGTTTAACTTGGGGCCCGGCTAGTGCTCTGACCGCCCGAAACCGTTTGTGTAAAACATTGTGGCCAAGA
>JBBQRA010000367.1:0-3721 GCA_038215275.1 Bryobacterales bacterium | reverse complement strand
TTAACTCTCCGTCCGGCCAACACCGGCCTGCCTTGGGGGTCCACCGCGAGCGCACCAAATTCGCCGTTCCAAACTCGACGCCCCAGCACCCGCCGGCCTTCGGGATCCACGCGGAGAATGTTACCGTCCGCGTCCACAAGTATGGCGGTTCCGTCCGGGGCAACTGCCAGGGCCCCCGGTCTGACGGCAACGGGTAAGTAGGTGGAGTAACGCACACCACCGCATGCGCCTAGCTTCGCGAGGAAACCCCACCGGCCTGCGTTTATGGGCTCCGGTTGCGCACCCAGGACACCGGGTGTGACGGGAAAGTCGCGCCCGTCGGTGTCCCCCGCCACGTATATGCTGCCGTCGCTCCCAATCGCCATGGCGCGCAGCGCATCGGTACCGGAGCTACGCAGCCTCGCCGAGCAACCGTTCGGCAATCCGTTGGTCCCCAACTGAGTAACCACGGCGTCTGTCCGCGTCGGCCCCGAGTTACCGCCAGCCACGGCCAGACCGCCGGGGCCGAACGCCTAGGCGGTTGCCCACTCAAATTCCGCACCATGGGACGCTGACCACTCCAGCACCGGCGCGGGAGTCTGTGCCGCCAGACTCCCACCGATTAAGAGACAAAGGTAAAGTCGGATATTGGGTCTCACTAACTCAGAAGTATCGCACTGCTTTCGCCATCCCAAGCCGCGAGGCTACCACCCTCCCCGCCGCCTCGTCTGTCAAGAGCACACTGTCTGCTTCTTCAACGGCGGTTCGAATTTCCGCAGTCTCGCCCGCATGCCAAATGTAGACCGCAACATCCTCCGCCTCGCCGCGTACGAGATGATCCACCCCGGCACCCCGGCTCCCGTCGTCATCGACGAAGCCCTCGAACTCGCCCGCCGCTTCTCATCCGGCGAAAGCGTCGGCTTCGTCAACGGCGTCCTCGACGCCCTCCGCCGCCTACTCCCCGCGAAGTAAGCCTACGGACCATTGTCCGAAAACATGTTCGCCGCGCCGCAACACGGGCAGGAGTACCAGCGAAACCAGCGCCAAAATCGCCGGACCACCAGATCGTGGTCTCTCGTTCCGCTCCCGCACCCGACGCACACGTTGGGACTCACCGATCGATCAATCGGCTCCTCCAAAGTGCCAAAGTAGAACGCCCAGCCGTAGACGCTCCACCGCGTTCCCAATAGCCGGTCCGCCCGCCGTGATAGCCAGATGTACAAATGCAACGTCCACGCATACCCGCCTCCCACCAGAGCCATCCGCCGCGGCAAGGGAAGCGGCGCGTTCTCCCGATTCAAAAACGACAGTGAGGAGCACAGCGTCCTCGTCGCCACATGCCGCAGTCTGGTCACCTCCGCAATCTGCCGCGCCAGCGCCTCGGGGTCCACGAACGCGTTCACATGCCCTCCACCGTCCCCCAGCCAGCGTAAATCCGATCGGTCAGCGTCGAGGCATCCGGCACCGCCACGTACAACGCTCCCCGCCCACCCATCACCCGCCCGATTTCCGGCAAACACCCTGCCAAATCCTTGAAATGTTCCAAACTATGGTTGGCAACAACAGCCTGAATTGACCCCGAGACAAACGGCAATCGGCTCGCATCCGCGCAGACCGCTAACTCCCCTCCCCCCAGCAACTCCCGGCCCAAACGCACCACCCGCGCCGCTGTCCGCTCCCGCGCAAAGCTCCCCCGATTGCTGCCCAGATCCAGCACAATCGCATCCGCGGACAAACGCTGAAGAATTTCGTGCATAGGCCAGTCCCCATCCGCCCGCAGTACCGCCGCGGCGACGAACCCCCAAACTAGCACAAGCCCGTCGGCCGCCCCCTCAACGCAACCCCACCCCCTTCTAGCGCATCATAGAAGGAGATGCCCTCGTCCCAAGTCGAAACGACAACCCTCCCCAACGGCGTAAAAATCGTCACCGAACGCATGGCCCACCTCCGCTCCGTCGCCCTCGGGATCTGGGTCCGCTCCGGCTCCCGCCGCGAAAGCGAAGCCGACAACGGCATCTCCCACTTCATGGAGCACATGGTCTTCAAAGGCACCAAACGCCGCTCCGCCGAAGCCATCGCCCGCTCCTTCGATTCCATCGGCGGCCACATGGACGCCTTCACCAGCCGCGAAATGGTCTCCTACAACGCCAAAGTCCTCGACGACCACCTCCCCCTCGCCTTCGATATCCTCGCCGACCTTGTCGTCAACCCCGTCCTCCGCCCCGAAGACCTCGAAAAGGAAAAAGGCGTCGTCCTCGAAGAAATCAAGATGGACGCCGACAACGTCGAATACCAAACCCACGAACTCTTCTGCCGCAATTTCTGGAAAGGCGACGCCATCGGCCGCTCCATCCTCGGCACCGCCAAGACCGTCAAGAGCATCAACCCGGACACCCTCAAAACCCACTTCAAGTCCACCTACATCGCCCCCAACCTCCTCGTCACCGCCGCCGGCCGCATGGAGCACGCCGATATCGTCAAACTCACCGAAGCCACCCTCGGCCAACTGCCCAAGCGCAAAGCCCTCCCCACCCTCCCCGTCGCCAAAACCTCCCCGCAAATCTCCCTTAAAGAAAAGAAGGCCGTCGAGCAGGCTCACCTCTGCCTCGGCGCTCCCTCCTTCCCCATGCCCCACCCCAAACGCTTCGTCGCCTATACCCTCAACAACATCCTCGGCGGCGGCATGAGCTCCCGGCTCTTTCAAAACATCCGCGAAAAACAGGGCCTCTGCTACTCCATCATCAGTGAGCTCACCTCCTACCGCGATACCGGCTGCCTCGCCGTTTACGCCGGCACCAGCCCGGAAACCCTCCGCCGCGTCGTCGATTCCATCCGCGTCGAACTCTCCCGCATGAAGATTGAACGCGTCTCCGACGAAGAACTCCGCCGCTCCAAAGACAATCTCAAAGGCTCCATCGTCCTCGGCCTCGAATCCACCTCCAGCCGCATGTCGAACCTCGCCCGTCAGGAGATGTTCTTCGGCCGCCACGCCGAAATCGAAGAGATCCTCGAACGCATCGAGTCCGTCTCCGCCGCCGAAGTCCAGGAAGTCGCCAACGAATTCCTCAACCCCGCCAAAATGGGCCTCACCATCATGGGCCGCCTGAACGGCCAGCGCTTCACAAGAAAGGACCTCCACTGCTGAGCCAGCAATGAACCTCCTCTCCCGGCTCGCGGTCCTCCTCCTCTTCGCCGCCACCTCCTCGGCCCTCGATCTCGGGAAGCTAGTCCCCCAGGGCTATGTCAACGACTACGCCAACGTCCTCCCCAGCGCTCAGCGCCTCGCCCTCGAACGCTACGCCGCCGCCGTCGAAAAACAAACCGGCGCCGAACTCTCCCTCGTCACCCTCCCCACCCTCGAAGGCGAGCCCATCGAAGACGTGGCCAACAGCCTCTATCGCCGCTGGGGCATCGGCAAAAAAGGCAAGGACGAAGGCCTCCTCCTCCTCCTCGTCGTCAACGATCGCCGCACCCGCCTCGAAGTCGGCTACGGCCTCGAACCCATCCTCCCCGATGGCGCCGCCGGAGACGTCCTCCGTCAAATGCGCCCCGCCCTCCGCGAAGGCGCCTATGGCGACGCCCTCTCCACCGCCGCCCACTATCTCGGCAGCCGCATCGGCCAAGCCAAAGGCGTCACCATCGCCGACGAAGCCACCCCGCGCCCCAGCCGTCCCCGCGCCGAAGAACGCTCCATCCCCATCTGGCTGATGATCGCCGGCGGCCTGCTCTTCATCTATCTCCT
>JBBQRA010000366.1:0-3745 GCA_038215275.1 Bryobacterales bacterium | reverse complement strand
CAATGGGCGGGTTTTTGACGTATTGGTTCCGGCGCCGCGGCGATGGGACGCCGTACTTTGGAGTCCCGTTTCTGGTAGCGATCGCCTCAACGCTTTTATTCCTTGGGCCCTATGTTCTGACTGGGGCTTTTGCCTTCTACGGGGATGAGTTCACCTATGTGAGCATCGCCGACTTTGTGAGGGACCATGGATACTTTGCTTCGGCGGAACCGGCGCAGGATACGCCGTGGAAGAGCCAAATGTTCTTGTACCAGTACCTGCATCTCCGGATGGGGACGCAGTATCTGTTGGCTGGTGTGGCGGCTTTGCCGGGTGTGCAGGCCGTGTCCGCGTACGTTCCGGTGACGGCGTTGTGTTTGTACTGTTGCTTCTGCGCTATGTGGCTGCTGGTACGGGCGGTGTTGGCGGAGGGAACAGCGCGGTGGGTGGCCTATGTTTTGTATTCGACCAATCTGATGTTGCTGCATTGGCCCGCGGCGAACAACTTTCTCCCACAGACCGCGGGTATGGCCATGGCCATCGCGTTTCTGGCGGCTTTGGTGCGCCTGGGTGCGCCGGGCCTCTGGCCGACGCTGACCGGTGGAGCGATGTTCTCCGGATTATGTCTCGTCTATCCCGAGTTGTTGCCCATCTGGTTGATGATTGCCGGCGCGTATACGCTGGGTCTGTTGGTGACGAAAGAGTTGGGGATAGGTGGCGCCGTTCAGAATTGGGCGAAGCTGTTGGCGGTGGGGGTGTTGCTGAATCCATACACGTTCTATTACTCGGTTGCCGGTGTGCTGTTCCAGTCGTCGGCGCGACCCGGCTTTGACGTGGAGGTCTCTTTGGTGGGGTTCCTCCGGATGGCGTTCGGCTTGATCGGCCCGGTGGATCTGAGCGGAGCGCCAGCGACGGCCGCCGCCGCATTGGCACTGACAATGGGCTTGGTAGCGCTCCTGGGAATCACGCGCTTGGCGGGCCGCGGCAGATTGGTGGTCTGGGCTGGGGTATTGGTTCTAGGTGCGCTGGAGGCCTATTTTCTCTTCGTGGCGAAGTATAGCTATGGGGGATATAAGATCCTGCTGTTCGGCTTCTTTCTAATTCCGCTTCTTTTTGGCGCGGGAATTATGCAGGCAAAACGTTGGCTTCCCGGGGCATCTCTGACCGCGGTGGTGGGAGCAATGTTTGTGGCATGGGCAGCGTTGGCTGGGATGGTGGAGTTACACTTCTTGCGCAGCGGGTACGACACCGCGCGGCATGCTTTCTACGCTCATCCGAAGGGCGCAGGCCACTTCATGGAGTACTTTTCGGACCTCGAGAAGATCTCAGGAGTTGTGCAGCCGGGGCAGCGGACGCTGCAGTTTATTCCAGAGGACCACTTCAACAAGTGGGCGAGCTACTTCTTTCGAGAGCAGGTTGGGCTGTATTTCCGTGGGCCGTTTTTCAGCTCGATTGCCAGCCGCCCAATGCCGCCCGACACTGGTTATAGCTACCTGTTGATGAACCGGCGCAGCGCTACGCTGCAGGATCCGGAGCTGATTCTCTACCAGAACGACCTGCTGACCTTTTCGCGTGTACAGAGCTTTATCAGTTTTGGCGAGACGGGCTGGTTCGACTGGGAGCAGGTGAGCGGGAAGCCGATGCGGTGGATGTCGAACCGGGCGGAAATGATTGCCTTTTCTCCGAGTCAGCAGAAGATCACGTTGTCGACCAAGGTGTACCTGGGTCCGGATGGCAAAAAGAAGCACCTGATCGTTTCGCGGGACGGAAAAGAGCTAGCCCGGACGCTGCTGAGCGAGGCGGCGAACGCCGTGGTGTTGCGTGACCTCGAACTGGTGCCGGGATTTCAGAAGCTGACGTTTGAGACCGACGTCCCTTCGCAGCAGGCAGGCGGGGACCCTCGCGAACTCAACGTGCTGTTTGAGGCGATCTCGATGCAGGGGGATCCAACGCAGTTAATGACATCCCGTGAGGAACATCGGGTGTTATTGAAGCGGCTCAGCGGAGACGGTTGGGTGCTGGCCGAGGGCATCGCCTCCACAATGGGCGTCCGGACGGCGGGGCCGCATGAACTGGTGATCCGCGGGAACGTGCCGGGCCTTTCGGTGGTGCTGCCACAGCAGCTTGTGATTGACACTGGTTCGATTCGGAAGACGGTGACGATCATGGGCGGCGGGCCATTCTCGGTTTCGGTGCCGCTGGGCGATCTGCCGGCGGGCGGGGTAACACTCCAGATTCTGCCGTCCAAATCGTTTACGCCGAGGGCACTGAAGATCAACGACGACCCGAGAGCGCTGGCGTTTCAGTTGGACTCGCTGGAGTTGAAGCGGCAATAACGGGGGGCGTATGGATGTTTCCTCCCTACAGTCGGAGCCTTTCGCACATCGAACGGGGGCGGGGCAACTATCACTGGCTGACTTTTACTGGAGAGGCGGAGTTGTTCGATGTGCTTGAGATTTGTCCTGAACTGGTGATCGGCAGAGCGATTGCGGAGACGGCAAAATTGCCTCCAGCCCGGTTATCGAATCAATCCACGGCTGGACGAAGTCTCCCAGAACAGCAGGGTGTCCCGGCTACGACGAGTGGTACATCCTCGATGAGCCGCGGTCGATCGGTTCGTCGAAGTTCAAAGAGTTGTTTTGGGACTACCCGCCGGAGTCGGACCAGTTGGCGGTGATTGTGAATTTGTATGGATATCAGTTGCAGTCCGGGGTCGCAATGTGGGCCGCGTGGACGAGTTGTTCTGGCCCCAGTTGGAAAGGATCCAGCCGCTGGCCTACCTTGCCGACGCCCAAACTTGCCCAACTTTCGTCAGCCGGGAGAGCGAGATGTTCGAGAGGTTTGCGGCTCAACTTAAGATCCTGATGGCCGAAGAGCAGCGGCCAAAGAGGCCAAGTATTGTATGCTCGGGAATACTCCCCCCGTCCGGATCCATTTATATCTGCAATTGTGAGGATTCCCGATGGTTGGTTTGCACCCTTTGGAGCCGTTGACGGCGGCGGAAGTGGATTCGGCGGTTTTGTTGCTTCAGACGTTGCCGGAGTTCTCGGCGACGACCCGGATCATTAGCATTATGCTGAAAGAGCCCGATAAGGCTGTCGTCCATGGCGGGGGCACGGGCGACCGCGAGGCAGAGGCCGTGCTGCATGACAACGGGCTAAACCGAGGCCTTCATGCTGTCGTGAATCTGACGACAGGGACGGCCGGCGGGGTTCGCTACGCTCCCGAAGGGGCGCAGCCAACGATGTCCACCGATGAGCAGGTGGAGTGCGAAGCCTCCGTCATCGCCTCCCCAGAGTTTCGCGCCGCACTCGAACGACACTACGGGACCGTCGATCCCTCACTCGTCATGGTTGATATCTGGAGCGCGGGGAACTACGGCTCCGACGAAGATCGGACGCGTCGACTCGCGCGGCCTCTGTGCTTTCTGCGGAGCGATGCCTCCGACAACGGCTACGCCCGTCCGATCGAAGGCATCCGGCCCGTCGTCGACCTCAACGAGATGCGAGTGCTGCGCGTCGAGGAGCATGGGGTCTGGCCTCTTCCGCCCCAAGCGGGGAACTACGCGGCGGCCCGGGTTGGTCCTCTGCGAACCGATATTAAGCCACTTTCGATCACACAACCCGAGGGGCCCAGTTTCCGGCTGACCGGGCACCAGATGGAGTGGCAGAAGTGGAAATTCGTCATCGGCTTCAATGCGCGCGAGGGGTTGACGCTGCACCATATCCGGTACGCGGACCGGAGCATTCTCTACCGGGCTTCTCTG
>JBBQRA010000365.1:0-3803 GCA_038215275.1 Bryobacterales bacterium | reverse complement strand
TTGGTGGCAGACGCGGGGCTTCGACATGTGCCGGCCTTTGCGCTGAAACTGGCGTGGAGGTGGTTGCAGCACGGGGAGGCGCTCGGTGCATTTGGGGGCGGGGGACGTTGTTGCCGCGCGCGGACTGCGCTGGGGAGCGCTTGGGCGCAGCGGGGTTAGAGGAGTTCGACGAGGCGGGCGATGTCGGCCGGGGAGATGTAGAAGTGCGGGGCAACACGGAGCCATCCGGCGCGGGGGGCGGTGAGGAAGCCGGCCTCGCGGAGGCGGGCGTGGGTGAGGCGGGGGTCTTCCTTCGGGTGGCGGATGCAGACGATGCCGGCGCTCGAGGCGGGGGTGCGGGCGGGCGCCATGAGTTCGTAGCCCTTGGCGGCGGCTCCGGCGGCGACTTCGCCGGTGCGGGCCTGGACGGCTTCGGCAATGCGGGGGATGCCCACTTCGTTTAAGAATTCGAAAGCCGCGCGGAGGCCGTAGCAGCCGATGGTGTTGAGGGTGCCGGGTTCGTAGCGGCCGGCATCGGAGCGGAGGGTGAGGTCGCGCTTGCCGTAGTCGGCGTGGGAGGCGACGTTGGTCCAGCCGAACTCAATGGGCTCGATTTCGTCCTGGCGGTCCTTTTGGATATAGAGAACGCCGCAGCCTTCGGGGCCAGTAAGCCATTTGTGGCCGTCGGCGGCGAGAGCGTGGATGCGCATGGCGCAGACGTCGAGGGGGAAGGCGCCGAGGCCCTGGATGGCGTCGACGAAAAAGAAGACGCCGCGGCGGTAGCAGATTTCGCCGATGGCGGCGAGGTCGGCACGGTAACCGGAGAGGAACTGGACGTAGCTGATGGCGAGAAGCCGGGCTCCGGCGGCGGCAGCGTCGATCTGGTCGAGGGGGGCGTCGGGTTCGAGCCATTCGATGGTAACGCCGCGAGAGGCGAGTTTCTGCCAGGGATACTGGTTGGCGGGGAACTCGCCGTGGAAGGCGACGATCTTGTCGCCCGGGCGCCAATCGAGGCCGAGGGCGACGGTGGCGATGCCTTCCGAGGTGTTTTTGACGATGGCGATTTCGCCGGGGGCAGCGTTGATCATTTGCCCGGCGGCGGAGCGGAGACCTTCATAACAGGCCATCCATTGGGGATAATGAAAAGAGCCCCACTCTTCGGCGTCCGTAGCGAGCCAGCGCATGGCGTCGGCGGCGCGGCGGCAGAGCGGACTTACCGCGGCGTGGTTCAAATAAACCAGTTTTTGAGCTACCGGAAACTCATTCCGATGCTCTTCCCAGATTTCGAAACCCATCCTCAATAGTATGCGTCAGCACGAGTATACTGTTGTCAGTTTACTTTCACAGTTCCAGGAGGGCCTCAATGCGACATATTGGAATTTATTCGTTGACTGCTGCCGCGTTCATGATCGGTTCCGCCTTTGGGCAGGACGCTCCCGTGAAAACCGAGCCCGAGGCTGGCAAGGAAAAGAAAGAGAGCAAGTCCAAGATCAAGAAGGGCAGTAAGAAAGACGTTGAGGCTATCGGCGAACGCGATGCGGGCAAAGGCGTAAATTTCTATTCGATCGAGAAAGAGATCGCCATGGGCAAGGGTTACGCCCAGGAGATTGAACGGCAGGCGAAGTTGATCGACGACCCGGTGATCTCCGAGTATGTCAACCGCGTGGGCCAGAACTTGGTGCGGAATTCGGATACGAAAGTGCCGGTGACGATCAAAGTGATCGATTCCGAAGAAGTGAACGCATTCGCACTGCCCGGCGGTTTCTTCTTTGTGAACTCCGGTTTGATTTTGAAGGCGGAGAGCGAGTCAGAGTTGGCCGGGGTGATGGCGCATGAGATTGCGCACATCGCGGCGAGGCACGGTACGCGGCAGGCGACCCGCGGTCAGATCGCGAATTTGGCGACGATCCCGCTGATCTTCATGGGCGGCTGGGCCGGCTATGGCATCCGTCAGGCGGCCAGCGTGGCGATTCCGATGGGCTTTATGCAGTTTTCGCGCGGTTTTGAGCGCGAGGCCGATTTGCTGGGCTTGCAGTATATGTACAAGGCGGGGTATGACCCGACTTCGTTCGTCGACTTCTTTGAGAAGCTGCAGTCGCTTGAAAAGAAGAAACCGGGCACGATGGCGAAGATCTTCTCTTCGCATCCGCTGACAGACGACCGGATCAAGGACTCGCAGGAGAACATTCAAGAATTGCTCGAAGCGAAGCCCGAGTATGTGGTGACGACCTCCGAGTTTAACGATGTGAAGAGCCGGCTGCTGGCGATGAGCAATCGCCAGAAGGTGGACCAGCAGGATCTGAACCGGCCGCGTTTGCGCCGGGCTCCGGGTTCTACGACGGGACCTGTGGATCCGGACGAGGACGGCAAGACGCCGAAGACGGATGAAGATGAGCGCCCGAAACTGAAACGGCGTCCGACTTCTGGAAACTAGCGATATCATTGAAGACATGCGCCGCTTAATTCTGCTCAGTCTGATGGCCGTGTTTGCTTTCGCGCAGGAACCGACGCTGTCGGTGTCGGCGACGGAAGTAATTGTCCCGGTGACGGTGACCGATCCGAACGGGAAGTTCGTCTCGAATCTGGAAGAGAAAGACTTCAAGATTTTTGACGAAGGCAAAGAGCAGAAGGTCACTTATTTCAGTCGAGAGCGAAACCAACCCGTAGTGGTTGGTTTCCTTCTTGATTTATCGAATACCAGCCGGCTGCATTGGAAGAACTATCAGGAGTCGGCGATTGAGCTGGCGCTGGCGCTGCTACCGGACGATCCGAAGTACAGCGGCTACCTGATTACGTACGGCAACGAGGCGGAGTTGGCGGTGAATACCACCAGCGATTCGCAGAAGATTGTCGACAAGCTGCGGAAACTGAAGCCCGGGGGCGGGGCGGCGCTTTATGACGCCATTTACATGGCCTGCACTTCGCGCAGTTTGGTGAAGGGCGAACCGCTGGAACCGCGGCGCGTGATTATCGTGATTGGCGATGGGCACGACAACGCGAGCAAGAAGGGGCTGAATGAAGTTCTCGAAATTGCGCAGCGGAACCTGGTGACGATTTATGGGGTTTCGACAGTTGCTTTCGGCTTCAACAGCGAGGGCGAGAAAGTGCTGACGCAGTTGACCGAGGAGACCGGCGGACGGGTGGAGTACCCGCTGCAGGGGCTGTACAAAGATATTTCCGGTTACCTGTCGACGCCTTCGGACGAAGGGAATTACGCGATCAAGGTGGGCACCGGGGGTTATACGTCGGAGATCGCCCGGGGCATGTACCGTGCGGTGGCCAATACGACCGGTGAAGTGACGACGCAATATTTGCTTCGCTTCTCGCCGCAGTCGCAGGACGCGGGGCGCGTGTTCCGGAACTTGCGGGTGGAAGTGTCGCTGCCGAATGTGAAGGTTCGGGCACGGCGCGGCTATTATCCGTACGGCCCGGATGTAAATATTAAAAAGTAGGTGAGGGCGGGCGATAAGGGACGTATGAGCAGCAGCCCCTTGGTCCCAAGAGCGGCAGAGTGCACCTTCCTTGAGGTTGCTCTGCCTGGGCGGCCCAGAGAAGTGGCGGGGGTGCTGCTGCTCGACATTGAAGCCAATGAGCTGCATCTGCGTTTGCGGCGAGATTGGGAGAGCTTTGCGGGGGATGAAGCGGATATCCTGACGCTGCTCGAAGAGGACATCGCCGCCAAGGGGCGGGAGTGGGGCGGGACGAAGGTGCTCGAGTTTCTCGAAGACCATTTGTCGCATACGGTTAGGATTACCGAGCGGGAAGCGATGCGGGTGGCGGACTTCCCTGCCCGTCTGCGGCGGCTGTATCGGGAGTCGATTGAA
>JBBQRA010000364.1:0-3823 GCA_038215275.1 Bryobacterales bacterium | reverse complement strand
CAGCCCCGGTCGTTTTCTGTCTTTCCTCCCGCAGCACCGCCGTGCGCCGTCGTAAAGGCGCCCGCCATTGAGCGTACCCCCCGCGCTCCCGATCATCTCAGGAAAGAGACGTTGCAAGGGTCCGAATAGGAGTCTCTATGGCCAGTAATCGGCCCAACGCCAAGAGGGCAGCCGCCAGAATTCCAACCTCCTCCGTAACTCGTTCACAACGCCTGCAAATCCATATCTCCCCTGTTTGCAGCATCAGCTTCCCCCAAAAGGCCAAAATCGCTTGACACACCCCGTACAGTGGAATCAGAAAAGCCCGCTGCGCCTCTCCCGGCCAGCGGGCTTTTCCATTTCACCCCACGGAGTCTCCTCACATGTCCTCACAACCGTTCGCTCTCGATCGCGAAGCTTTCATCGTCAAGCGCGCCGCCGAACAGGCCGAAGACAAAGCCTACCAGCGCCAACTCACCAACCGGCGCAATGCCCTGCAATCCACCGGTCCCCGCACGGCCGAAGGCAAAGCCGCCTCCAGCAAAAACCGGTTAGCCCACGGTCTCTGCTCCTCATCCTTGCTCGTCGGCGACGAATCCCGGGAGGATTTCGACGCCCTCCGCACCGAATTCCTGAATGCCTACCAACCCGCCACCCCCGAAGAGCGTATGCTCACCGATCAACTCGTCGAGGCCCAGTGGCGTCTCAATCGCGCTCGCCGCGTCGAAGCCAAAACCCAGGACTTCCTCATCTACGAATCATTCGAAATCCTCAGCAACGGCGCCGAGTCCGTCGCCTTCGCCTCCGACCAACTGCACGTGGCCTCCTTCCTCCTCCAGAACAACGAAACGATCTTACGCAACGTGCAACGCTACGTCGCCGCCATCGAACGCAGCCACCAACGAGCCCTCAAAAATCTTCACCACGCTCAGGAAAAGCGCCGCACCCTGCCGCCGCACCCCGCGCCGGTCGAGACCATTATCGAAAAAACAAAGGCCAAAGCCGCTACGGCAGACCATCCGCTTCCCGAAATTGGCTTCGAATCGAAAATCTCGCCAGCAACGCCGCGTCACACCCCCGAATACGCCAATCGGTCCTGACTTGGCTTCGAATCGTTGTACTTCGCCGCCTACGAACCCGACGTTGGTCTTTGAAAAGTCTCCCCCCGAACCGGGTCGCCCAAACTGCCTGTCACCTTTCAGATTAAAGTGAATCCGGATAAAGAGGTACTGTATTATGACTCGTCTCTCGCCCGTACTCCTCGCCCTCGGCCTCGCCGCCAACTTATACGCCCAACCCATGGGCCATATGGGCGGTCGCATGATGGGGAAACTCCCGGAAGTCATCCCCTCGGAAACCAACCCCCTCACCGAAGCCAAGATCGACCTCGGCCGCATGCTCTTCTACGAACCACGCCTCTCCAAAGGCCGGGACGTCTCCTGCAACTCCTGCCATGACCTCGCCAACTATGGCGTTGACGGCAAACGCTTCTCCACCGGCTTCCAAGGCCAACTCGGCGGCCGCAACTCCCCCACCGTCTATCACGCCGCCGGCCACCTCGCCCAGTTCTGGGACGGTCGCTCCGCCGACGTCGAAGAACAGGCCAAAGGGCCGGTTCTGAACCCCGTCGAAATGGCCATGGCCTCCGAAGCCGACGTCGTCGCCACTCTCAAGGCGATCCCGGGGTACCGTACCCCCTTCGCCAAGGCCTTCCCCGGCTCCGCCGATCCCGTCACGTTCAACAACATGGCCCTTGCTATCGGTGCGTTTGAACGCAAACTCGTCACGCCTTCTCGCTGGGACCGTTTCCTGGCCGGCGACCGCACCGCCATCACCCAGGAAGAAATGTTCGGCCACCACGAGTTCATGCACGGCGGTTGCGCCACCTGCCACAACGGCCCCTATGTCGGCGGACGGATGTTCCAAAAGCTAGGTGCCGAAAAGCCCTGGCCCGCCACGGATGACCTCGGCCGCATCGCCGTCACCAAAAACGCTGCGGACCGCATGGTCTTCAAGGTCCCCTCGCTCCGCAATGTCGAGAAGACCGCCCCCTACTTCCACAGCGGCCACATCAACACGCTCAACGAGGCCGTCCAGCTCATGGGGCGCCACCAATTAGGTACCGAACTCGAACCCCAGCAGGTCACCCGGATCGTCGCCTGGCTCAAGTCGCTGACCGGCGAAATCCCGCATGAGTACATCAAGGCCCCCAAACTTCCGCAGTAACGCGGAAGCGTTCACGCCTAATTGAAATAAACCCGCTCACCCGTACCCGGTTGATCTCCCAGCACTTAGGCAGCAACCGGGTACGGTCGGGTTCCGGTTACTCTCCTAGCGCCGCCTATCCTGGGCATGCTATGAAAACTCCGGAACTTCTGGCCCGCATTGAGGCGGCAACAGGTCGGCCGCCCGCTGTTGCCGCCGACCAACTCGATCAACTCGTCACCCGTCTCGTGACCAAACTCCGTAAAGGAAAACAAGTAAAAGTTCCGGGCTTGGGCATCATCCGTCCTTCCCGCGAGGAGTCGAAGTGAATCCGCTCGTCGACACAGGCGTCGAGGACATCGTCGAAGTCCTCCGGCAATGCCTGGCCGAAGGCTTGAGCATCGATATCGAAGCAGTCGGCACCTTTCGCACCGACGAAAAGGGCCAGATTCGCTTCCACGCCGCCGGGGGAAAACGTGTGTTTCTCGCCTATGCCATCGAAGACGTCAAACTCGTCGAAGCCCTCTTTGAAGCCCTGGAAAAAGCAGGCTTCCACCCCTGGATGGATCGGCGGAAACTGCTTCCCGGACAGAACTGGCCCCAAGCGATCGAACGCGCCATCAGCATGGCCGATTTCTTCATCCCCTGTTTTTCGCAGCAGGCGCTAGGGCGGCCCAGCCGGTTCCACGCTGAACTCCGCTACGCGCTCGAACGAGCCAACGAGTGGCCGCTCGATTATCCATTCGTCATTCCCGTCCGGCTCGAAGACTGCCGATTGCCACGGCAGATCACTACTCAGTTGCACTACATCGATCTGTTTTCAGATCCCGCCGTGGGCCTGAATCGCCTGATCGCCACGATGAGCGCGATGAGCCCATACGCTTCTTGATTTCAACGGCGTTTTTCGCTTCCGGCTCAATTTCCAAATACTTGGCGAAAGCCTCGCGCGCTCCCTTCTTGTCCTTCGAGCGCTCGAGGCACTCGCCCAGGCGCAGCCACGCTTCCGCCAGTCCAGGATTCCAGCGCGTCGCCTCTCGAAACCGCATCGTGGCCGCCTTCCAACTGCTCTTCTTCGCGTAAAAGTTGCCAATCTTCAGCTCCTTCTCCGCCTGCAGCGGATTGAAGGCGTACTCCTTCTCTCCAGTCAGCGCCGTATCTTCCTCCGGCGGCTCCTGTTCCTGCGGAGCGGGGGCCTGCGCCCAGAGCCAAGCCGACGCGAACAAAGTCAACCAAAATACCCGTGCCACAATCAAAGTATAACGCCCGGCGTTCTATGAGTCTCCGCGAGAAAGTATCGCAGTTGCCCCTCCTTCCGGGCGTCTACCTCTACAAAAACGTTTTCGGCGAAATCATTTACGTCGGAAAAGCGAAGAATTTGCGTGCCCGCGTCCGCAACTACTTCTCTGACGATCGACTCAGCGAAGCCAAAACGGGCACCCTCATCTCGGAGGCCGCCGACCTCGATTACATCGTCGTCGAGAACGAAAAGGAAGCCCTCGCTCTCGAAAACAACTTCATCAAGCAGCACAAGCCCCGCTTCAACGTCCTCCTCAAGGACGACAAAACCTACCCCTACATCAAACTCACCAATGAACGCGTCCCCCGCATCTTCGTCACCCGCCGCCTTCGCAAAGACGGC
>JBBQRA010000363.1:0-3891 GCA_038215275.1 Bryobacterales bacterium | reverse complement strand
CGAGGGAGGCACCAGGGACAAGGTGGCGGTCGCTGGCATGCATGGAGACGACGCGGGGGGCGACGATTTCGAGGAGTTCGATGGGATCGTCGCCCGCGACTAGTGCGTTCGACGGGTCGTACTGGACGCCGAAGTTTTCGGTGTCGGAGATGAGGGCGAGGAGTTCAAGAAAAACGTCCTTCTTCTGGGCGAATTCGGGATACAGCCAGAAGCCGTCTTTGTAGTGGTTTTCGAGGCCGAGTATGATGCCGTGTTCGCGGGCGACGGGCAGGAGGGACTCGATGCATTCGACGACCCAATGCAGGCCTTGCTCACGGCCGATGCCCGGATAGCGTTGGCCGCTGAGGACGCGGCAGACGGCGCCGGGTCCGCCGAGGCGGCGCGTGACCGCGATCATGGCGGCCTCGCGGTCGACGGCCCGGCGGCGGGCGCTGGCGTCGGGATTGGTGAAGTCCGGCGAGCAGCAGAGCATCGGCATATCGAAGCCGGCGGTGGAGATGGCTTCGCCGATTGAATCGAGATAGGCGGGGTCGAGGGAGGTGAAGAAGCCGTCGTACATTTCGAGGCCGTCGGCGTCGAGATCGCGGGCCATGGCGATCCAATCGAACACGGTCATGGTGGGTTTTTCGCCGGCGATGGCGTCGAGATAACACTTGGGGAAGGCGGAGAGGCGTAGGGGCATGTTGCTACAATGTGAATAAATATGCGGGTTTTGCTGCTGATTCTCGGTTTGGCCGCTATGGCCATGGGCCAGGACGATGATATCGTGTGGCTTGATAACTATGCTGAAGCGGTGAAGGCCGCCAAGGCAACGGGGAAACCAATCTTCCTCGAGTTTCGCTGCGAGCCTTGAACGAACGGCAGAATATTTGACGCACAGGTTGTGCTGTCACCGAAAGATTCGCCACTGGGCAAACTGCTGCGGCAGTACGTGCCCGTGCGCATTATCCGCATGGATACGATCGACATTGGTCTGTTCGAACATGACCGGAACAATACGATCTACTTCTATATTTTGAATGCCGACGAGCAGATCTATATGCGCTACGGCGGGCGCGATAATGCTTCGCCGGATACGTATTTGAACATCGAGAGCCTGACGCTGGCGGCGGCGAAGGGGTTAGAGTTGCACGCGAATCCGCCGCCGGCGCCGGCGCGGCCGAAGCCCGATTTCCCGAAGAACTACCCGATGTTGGTGGAGCGGACGTTTGAGCGGAATCAGTGCGTGGAGTGCCATCTAATCGGGGACTACCAGAATCTGCATCGGCAGAAGGACGGGACGTTGGACAAGTTGGTGCATCTGTTCCGGTCGCCGGATTTGAAGACCGTTGGGATCCTGCTGGATGTACCCAAGGGGCTGGTGTTAAAAGAGGCGACGGGCGCGGCGGCCGCGGCCGGGATGCAGGCGGGCGACAGGCTTGCGAAGTGGGAGGGGACGACGGTTTGGACCTTTGCCGACGTGCAGCATCGCTTCGGCGAAACGCCGCGGACGGCGAAGGAAGCGAAGCTGACGGTGGAGCGGGGCGGGAAGATGGTGGAATTGACGATGACGCTGCCGCCGCGCTGGTGGTGGGCAGAGACGAAGTTCCGCCAGTCGAGCGTGGAGCCGCGGTTCTACTTTGACGACCGGCCGTTGACGGCGGACGACAAGAAGGCGATGGGGCTACCGGCCGACGGCTTTGCCAGCATGGTGAAGTATGTATCGAGCATCGCGCGGACGATGGAGTTGCATGCCTTGCAGGAGGGCGATGTGATCTCGGCGATTGACGGGAAGCGCGTGGATCCGGATGCGCATACGGCGACTTTGTTTTTGATCTTGCGGAAACTGCCAGGCGAATCGGCGATGCTGGAGGTATTGCGCGGCGGACAGAAGATCGAGATGCCGCTCAAGACGATTCAGATGAGCTTCCGAAAATGAGACTGCTGAGCTTGGTGTTGTTGGCGATGGGATGGGGTGCGCCGGTAGAAGTCCGTGTGGACGACGAGGTCTGCGCGACGTACGATGCTCGGATTGCCGGGGACCAGTTGGTGGTTCGCGCGCGGTTGGGCCAGGGCTGGCACACGTTCGCGATGGACAATACGGTGCGGGCGGTGGAAGCGTTGAAGGGCAAGAAGGCGCTGAGCGCGGACATGCCGACAAAGGTGACGGTGGGGGAGGGGTTGTCGGTGACGGGCCCGTGGAAGCAGACGCCGCCGGTGGATTTCTCGAAGCCGGAGTTGCGGATCTTCAGTTGGGGCTATGAGGGCGAGGCGTTGTTCGTCGCGCCGGTGAAACGCGAGGGAACAGTGGGGAAGGTGGGCGTAAAGGGCCAAGCCTGTACGCCGTCGATCTGCAAAAACATCGATGTGAAGGTGGACGTGGGGATATCTGATGGAAAGACGGACGAGTCGAATTTAGTGGTGGTGCGGGAGCAATAGGATGTTCCTCTTAGCGGCTGCTGCTTTGTTGAGTATCGATGCTTTCCCGGAACTGCCTGCGCCTATCGCCGCGGAGTTGAAGTCTCGCGGCTGCCGGGTGCCGCAGGCGACTGGCTTGCAACGGAAGCATAATGCAGTGCAGGGCGAATTCGCGGCGCCGGGCCAAAAAGATTGGGCAGTGCTTTGCGACGTAAAAGGGATCACCCGCTTGCTGGTCTTCTGGAAGGGCGAAGGCGCCCGGCCGATGGAGGTGAATGCCTCCGAGACCAGCGAAGTACGCGTGATTGGAGTCGCCACCCAGCAGTTTATCCGGGATCACTATCGCGCTTATGGTGGGCCGAAGCCGCCGGCTCTAGACCATCAGGGAATTAACGACGTCGTCGTGGAAAAAGGTTCCTCGGTGTTGTATTTCCACCGCGGCAAGTGGCTTTGGCTCACGGGATCGGACTGATCGGAGCTACGAATAAATGCCAGGAGCTTCGTGGCCCAGCGCTTGAACGTACTCAACGTAAGTCCCAGGATAGACGCGGGGGACTCGTTCGGTGCCGGTTTCGCCGCCGAGTTCGAGGACGCGCGTGCCCAGACCGCGGAGGAACGTGCGGTCGTGCGAGACGAAGATCATCGTGCCTTCAAAGTCCGATAGCGCTTCGACGAGCATCTCTTTCGTCGCGAGATCGAGATGGTTCGTCGGCTCGTCGAGGACCAGGAAATTCGGCGGGTTGAAGAGCATGCGGGCCATGGCCAGACGCGACTTCTCGCCGCCGGACAGCGCGCGGATGCGCTTATCCACATCATCGCCGGAGAACTGGAAGGCGCCCGCGAGCGAGCGGAGGGAGCCGATCGAATCCTGGGGGAAGTCCTTCTGGAGCTGCTCGAAGATCGTCAGTTCGGGGTCGAGCACATCGAGCGATTGCTGGGCAAAGTAGCCCATTTGCAGGCTGGCGCCGAGGCGGACCGTGCCCGCATCCGGCGTGGCGGCTCCGGCGATCATCTTCAATAGAGTGGTCTTGCCAGCGCCGTTGCGGCCCATGACGGCCCAACGTTCGCCGCGGCGGATGGTCATGCTGAGGCCGTCGTAGATGACGCGGCTGCCGTAGGCCTTGTGGATATCTTCGATGACGGCCACTTGATCGCCCGAGCGGGACGGAGCACGGAAATCGAACTTGACGACCTGCCGCTTCTTGGGCAGTTCAATCTTGTCGATCTTGTCGAGAGCCTTGATGCGGCTTTGCACCTGGGCGGCCTTGGCGGCGTGCGTTTTGAAGCGCTCGATGAAGCGCTGTTCCTTCGCCAGCATCGCCTGCTGCCGGGCAAACGCGGCCTGTTGGTTCGTCTCGCGGACGGTGCGTTCGCGCTCGTAAAAGTCGTAGTTGCCGGAGTACGAGACGATTTCGCCAGAGTCGATCTCGGCGATCTTCGTGACGAGCCGGTTCATGAACTCGCGGTCGTGCGAGGTCATCAGCAGCGAACCCT
>JBBQRA010000362.1:0-3985 GCA_038215275.1 Bryobacterales bacterium | reverse complement strand
ACCAGCCCCAGAAAAAGTAGCCGACCTCCCAGCCGAGGGGCGGGATCCAGAGGAGTTCGGCAATCTCCACCTGCGAGAGGCCGAGGGAACGGAGATAGAGGGAGGCGTAGTAAAGGATGAACCCGAGCGGAAGGGAACCGAAGGCGTAGATGAGGACGAAGCTCCAGAGGCGGGGGTCGGAGAAGCGCGGATGTTCGGTGGGTTGCGGGAGCTCGACGGGGGCTTGAATCGCGGGGCGGCGGCTGATGACCTGCCAGAGAAGGAGCCAGGCGAGGCCGACGAGGCCGGTGAACCAGAAGGCTCCGCGCCAGCCGAAGGCCTGATAAACCGGGTTGATGATGAGCGGCGTGACGACGGCACCGAGCGAGCCGCCGCTGTAGGCGAGCGCGGTGCCCTTGGCGCGGTGTTCGACCGGGAGCGTCTGGACGGCCGTGCGGAGGCCGCCGGGGAAGGTGGCGCCTTCGCCGAAGCCGAGCGCAAACCGGGCAGCAAATAACGAAACGAAGCCAACGGTGAAGGCGTGGGAGACGCTGGCAAGAGTCCAAAAGGCGACGGCGGCGGTCATGGCGAGTTTGAGGCCGTAGCGATCCATCCAGCGGCCCCATGCCAAGTTCGAAACCATGTAGGCGAGGCTGAACCCGCTGACGATGTAGCCGTATTGCTCGCCGGAGAGGTGCATCTCTTCGAGCATGACGGGGGCGAGCAGGGCCAGCGTATTCCGATCGATGTAGCTGATCAGGCTGACCAGCGTCATCGTCAAAGTGGGGATCCAATCGTTCCGAGGGCGCAACAACTCAGGATACGAAAGATACGGTTCGTCGGAAGGATCGGCTGGTTCGTCGGAGGGGGCGAGGGGATTCCGGAGGGGCCGGGCATGATCGAATCATGAAGACCTCACATACGACATTTGCACTGATTGCGGTTGCGGCGGGCTTGCTGGCGCAGGAGCCGGCGCGGTTTGATCACAAGGTTCGGAACCAGTTTTTCGCTGGGTTTGCGGGGGATGCGTCATCGTTGGCGGAGGCGATGAAGATCTCCGAGGCGACGTTAGCCGCGGAGCCAAACCACGCCGAGGCGATGGTGTGGCACGGGGGCGGGCTGTTCTTCAAATCCGGCGAACTGTTCCGGAAGGGGGACATGCAGGCGGCGATGGAGATGATGCAGAAAGGCACACGCATGATGGATAAGGCTGTGGAGATGGCGCCGAAGCATGTGGGCGTGCGAATTCCGCGGGGGTCGGCGTACCTGGCTGCGAGCAAAGGGATGCCGCCGCAGATGGGAGCGCCACTGCTTGAGAAGGGCGTGAAGGATTATGAGGACTGCTGGGAGATGCAAAAGAGTGACTTGAGCCAGTTCAGTGAGCATTCGTTGGGCGAATTGTTGTTTGGGCTGGCGGAGGGCAATAGCCGGATAGGCAAGACAGAGAAGGCGAAGGAGTACTTTGCACTGGTGCGGACGAAGCTGCCGGGCACGGCCTATGCGACGAGGGCGGAGAAGTGGCTGGCCGACGGCAAGCTAAGCGCCGGGGAGACGAACTGTATGGGTTGTCACATCGGTAGCCCGAAGGTGAAGTAAGTTGAGGAAGGTGAAGATCCCGCGTTCGGTTATTGCGATTCTGCTCATCACGCTCGGCGTGATGCTGATCAATCTGTTTTATGCCCGGTACGACGGGTGGCGGGACTTGGCGGACATGGTGCTGATTACATTGATCTATAGCACTTCCATCGGCCTGCTCTGCTATCAGGCGGGGGACAGGCTTTGGCGGCGCGGCGGCGCGTACAGTTTGCCGGTGAATGCGGCGGTGATGGTTGGGGCTGTGCTGGTGGGTTCGTTTTTGGGCCATGCGATTGTGGTGGGCGTTGGATTGGTGCAAACGAAGTCGTTTTGGCGCAGCTACTGGGTGACGCTGAAGTTCTCGGCGTTGATCTCAGTGACGTTTGGGCTGAGCGTGATGATCTATGAGTACTACCGCGGCAAGTTCGCCTGGGCGGAACTGGAACGGGAGCGGGCGCTGAAGCTCGCTTCCGAGGCGCGGCTGGCCTCGCTGGCTTCGCGCATTCATCCGCACTTTCTGTTCAACACGTTGAACACGATCAGCGCATTGATACACGAAGACCCGCAGCGGGCCGATGAACAGTTGCAACGGTTGTCGAAGCTCCTGCGGTTCTCGCTGGATGCGCCGGAGACCAACCTGGTGGCGCTGGACCGGGAGTTGCAGGTGGTAGTGGATTATCTGGAGATTGAACGGACCCGGTTTGCCGAGCGGCTGCGGTATCAAGTGGAGGCTTCGGCGGAGGCGCGGGAGTGTTCCGTGCCGCCGATGTCGGTGCAGACGCTCGTCGAGAACTCCGTGAAACACCACATCTCGAAACGGCGCGAGGGCGGCGAGATTCGAGTGCGAGCGGAACGGCACGGCGGGACCCTGACCGTGACCGTGAGCGATGACGGTCCGGGGATTCCGGCAGGTTCGGCGCTGCCGGGCCATGGGCTCGACATTCTGCGCGGACGCCTGGAAGCCCTATTCTCGAACGATGCGAAGCTGGAGATTGCCGGCTCGGAAGTGACGATTACCTTACCTGCCCATGTCGATTCGAGTTTACGTATTGGATGATGAGCCGCTGGCCGTGAAGCGGCTGGTGCGGCTCTTGGAGGCGACCGGAAAGGTAGCCATCGTGGGTTCGTGTTCGGACCCGGAGAGGGCCATCGGGGAGATTGGCGCGCTGGGGCCGGAGGTGCTGTTTCTCGATATCGAGATGCCCGGGGTGACGGGCTTCGAGGTGCTGCAGAAGCTGTCCGGAGAGCCGCTGGTCGTCTTCACGACGGCCTATGATCGATACGCGCTGCGAGCGTTCGCGGTGAACTCGGTGGACTATCTGTTGAAGCCGGTGGAGCCGGCGGGGCTGGACCGGGCATTAGCGAAACTGGGACGGATCCTGGGCGGGCAGGAGACGGCGCCGGATCTGCAAAAAATCATTGCCGCGCTGACGAAGCCGGCGACTTACCCAACGCGGCTGCCGAGCCGGACGGGGGAGAGGGTAGAGTTTGTGGACCTGGCCCGGGTGACGCATTTCTACTCCGAGGACAAGCTGACATTTGCGGCTACGGCGGCGAAGGACTTCGTGGTGGACCATTCGATTGCGGAGCTCGAAGGGAGGCTGGACCCAGCGCGTTGGTTCCGCATTCACCGGTCGACGCTGGTGCAGTTGGACTTCGTGCAGGAGTTGCACGGATGGATCGGGAACCGGCTGCTGATCCGGCTGAAGGATGAGAAGAGGACGGAGTTGCAGGTGGCGAGGGAGCGAGTGGCGGAGTTGAAGGCGAAGCTGGGGTTATAGAATCGGGCAGATGCTTCTGCTTGCGTTTCTGCTGCTGCTGCTGCCTTGGGACCTGACCAAACTGTTCGAGACGCCGCGCGTGTTCGAGGCGGCGACCGCGGAGCCGGGGGTGAAGGCGCTCTACTATGAATCCGTGCCGTGGCGAGGGAAGCCGACACGCGTGTTCGCTTACTACGGCGCGCCGGCCGGGAAGAAACTGCCGGCGATGGTGCTGATTCATGGCGGTGGCGGGACGGCGTTTGCGGAGTGGGTGCGGATGTGGAACGCGCGGGGCTATGCGGCGATCGCGATGGACACGGGCGGGATGCTGCCGGAGCAGGCTTCCGCGGATAAGCTCTGGAACCCGACTCGGGCGCACCATGAGTTCGGGGGGCCCGAGGGATGGGGCGGGTTCAAGGCCGTGGATGAACCCAAGGAAGAGCAGTGGACCTATCACGCGGTGGCAGCGGCGGTGCTGGGGCATTCGCTGCTGCGGAGCATGCCGGAGGTGGATTCGAACCGCATCGGCGTGACGGGGATTTCGTGGGGCGGGTACCTGACGAACATCGTGGCGGGGATTGATCCTCGATTCCGTTTTGCTCAACTTAAACACCACCGTGGCGGACGAGATTTAATTTCAATGTGGTGCACCTGTGAAAACGGCCTAGTGA
>JBBQRA010000361.1:0-3987 GCA_038215275.1 Bryobacterales bacterium | reverse complement strand
GGGCACGGGCCACGATCAGCTTGTCATCCTCGCTCAATTCATCGATACCTAGAATGGCAATGATGTCCTGCAGATCCTTGTAGCGCTGCAATACGGTCTTCACGCGCTGGGCGCAATTGTAATGCGCTTCGCCGATGACTTGGGGATCGAGAATGCGGGAGGACGAGGCGAGCGGGTCGACGGCGGGATAGATGCCGAGCGAAGCGATTTCGCGGGAGAGGTTCGTCGTCGCGTCCAGGTGAGCAAACGCGGTGGCCGGGGCCGGGTCGGTGTAGTCGTCGGCGGGCACATAGATGGCCTGCACGGAGGTGATCGAACCCTTCTTGGTCGAGGTGATGCGTTCCTGCAACTCGCCCATTTCGGTGGCGAGGTTCGGCTGGTAGCCGACGGCGGAGGGCATACGGCCCAGAAGCGCGGAGACTTCGGAACCGGCCTGAGTGAAGCGGAAGATGTTGTCGACGAAGAGGAGCACGTCCTGCCCTTCTTCGTCACGGAAGTACTCGGCGACGGTGAGGCCGGTGAGGCCGACGCGGAGACGGGCGCCCGGCGGCTCGGTCATCTGGCCGTAGATGAGCGCCACTTTCGATTTCGTGTAGTCTTCGGGGTCGAGAATGCCGCCTTCGCGCATTTCGTTCCAAAGGTCGTTGCCTTCACGGGTACGCTCGCCGACACCGGCGAACACAGAGACGCCGCCCGACGAGTACGCCAGGTTATGGATGAGCTCCATGATGACGACGGTCTTGCCGACGCCGGCGCCGCCGAACAGGCCGATCTTGCCGCCGCGGAGGTAGGGTTCGATGAGGTCGATGACCTTGATGCCCGTTTCAAACATCTGCAGGCCGGTCTGCTGTTCGTCGAAGGCGGGCGCGGTCCGGTGGATCGGCATCTTCTTTGCCGTGTTCACCGGGCCCATGTTGTCGACGGGCTCACCGAGCACGTTCAGCACGCGGCCGAGGGTCTGCGGGCCGACGGGCACCATTACGGGCGCCCCGGTGGAGATGGCCTGCATACCGCGGACGAGCCCTTCGGTGGGCTGCAACGCGATGGTGCGGACGCGGTTTTCGCCGATGTGCTGCGCGACTTCCACCACGATGTTGATGGGTTCCGGCACGGTGAATCCTTCCGAAACGATCCGGATGGCGGTGCGGAGAGGGGGGATCTGCCCCTCGGGAAACTGAATGTCGACGGCCGGGCCGGCGACCTGGATCACCTTGCCAACTGCTGTCGTGGTTTCGGTAACGGTGGACATCTTCAAAACTCCCTAAAAATCTCTACTTCAGCGCGGAGGCGCCGCTAACGACTTCAATGATTTCGCGCGTAATGCTCGCTTGGCGGACCCGGTTCATCTGGAGGGTCACCCGCTCGATGACGTCGGAAGCGTTGCGCGAGGCGGCATCCATGGCGGTCATACGGGCCGCATGTTCGGAGGCGGTGGATTCGAGCACGCTGCGCCAAAGTTCGACTTCGACATAGCGCGGCAGCAGCGAAGCGAGGAGCACTTCGGCCGGCTGTTCGTAAATGTATTCGGTAGTGTCGGCGCTTTCGGTCAGCGGCACGGGCAGGATTTGTTCGACCTGGAGCCTCTGCGTCATCACGCTCTTGAACTCGCTGTAGGCCACGTACACGGCATCGATCTCGCCGTTGGCATAGCGTTCGCTCACTTTGGCGGCGACGGCGGCTACGTCGGCGTAGTTGGGCTTCCGGCTGAAGTTCTGATGGTCGCCGGAGATGGTGAAGCCGCGGCGGCGGAAGTAGTCGCGTCCCTTCTTGCCGACGGACTCCACTTCGAACGTGATGCCGGGCTGATCCTGCATGAACTTTTGCGCACCGCGATTGACGTTCGAATTGAAAGCCCCGGCCAGACCGCGGTCGGCCGAGATGACAACAACCACTGCCTTCTTGACCGTCTCCCGCTGCAGGAGGAGCGGGAGTTCTTTCGCCGCATCGCTGCCAGCCGAGGCGCGGGCGACGTTCGCCAGCATCTCGCCAAGCATGTCGGCGAAGGGCCGGGCGGCAAGCACCGCTTCCTGGGCACGGCGCAACTTCGCGGCCGAGACCATCTTCATGGCCTTGGTGATCTGCTGCGTGTTCTTGACCGAGCGGATACGCCGCCGGAAGTCAATCAAAGAAGGCATGGCGGCTTATTTCTTCTTTTCGGCTAGGAAACGGGTCTTGAACTCGGCGAGCGCCGCGTCCAGTTTCTTCTTCAAGTCGTCGCTCAGAGCCTTCTTCTCGCGGATTTCGGTAAGAATGCCGGGGTGAGCGTTTTCGATGAACGGATAGAGACCCGCCTCGAACGGACGGCAGTCGGTGACCGGCATGTCGTCAAGGACGCCACTAGTGCCGGCGTAGATGATAAGAACCTGCTTTTCGACCGACAGCGGCCGGAACTGGGCCTGCTTCAGGATCTCGGTGAGGCGCTGGCCGCGATTGAGCTGCTTTTGCGAGGCAGGATCGAGTTCCGAGCCGAACTGAGCGAAGGCCGCCAGAGCACGATACTGGGCGAGTTCGAGACGGAGCGAACCGGCGACCTGGCGCATGGCCTTGATCTGCGCGGCGCCGCCGACGCGGGAAACCGAAATGCCGACGTTGATGGCCGGACGAATGTTCGAGTTGAACAGGTCGGCTTCGAGGAAGATCTGACCGTCAGTGATCGAAATCACGTTGGTCGGGATGTACGCCGAAACGTCGCTGGCCTGGGTTTCAATGAACGGCAGGGCGGTGAGCGAGCCACCGGACTTCAGCTTCGAGGCGCGCTCGAGAAGACGGCTGTGGAGGTAGAACACGTCGCCGGGGTACGCTTCGCGGCCTGGGGGACGGCGGAGGAGGAGGGAAATTTCGCGGTAGGCGGCGGCATGCTTGGACAAGTCGTCGTAAATGATGAGGACGTGCTGGCCGCGGTCGCGGAAGAACTCGCCCATTGCGCAGCCGGAGAAGGGGGCGAGGTATTGCATCGGGGCGGGGTCGGAAGCGGTGGCGGCGACGACGATGGTGTACTCCATCGCGCCATTGTCTTCAAGGGTCTTGACGACTTGGGCGACGGTGGAGCGCTTCTGGCCAATGGCTACATAAATACAGATGACGTCGCCGCCCTTCTGATTGATGATCGTGTCGAGGGCGATGGCGGTCTTGCCGGTCTGGCGGTCGCCAATGATCAGCTCGCGCTGGCCGCGGCCGATGGGGATCATGGCGTCGATCGCCTTGATGCCGGTCTGCATCGGCTCATTCACAGGGGAACGGTCGATGACGCCCGGGGCGAGACGCTCGATGGGGTTGAAGGCCGTGGTGGCTATGTGGCCTTTGCCGTCGATGGCGATGCCGTTGGCGTCGACCACGCGGCCGATAAGGGCGTCGCCGACCGGAACCGACATGATGCGTCCGGTGCGGCGCACTTCGGTGCCTTCGCTGATGTTTTGGAACTCGCCCATCAACACCGCGCCGACGTTATCCTCTTCGAGGTTCAACGCGATGCCGGTGACGCCGCCGGGGAACTCGATGAGTTCGCCGGCCATCACGAGCTCAAGGCCGTGAATACGGGCAATGCCGTCGCCGACCGAGATGACGGTGCCGGTCTCGGTGACGCTGACCGCCTTGTCGTAGTTTTCAATTTCTTCGCGCAGTACTCGCGCGATCTCATCTGCCCGAATTTGAGCCATAGTTTCCGTGAGAGAGTATCAGAATTAGGACCGTACCAGACGGGCGCGCAGCGAATCCAGTTGACCGCGCACCGACCCATCATAAACTCGTGAACCGACTCGGGCGGTGACGCCGCCGAGCAGAGATTCGTCAACCGCATACTGGCCGAGCACTTGCTTGCCAGTGAGTTTCGCGAGCGCGGCTTGCACCTGCGCCTGCTGCTCGGCGTCAAGCGGGCGCGCCGAGGTGATCTGCGCGCGGGCGATGCCCATGCGCTCGTCGAGTTGGGATTCGATTGAGGCGACCACTTCCGGCAACATGGCGATGCGCCGATGGTCGATCAGAACGAAG
>JBBQRA010000360.1:0-4033 GCA_038215275.1 Bryobacterales bacterium | reverse complement strand
TTAGAAGTGGCCCTCTCATGCTGGGCCTGTTGAGCTAAGGATGGGGTGTCGGGGGATTTCCGGCCCGCAACTATCCGCGCGAATGGCCTCATCTCTCGATCCCGCCTCGCTCGCGTTCTAAGCGTCGGCCCTTCTGGACTTCAAGCGCCTGCTGATAAGCCATCTGCAGCACCGGGTCTGTAAACTCCACGTGTATCCCATGCTTCACGGCTGCCAGTGCAATTTGCTTTTTCTGCTCGTCGGTCCCAAACACTTCCAGCCGCACCCCAAACTTCTGCACCGCCATTTCCAGGCCTGCCACGAGCGTAGCCTCGCGCTGGTCGAGCAGGTGGATCTTCTGCCCCACGTCGAGCAGCGCCTGTTTGCCGTCGATCACGTAAGCCACGTGCCCAGTGCGCTGATCAACAGACCCTTGGAGTGTCTGTAAATCCGTGAAGAGCTTTCGTCTCCGCAATTGCTCTGTCAAGTGGAACGTATCGCTCCACTCCCGCCAATCGCCGACTCCCCCGCTCTGAAGGCTCACGGCGCCAGCCAGGCCAACCATCTCCGACACGCGCCGCCGGTCCTGATACAGCAAGCCCCGAAGCTGGCTAATGGCGGCGGCATTCCCCTGCGCGGCCCGCTCAGCCACCCACTCACGGTAGTTCTTTGGCCGGTGCCCGGCACGGTCTTCCAACAGCCGCTGCTTGATCGCTGCCCGTTCTCGTACCGCCGCCGCCGCCAGCACGGACCGTATCGCCCGCTTCTCGATGTAGCCGACAGGGAGCTTCCGCACCTCTTCCCGCTTGGCTTGGTGCACCGCGCCAAGCTTGCGTAGCTCTTCGCTCGCCTGACCACGGTACGCCGTCAATGCCTTCTCCGCGGTCGCCCGGTAGGCTCGATACTCTTTCTTGAATTGCTCCCGCTGGGCGGCTCTTTCCGCTCGCCGGCTGGCACGCTTCTCAGGATCGCGATTCGGTTGCGGCTGGTAGGTCTGCTCTGTATCCCGCACCTGTACAAAACGCTTGGGCGACTCCCACTCCCCCAGCTGATTCTCCGTCCGGGCTCGATTTGCTTTGCCGGAGAAGTTCTCGCGGAATACGCTCGACGCTTTCACTCGCAGTTCGCTGTCAATCGCGCGAACTACATAGCCGCCCTGCTCGGCCTTCTCGATCTCCAGGCCGTACTTCCGCATAAGCTCATGGACATCCTGCCAGCCCTTGCCTCCTTGACGTAATAGATCTCGAAGAGACTCGGCCGGCTTACCCTTTGCATAGGCCTCCAGGCTCTCGGCATCCTGGAAGCGTTCCAGCTTCTGCGCCGCCCTCCCCACATCCGGACTGCCGTCCTCCCGATGCGCTTGCATCTCTTCCCGCGAGTTCTTTACGGCAAGGCCCAGTTTCTCATCCCACCGGTATAGACCTGGCGAATGCTGCCAGCCCTGCGCATGTTCGATCTCCCGCAGCGATTTGTCGAGCTCGCGTTTGCTGAAGGGTGGATAGTGCGCCTTGTAGGTCTCCGGGTGAATCCGGTTGATGAGCACATGCACATGAAAGTGCTCCCGGTCATCGTGGGCTACCACCAGGAACTGATGCTCGCCGAACCCGAGGTCCTGGACCGTCTTCCGCGCGGCGTCTTCCCACTGTGCCCGGCTCGGCCGCTCGCCTGGTCGCCAGCAGAGCTGGTAGTGATAGACCGGATCAGTGACGCGCGGATTCTCGAAAGCCACGGCCCGCATCTCGGCCGCCAACGTTTCGCGGGAGAGCAGATTGTCGGAGAGCAGATGCTCGCCGCGCTCGACGAGCTCATCGGTCACCGGGTCACGGCCCTCGGTCAGGTATCGGGTGAGCGTTCGAAAACTACTCTTTCCATCGCGGCGGCGGCCGGAGATCGGGGCTAGCATTCGTTCACCTCCTCTTGCTCTTCACGGTCGAGCCGTTGGATGGCCGCCTTGATCTCGACGAGAACCTCATCAATGGCGTCCTTCTTGTGCTGGTACTTCGTCGCCAGGTGTTTCTGCAAACCGCCCAAACGGCGTAGTTCGTTGATCACCTTTTCGCTCATCCGGCTCTTGACTGGCCTTCCCAGCGCCCGGCGCCGGATGTACTCGCTCACAGTCAGCCCGGCTTTCCCTGCCTCCGCCGCCACCGCGGCTTTCTCCTCCGGCAGCAAGCGCAGAATGATCGTTGCTTCGCGCTTCTTCTTCACCGGGCCGAACGGCATGGCAGATTCCTTTCTCCCAGCCCCAGCGGGGCGGCGCGGTTCGAACGACACAGGGGTCTCGGGGCGTAGCCCTGAGCAAAGTCATGCAACGCAGCGCCCGAGGAGCCGCAGGCGGATTGGGTGCGGAGTGGTGGATAGACGGAAACAAGCGCAGCGCGTTTACGTATATACAGCATGCGACTTGTCCCCTCTACATATATGTTGTCTACTTTCAGATCAATCCTGCCAAATAGTATCATATTGATTCTTCGCGAGCAATATGATACATAGGGCCTTAGCAGCCCTCCCTGCCGCATTCCGGTGAACACTCTAAAAACTCTATATGCCCGGCAAAAAGAAATCCGCCACCATCACTTCCGATACCGTCGAAAAAATCCGACAGCACCTCGATTCCCTCCCCACCCCCGTTTCCGACTCCCTCTCCATCCGCAAAGCTGTCAACCTCCTCGTCCCTCAGATCACCGCCCTCCGTGAAAAAGGCTATACCCTCGCCGAAATCGCCACCCACCTCAACTCCGCTGGCCTCCTCGTCGCTCAATCCACCCTTCGCAACTACGCCCGCCAACCCCGCACCAAACGTCCCCGCAATCCCACTCCCACTGGCGTCCGCAAAGCTCCCGCTCCCCGCAAAACTGCCGACCCCTCTCCAGCCCCTTCCCCGCCCCAGCCTCTTTCTTCTTCTCCCTCTGCCTCACTTTCCCAAAATTCCCGGTCTCTCGATATAGAGCCAAAATCCAAACGCAACTCCACCTTTACCCTCAAACCCGACCGCACCAAAATCTAAACCTCGTGCCCGTGAAAGGAGTTTTCCCCATGTCTCTCCCCTTCGTCCTCATTGGTGGCAATAAAGGCGGCGTAGGCAAATCGCTCGCCTCCATGGCCCTCCTCGACCATTGGCTATCCTCCGAGCCCGCCAAACCCGCTTTCCTGGTCGAGACGGATACCTCTAATCCCGATGTCGCCAAAGCCTATGGAGAATCCGTTCCTCACTGCCTGCCCCGCATCTCCGAACGCGAGGGCTGGATCGACCTGCTCAACGAACTCGATGCGCAACCCAAAGCCGCCGTCGTCTGCAACCTCGCCGCCCAAACCAATAGCTTATGGGAACAGTTTGGCGGTACGCTCCTCTCCGGCCTCAGTCAGATGAAGCGCCCCGCTACCTGCCTCTGGCTCATCAACCGACAACGCGACAGCCTGGAACTTCTCGCCGAGTTCCGCGATATGGCACCCGGCGTCAAAATCCACGTCCTGCGCAACGCCTACTTCGGCGACGAACGAAAGTTCGAACTCTACAACGGCAGTGAGCTACGAAAAGAGATTGAAGCCGCCGGAGGAAAGAGCCTTACCTTCCCCGAACTGGCCGACCGGATTACCGATCAGCTCTACACCCAGCGCCTCACCCTCGCCCAAGCCGGTGCCGACTCCATGCCCCTGGGAAGCCGTTCGGAAGTCCATCGCTGGCGAATGGCTTGCGCGGAACTGTTCCGCCAAATCGGGTTGTGACCAATAGCAAGGTGACGCCATGACAAACCCGGCAGACTTCACGCAATTGCAGGACCGCTTCGCCAAGATCCTTGGCCGCCAACCCACCCCCGCCGAGATCAAGGAATTGATGACGGACAAGGACGAAATGGGATTGAGCTACCACGATCCGCTGTTGATTCAATTGATGGCCTTCAAGCGCGAACGAATCGGTTTGGAAGAAGTGTTCCGCCGTCATGTTGCCGAGCTGGGGAAACAGTTGGGAGAAGCGCGGGATCAGGTGCTCAAGGAAACGGATCGAGCGCTCGGTACGAAGAAGACGGAGCTTCTGACCGCTAGCCTGAAGCAA
>JBBQRA010000359.1:0-4036 GCA_038215275.1 Bryobacterales bacterium | reverse complement strand
AGGGCCTCGATGGCCCGCCCCACTGCTCCCGCGGGTTATCGAGGGCTGCGGGTCGTAGCGGGGCGTCCGCTTACCGGGCTCGTCGGGGAATGCTGGACGGGGTCGTCCTACGGATTGGCGTCTGGGGGACCGGTGCGGATGTGAATGTCCCGCTGGGGATAGGGAACCTCAATGCCACGGGCGCGGAACTTTTCCAAAATGGCGAAATTTAAGTCGCTGATCAGCTTTCCCTTCTTCTGAATCAAGCTTGTGCTCCAAGCTCGAAGTTCGAATTTGAGTCCGCTGTCACCAAACTCGATAAAGCGGACCACTGGTGCGGGATCAGACAAAACATCGGCGTTCGCACGGGCTACCTGAAGAAGCAACTGCTCCACCAGACGCACATCGCTCGCGTATCCGACCGATACGGGGATTCGAAAACGAACTTTTGAATCGTTGTAACTCCAGTTGATCACCTCCTCGGTGATAAAGCGGGAATTGGGAATGATGATGGCGATGTTGTCGTTGGTCAATACCGTCGTACTGCGAGCGCGAATGGCGACGACCTGCCCCTCCGAGCCAGCAACCTCAATTCGGTCCCCGATCTTGACCGGCCGCTCTAGAAGGACAATCAGCCCCGAGATCAGGTTGTTAGCGATGTTCTGTAGACCGAAGCCGATTCCGATGCCAAGGCCGCCAGCAACGACGGAAAGCGCCGTGAGGTCGATGCCAGCCGTCTGGAGGATCAGGAGGAGGCCGATGAAGACAACGACGTACTGCGTGATGACGCCGATGGCGTGGCGGATACCGGTGTCGATGGACGTGCGGGAGAGTATGCCGCCCAGGAGCCAGCTGCGGATGCGGGAGGAGACAAAGAACAGGACGAGAACGGCAACGGTGACTTGGGTCAGAGCCCAGAGGGAAACACCCTTCGTACCGAGAGGGAAGAGCGGTTTGAAGAAGAATTCGAGGAAATCCCGCATGGCGTGTTAGGGGTGAAAGGGCCAGTAAATGGGAATGAGGGCAGTACACAAGATCCAGAAGAGGATGTTCAAAGGGGTCCCGACGCGGAGGAAATCGGCAAATTGATACGCGCCGGGGCCATAGATGAGCGTGTTGGTCTGGTAGCCGACCGGGGTCATGAAACTGGATGACGCAGCAAAGGTGACAGCGACGAGAAAAGGCCGGGGATCGACATCCATGGCGGTGGCGGCGGTGATGGCGATGGGGGTTAGCAGGACCGCGGTAGCCGCGTTGGACATGATCTCCGTCAAAACCGATGTCGCGAAATAAAGGGCCGAAAGGAGGACCCATGGGCCGTAGGGGCCGAAGGCGCTGACGATTCCTTCGGAAAGGAGTTTCGCGGCGCCAGTGGATTCGAGGGCGAAACCGAGAGGAAGGAGGCCGCCCAGCATGAGGATCACTTTCCAATCGACAGCGGGGTAGACCTCCGTTGGCCTGAGGCAACCGGTGAGCACCATCAGGGCACAGCCAGCCAGTGCGGAAACGACGATGGGGAGCAACCCAAAGGCAGAAGCTCCGATGACGCCGGCTAGGATCAGCAGGGCCAGGAGAGTTTTGGATTTCCGAAAGACGGGTACGGCGGTGGGGGTGATGAGGACGAAAGCGGGGTTACGAGCGAGGGCGGCGAGGTGTTCGATGGGAACTGCGAGGAGTAGGGCGTCGCCGGGGTGGAGGGGGGAGTCGTCGAGTTTGGTTTGTTCGAGGCGTCCCTGATGGCGGATGGCGAGGACCTTGGCGCTGAAGGTTTCTTTAAAGTGAGAGGCTTTAAGGGTTTGGCCAGCGAGGAGGGAGTTGGACGAGACGACGGCTTCGACGAGTTCGATGTCGGGAGCGGTGAGATCGTGGTCCTGCCAACCAAGGTTCGAGACGAGGGAGATGCCGAAGCGAGCTTTCAATTTTTCGATCCCGGTGAGGTCGCAGCGAAGGCGGAGGACATCCTTGGCTTGAAGGATTATTTCGTGGAGGGGGGCGGTGAGAGGTTGGCCGGCGCGGAAGACGGCGAGGATTTCGGTATCGAGCTCCTGGGCGAGCGGAGAGTCGGAGGCGGGAGCGCCGATGGATTTGGCTTCGGGGAGGAGAACGACGTCGGTGAGATACTCAGCGATGCCGAACGCCTCGGCAAGGTCGGCGTCGGGGCGGCGTTCGGGGATGAGCCGGATGCCGATGGTGAACATGTAGATCATGCCGGCAACGGCCATTATGATGCCGAACTGTGTAAATTCGAACATGCCGAAGGGTTGCAGGCCGCTCCGTTCGGCGATGGAGGAGACAAGGATGTTCGTGGATGTGCCGACGAGGGTGCAGACGCCCCCGAACATGGAGGCGAACGATAGGGGCATGAGGAGGCGGGAGGGGCTGAGCCGGGCGGCGCGGCCGACTTCGAGGACGATGGGGAGGAAGATGGCGACAACAGCAGTGTTGTTGATGAAGGCCGAGGCGGCGCCGGCGAGAGTCATGAGGAGGAGTGTGGCTAGCCATGGGCGGCGGCGGCCGAGGCGGGAGAGGAACTGAGTGGCGGAGTTGAGGGCACCGGTTTTAGCGAGGCCGGCGGAGAGGACGAACATTGCGGCGACGGTGACGGTGGCAGGGTGGCCGAGGCCGGAGAGGCCCTGCTCTGGGGTTAGGATGCGGGTAACGATGAGGACGATAGCGACGAAGATGGCGGCGAGGTCGACGGCTAGCTTCTCGGTAGCCAAGGCATAGACAACAGCAGCGGTGAGGAGGAGAACGATGGCTAAGTCCATGTAGGCTCCCCTATTGTAGTCCGATGGGTTGGCGGTCTTTCGTTCAAAGATAGGGTCCTGGACTGCGGAGGCCGAGAGGTGGCGTTGACCGGCTTGGCTGGATTTGTTGCCAAGCGTAGCCACGGCGGCCGGTGGGCAATGGTGGAGGCGGCTTTCGTGCGGCGAGCGGGCTGGTGCGGCCTGCGGGTTCGTTCCGGCGGGTTTGTTGCGAAGGGGGAAGCGGCGGATTGGGCCCTCCTCGGGACGTAAGAATCGCTGGGCATCATTGCCACGCAGAGCCACGGAGTCCGTGCGGACGGAGGGCTGGTGCACCTTGCGGGTTCGTTCCGGGGCGTGTCCGGGGGGCGAGGGCCCGGACGGGTGCCGCGGTTTTTCGTTTTGGGGGACACTGGCGTTTGGACACATCCTGGCGATGCAGAAATCGCTGGACACTGTTGCCGCGGAAAGCACGGCTTTCGTGCGGACGGGGGCTGCGGTATGTGCTGGTTCGTTCCGGCGCTGGTCCGGTGGCTCGAGACCCGGAAGGGCGAAGTGGATCCGTTGCTCGTAGGCTGCGGTCGATCGGGATGGCTTGTCGAAGCAGATGACGTGGTTCCCGCGCGCAGGAGCGAACTTTTAGCGGCGGGCGGACTGGTAGCAGCCTGCGGGTTCGTTCCGGAGCCTGTACTGGGTTCGAGACCCCGGATGGGCGCAGCGGATTTGTGGCTTGGGGACTGCGGCGGATTGGCACAACTTGGTGATGCAGAAATCGCTGGACCCTGCTGCCGCGCACAGCCACGCCTATCATGTGGAGGGCGGGGTGGTTCAAGCCAGTTGGCTGGTCCCGGCGCGGGTCCCGGGGGCAAATCCCCGGGGGCAGCGGATCTGTTTTCGGGACATGGTTGCCGCATGCAGGTGCGATCTTCTAGCGGCGGGCAGGCCGATACGGCCAGGGCAGGATCGGTGGATTGGGAGAGTTTCCGGTTACTAAGGTCCGATTTTTCAGCGGCTTCCTGAGGCCGGGGCGGTGAAGATAGACTGTCGGCATGGATTGGGTTGCCGAGTTGAAGGGAATTGTTACGGTGGCAGCCGGGGAGTCGGCTCGAGCGGGGCATGCGGGAGACGTGAGCGGACATGCGGCCGTTTGGCCGGAGGCGGTCGCGCTGCCGGAGAATGCGGCCGAAGTGGCGGCCGTCCTGAACTGGTCCAGTGAGAGGCGGATTCCGGTGACGCCCTGGGGCGCAGGGACCAGCGTCGAAGGGAATTCGATTCCCGTTCGGGGCGGGATCTGCCTCAGTTTGGAGCGAATG
>JBBQRA010000358.1:0-4103 GCA_038215275.1 Bryobacterales bacterium | reverse complement strand
TCGACCGCGCGGCGCGAGCGTCGAACGGCGCATCCGGGACTCCGGCAACCTGCTCGGCACCCAGTGCATGAGCTGCCACACGCAGTCCGGCGTCTGGGGACCCGCCGTCGCCTTCCAACACGGCTATCGACCCGAAAACATCGTCAACTATCGTCACTTAGTCAACACGATGTACGAATCGCTCCGGCCCACCAATACGCTCGCCGAAGCGGCCAATAACACCTCTCTCGCTCCCCTCGACTTAGGCGACGGCCCAGCCGGCACCCGCGCTGCCGGCTGGAACGCGTCCACTGCCGAAGACTTTCTCGCCCCCCGCCGGCTGCATTCGATGCAGCAGATCCGCGCGGCCAACCACGTTCTCCAATCTGCCGATCCCAGCGGCATCAATGCGGCAGGACCGGGCTCCAACGTCGGCCCGGCGGTCGTCTATCGCTTCGCCGGAAAGATCCTCGCCGAAGCCTACAAGAAGACCCGCAACGAAAAGTACCTCCTCGCGCTCGAAGAGAAAGCCGAAAAGCTCCTCGCCATCTCTCCCCGCTACGCTGACGACCTCGCCAACCGCATCCTGTTCGTTACCGACATCTTCATCGCGCGCGACGAGAACCTCGCCGCCCGGCTCAAGGGCCAGGCCCTCGCCGATCTCCGCCGTCTCCGCCAATTGCAGCGCCCTGACGGAATGTGGCAATTCGACCCCGGCTCATCCGCCGACGGCTTCGCCTGGGCCGTCAAGCCGGACGACAAGGACGTCGATCCTGCCCCGACTGCCCTCGCCCTCACAGCCCTCTCCGCCATGGGCTTCAAGGATACTGACCTGCAAGTGAAAAAGGGCGTCGCCGCTCTCCTGCGCGCTCAGGATCCGTACGGCCGCTGGAACAATCACGCCCTCACCGGCATGGTCACCACCGCCTACGCCATCCACGCCCTCGCCCGCCTCTATCCCGCCACGCCCCCCGCGCCAGCCAACTTCGCGCCCGCTGCGAACGAATCCCTCGCCGACACCGTCGCCCGCTTTCGCGCCATGGCTCAGCTCGGCCTCTCCCCCGACGACGGGCGCCACCTCCCCGCCGTCCTCCTCGGTGCGGCCCACCCCCATCCCCAAGTCCGCTACTGGGCCCACATCGCCCTCGGCGCGCTCCACGACGAACGCGGCGTCCCCGCCCAACTCACCGGCCTCTCCGATCCCGTCAAAATGGTCCGTGAAGCCGCTCGCTGGGGCCTTCGCCAGACGTTGCTCGATGACAAAGGCTGGGATCACCTTTTCGCCGCTCTGCCGTCGATGGGCGACCTCGGCCGAGAAACTCTGGCCGGTGCGCTCATCATGCGTGCCGATGCGACGATGACCCGCTCCAACGCCGGCTTCCCCCGCCTCACCTCCGCCATCGCGAGAATGATGAATCAGGACCCCAGCCCCGCCGTCCGTGCATGGGCCACCCGCGCCGCCTGGAATTGGTGGATCTGGAATCCGCCGGTCCGTGAAGCTCTGAACGCAGCCTTCATTGATTCGCTCGAACGCCCCGAACCCTCCTCGCTCACCGAGACCGCAAAGCGGTACCAGACCGAAGCCCTCTTCATCGTCAACGGCCACCGGAGCAACGGCAGCAAGGAACATCAGTATCCGGAACTGGAGTCTCTCTTCTCCGCCATCACGAAGAAGATCGACCATCCGCTGCTGTCGCGTCGCATCGTGGAGATCGCCGGAACTTACTATAACCAAGCTGGTGGCGACGGTGGTCCCGGCCAAATGGGCTATGTCACTCCCGGCAGCGCGGAAATGGTCGGCAAGGCCGTTTACGCCTATTGGAACGCGACTGAAGATAAGGCCAGGACGCGCCTGGCTCTGGAGTCCGCTGCCAATGCCACCTACGATCCGCTGCAGAAGAAATTGCTCGAATACTCCACCTCCGGCCCCGAGGAGTATCGTACCTTGGCGGCCACGTCATTGTCCGATCCCCGGATCATCACCCTCAACGGCACCCAGGAGTTTCTCGAACCGCTGATGGAGCAGATTCATCGCGGTGCAAACGAACCAGAGCGTCGCATTGAACTGGTCAACCCGATCCTGAAACTGTTCACTCGGGCCCGTTGGAACCTGCCTAAAACCGACGAGCAGCAGAACACGTTCTTCCGCATTCTGATCCCAGATCTGGGGGAGGACAAAGCCAAGCTGCCCGAAAACCTCCGCCCACCCGCGCAGATGGAGAAGGATAGCCGGGATTGGTTCCTGGCCCGCTCGACTGCACAAATTATTCACAACAACCCCGACCTGCACACCCCGGCCCTCCTCGACCGCATGCCTGTCCGCTACCGCAGTCCTATGGAAGAAGCACTGTGGGTTGGCAGTGCGAAGTGGCTGCTCACCTACGAGACCCCCGTACCCGCCGTGGGTGGCCCGCCACCGGCCAACGACCCGTTGGCGTCCCGCCGTCAAGCCGCGGCCGAGTTAGTCGCCCGGACGATCACCAACAAAGCCGCTGATGGCCGTCTCCGCGGCGCCGCGCTTTCGCTCGCCATCGCGGATGCCGCCGTCCGGAACCACCCGGCGGTGAAGGCTGCCCTACAACCGCTTCAGCCTGGCGTCTACGAAGCCGATCCGGCCGAGGTCAAAGCGATGAGCGTCGAGTGGCGGAAGAATTACGACTACTTCCGGAATTGGCTCGCTCCTGAGTTCCTCCGCCCAAATCGGGATGACGAACTGGCGTGCATGAGTTGCCACGGCGTTCCCGGCCGCGTCCCTTCGATGGAACTTAGTCCAGCGGATAACCGCGGTTATCTCTCTGCGGCAAACACTTACGCGAACTATAGAATCCTGCTCGAGCGGGTGAGCGACACCAATGTCGATCAGAGCAAACTGCTCCGGAAGCCGCTCAACGTGCAATCAGGAAAAGAGGATGGACACCAGGGTGGCCGACGCTACAATCCGGAGGATCGTGCCTACGAAATCCTTCGCCGTTGGGCTCTCGACGCTGCCCGATTGAAGAAGGCCGAACCGCTATCCGGCGGCCTCTAAAAGGTTTTCGCAACGGGAGACGCGCTTGTGGGATCCTACGATTTAAGGTGACAGTAAAGTCCTCTTTCAGTCAGGAGCATAGATCATGAATACGATGTGGAGCGTACTTCTCAGCGGGTGTTTCCTTCCCCTACTGGTGTTTGCCCAGGGCGACACCCGGCGAGCGGAAATTCGCGGCGGCGGCGGCAGCGGAAAGTGCACGATTGAAGTTGAGGTGGACGGCGTCGCCGAAGTTCTGATCGACCGGGAGACCGGGTACCTGCGAACGATAGAGGGGCAGCGTGCCACGTGGCGCCGGTTCGTGTGTAACCAGCCCATGCCATCGAATCCTAACAATTTCCGGTTCCGTGGCATTGATGGTCGAGGCCGGCAGACTCTGACTCGCACTCCGCAAAACAATCGGGGCCGCGCGGTCGTCCTGCTTGAGGACCCGAATGGGGGGCGCGAAGGGTACACGTTTGACCTCGAGTGGGATGGCGGTAATGACAGCGGCGACGGCCGGCCGGGCGGAGGTTTCGGCAATAGCGGTGGTAACAATCGGCCGGGCGGCGGTTGGGGGAACAACGGCGGCAACAACGGTGGGAACTTTAACGCGCGGCAAGCTGAGCGTGCTTGCGTGGCAGAGGTGCAGAATCGCATCCGGCGGGACTACAACATGTCTTCGCGCATTGAGCGCGTGGAGATGGATGACAACCGCGGTGGGAACGACAGCGTTTATGGTCAAGCCAGTGCTCGGCAACGCAATCGAACGGTCTATTTCGATTTCGATTGCCGCGTCAACACGAACAACGGCAACGTGCGTAATGTACGGGTCACGGAACGGCGATAGAGTGTGAGACGGCGTCGGCGCGTGGCGCAACGACTGAGCGCCAAAGCGAGTGTGCTCGCGGAACTGATTTGCACTACGCATCCGGAGACTACAACAAGGAGGGAGTCTAGACGGAGGGCAACCGAGGCGTGAAGAGCTCGGCAACGCAATCGAACGGTCTATTTCGACAATGACTGCCGCGTCAACAGGAGCAACGGCAACGGGCGCAACATTCGGTTGGCGAAGCGGCGAGAACTTCGACCAAGGAAGCCGTGCCAAGCCGAGCGT
>JBBQRA010000357.1:0-4126 GCA_038215275.1 Bryobacterales bacterium | reverse complement strand
GATGAGAGTGGGGAGACCCTGAGACCGGGCTCTGATATGGTCCGGGAGGGGGGCGCGGGTGTGCTGGTCGTGTTCGCCGACGAAGCCGCCTTCGGTGCGGAAGTCGAGCTCGACGAAGCGCGCGTCGCCGATGAGGATGCCTTGGAGGCGGAGGAGTTGCGAGAGCGAGACCGGATGGCGGCCGGCTTCGCCGATGGCGCGGCCCCAGCGTTGGATGCGGTCCTACGCCGGTCGTTCGCCCTCAATGGCGTAACTGGACTTGGAATCCTGGAGGAGGAGGAAGGCGGCCGTGCGGGCGAGGAGATCGCGGGGGACGGCGGCTACCTCCGCTTGCGCGCGAGCGGCCACGTCAATTTTAACGTCCTGTTCGAGGGTTTCGGTCCGGAAGGCTAGGGGGCCTAAGGCCGGGGCACCGAGTAGGGATCTTGCTCCCTTCAACGAACGAACAGCTAGCGGATGCGAACCACGATGCCGTGGGGATCGCTCTCTTCCAGTCCGGTGACAGGATTGCGGAAAGTGGTGGTGTGAACGTGCGTAATCTCACCGCGCGCTCCGCCGTGGGTCACCGACATGATGCCCAAGCCCGGGGTGACGCCGGCCGAAGCATGCGCCCCGGTCTGCGGTAGCGGACCCCGTAACGCCATGTACACACGGTTGCCTAGCGGGGAAAGCACCACAATATCGGGCGTCGGGTCGGAACTGAGGGATCCTGCCAGGTCGAGAGTGCGGATGTATTTGAAGTCGAAAGACCGGAAGACTTCAACGGCATTGGCCAGACGGTCGAACGCCCAGATGTAGTAGCCATTTCCCGTTGCGGTCATGCCATGGGCGTCGCGGTGATGGTCAGCGTTGCCATCCTTAAAGGTCGGGCGGATCTTGGCGTCGTTGGCGGGCAAAAACGCCGGACCGTTGGGAAACTTGTCCTCCATTTCGTACAGCATGAACTCGCTCTCGTTGGTCGTGACGGTTCCCGCACCGCCGTTGAGATAGACCTTGCCAGCGACCTGCACGCCGCCGCAGCCGTCGCGTCCATAAAGCGCGTTGCCGTATTCGGCGACGATGCTCATGGGTGTGGTGGTGGGATCGACCACAAAAATGCCGCCGCCGCGCAGCGTCACAATCGACTTGTTCTGGAATGTGGTGATGGGGCAAATCGGCGCATTGTCGGGCCGATTGTGCTGACCGAAAAAGCCGGGATCGCCGGCGTTGAGCGTCGTAGTGGTCTGGCACGGAAATCCATTGGGCGTGGTGCAGTTGGCGAGATCGATGGTTGCTGCGGTGTTGTGGGTGAACCGGTCGGTGGCGGGATCGTAGTCGATGCGCTCCAGCAGCTTGCCGTTCTGGTTGGCCACGATGATGGCCCGGCCATCGGTGGTCCAGGTGGCGGAATGCGCCTGACGCGCGCCACCGGCTCCGGCAGACATGCGGAACAGAGCCTTGGGTTTGCGGCTTTCGGCCTCGAAGACCGCGACGTGGCCGCTGGCGACAAAGGCGAGCGCCATGTATTTGCTATCCGGACTGGGGTAGATCATATGCGGTCGCGAAACCCCGGCACCGGTGGAGTTGTTGGGTCCCGAAGTGGCGAAGATTTCGGCGAGGTCGAAGACTTCCGGCTGGTTGGTGACGGGGCCGCCGGCGGCTTCGAGGTCTTCGCTGTTCCAGATGAAGAGTCGTCCGCCATGGGTGCCGCGAGGCGTGGCCGCGGAGTATCCCGCCGTGTTGTTCTGGTCGGTGAGCCAGACTTCGTAACCCTGGGCGGCGCAGCCTAGAGGGAGCAAGAGCGAAAGCGCCAAGAGAAGGTGTTTGGTCATGTTGTTTTTTGGAGCGCAGCTAGAAATCCGTGCGCACCCTCCTACTCAATAGCGTAATTTCACCGCACGGCGTTACAACCAAAACGCCGATGTTTCCCAAACATGCGAAGACCCACCGGCTTCGGTATGAGCGGGTGGGCCGTCTTGGTTGCCCTAATTCTGGTTGCCCTAATTCGCCCACGGGGAAGACGCAGACGGCGCGATTGCGGTCGTGAGCGCCGACGATCGTGGAGCCTTCGGGGAACGACCCACGATTGGACTTACCTGGTGCGGTGTGCGGAAGAGGTGAAGACGAAGGATTTGCTCCGGCGGCTTTCGAACGGGTGGTCGGATCCGGATTGAAAACGGCTCAGAACGTGCGGGTGCCGAAGGCTTTGGTTCGGAGTTGTTAAAGAGCTTGGGCGGATTCTTTTCTCGAACGGCTTTACTTTTTGTGTAGACTTCGATGCCGTTGGGGCCGGCGGTCTCGGCCACGGTGCGTATTTCGCCCTGCCCATGATCTGGTAGATGCAGCCCCTTTCTCCGGGATTGAGTGGTTTGCCTGCGGATCAGATCCGAGCGTTCATTGCAGCGCGGCGGGCTCGCGGCTGGAGCTAACGGGAACTGGGCAGCAAAGTGGGCCTCCCCCGGGTCCACATCTCTTGCATCGAAAACGGCAAGGTCGCCCCACGCATCATAACGTTGCTCGATCTAATACGGGTTCTGGGCTATGACCTGGTACTGGCTCCTCGCTCGCTCGTACCGGCCGTTCAAGCCCTGATCCGGGACCAGCGACACCCCGAGACCGGCGCAGACGACGAAGGGGAGCGGCCTCTCTACGCCACTGACGATCCAGAAGGCCGGCGTGAGTTCTGACCTCGGAAAGGTGAATGCCCTCGGCGTCCTGCAGGATCGCCGGATCGGGGATATTAACCGCTTGGCCGGTGACCGCCAACGACAAGTCCGACGGAATTTGTCTGTCCCGGAAAGCGCCGGTAAACTGGTTTAATCTAGTCGTAGGAGGCAGACCATGGAGATGATCGGCGCATTTGAGGCCAAGACCCACCTTGCCAGCCTGCTCGACCGGGTGGCCAAGGGCGAGAAGATCACCATCACTCGGCACGGAGTGCCCGCGGCGCTCCTCGTGCCGGTCGGCCCCAGCGAACAGAAACTGTCCCATAAAGAGATCGTCGAGGGCATGCGTGAGCTTCGCCAGCGCGTGAAACCCAGCAAAAGAGCGTGCGCGAAATGGTGGATGAGGGCAGGCGATTTTGAGCGGAGTCGTGATAGATGCATCGACGGCGTTGGCTTGGTGCTTCCCCGATGAAACCAGCGACTACGCAGATGGCGTTCTGGTGGCGCTGGAAGGCAAGACGATCGTTGTCCCCGCCGTCTGGAGCCTGGAAATCACCAATGCGGTTCTGGTCGGCGAGCGTAAGAAACGTCTGCGCCAGCCGGAGATCCTGCGGTTCACTACGCTGCTCGAAAGCCTTTCGATGATGCAGGATCTTCAGCCCGTCGGCGACCATGTCAGCAACGTCCTTCCTCTTGCGCGGGAGTACGGCCTTTCCGCCTATGACGCAGCGTATCTGGAACTCTCCATCCGCCACAGCGCCCCGCTGGCAACTCTCGATGACAGGCTAGGAAGGGCCGCGAAACTTGCGGGCGTGAAGATTTTCGAAGGTGGCGCCTGAAGAATCCTTCCTAGGAGTTGCTGACCGGCACACGGCCATTTTTGCAAAGTCGATAGCACAAAGGTTCCCGGCATCCAGGCCACCGAGAGCAACGTCGTCATGGGCCTACTTGAGTTGAGTTTTCCCGGCGACAATTGACGACGACAGTTCTATCCGGACCCTGGCGCCGTTCCGAAGGCCGGCGAATGTGGGTTGGCGAATTGGCGCTCTCGTCCTATTTTTTTGTCTTAAGCGGGCGAGCTCTCGAAACGCCGCAGGCATCAAGTAGGGCGGCGCACCAGGCTGGGATTGCCCATTCCAAGAGATTCCGTTCGTGAAAGCTGGTAACTGGGCCCGAAAACTGAATCTGCTGGTCGCTCGCCATGTAGAAGCCGTCCAGACTGTGGGGCGGAGGTCTTCAAAGTCGTTACCGGCGATGGGGAAGGACGCTGAGGGATTGGCGGATTGACCGCCTTCGCCTGACGGATCTTCCTCCGCCAAACCGAGCGTCGCAATCTTAATTGCCGCGCTCACCGATGCTCCGCGAGTAGCCGGGTTCAGTAGTCCTAGAGCAATTCTTGACTTAACCAAGGGCAGATCCACAATGTTTGAAGCAGTTTCTCGCCGTCTCGGCTGAGATCGCGGCGAGCGCCTGTGGGATGA
>JBBQRA010000356.1:0-4131 GCA_038215275.1 Bryobacterales bacterium | reverse complement strand
CGGAGATCCTCAATCGAGACATTGTGACCGACGTGAGCGTTGACGACGAATTCGACCCCTTCGGCCTTCATCTGCTCGACGCGACGATCAATATGGTGCTTCTCCATCTTGAAGTCGGGAATGCCGTAGCGCATCAGGCCGCCGATGCGGCTGTTCTTTTCGAACAACGTCACGTCGTGACCGGCGCGCGCCAGCTGCTGCGCCGCAGCCATGCCGGCCGGGCCGCTGCCGACGACAGCCACCTTCTTGCCGGTCCGGGTCTCGGGCGGTTCGGGCACGATCCAACCCTGTTCCCAGGCGTGGTCAATGATGGTCCGCTCGATCGTTTTGATGGCTACGGGTGGCTCGTTGATGCCGAGCACGCAGGCGGATTCGCAAGGCGCGGGGCAGATGCGGCCGGTGAACTCGGGGAAGTTGTTGGTGGAGTGGAGAACGCGGATGGCATCGCGCCAACGGTCCCGGAAAGCAAGGTCATTCCAGTCGGGAATGATGTTGTTGAGCGGGCAGCCGTTGTGGCAGAAGGGCACGCCGCAATCCATACAGCGGGCGCCCTGCGTCTGCACTTTGGCAAGCGGGAAGGGTTCGTAGATCTCCTTCCAGTCGTTCACCCGCTCGGCTACTGGACGCCGCGTGGGGACTTCGCGTTCAAACTCAATAAAACCAGTTACCTTACCCATGGATCACCTGCTCACCCTGGATCACGCCAGGAACAAAGTACGGGGTCTCGCGGCGCGGCACACCGGCCACGCGCTTAAATTCGTGCGGGAAGACCTTAACGAACTGAGGCAGCATGGCGCCCCAGTTTTCGAGGATCCAGCGGCCGCGGGGGCTGTCGGTGTAGCGCACATGTTTCTCGATGAGGTTCTGCAGCACCTGGATGTCGGCTGTCTCTTCCACCGGCTCGAGGTCGACGCCGGCGCGGTTGCAACGGGTGCGGCAGAACTCGCCGGACTCGTCGAGCACGTACGCGATCCCCCCGCTCATACCGGCCGCAAAGTTCTTGCCGGCGGTGCCGAGGCAGACCACCAAGCCCTTCGTCATGTATTCGCAGCCGTGGTCGCCCACGCCTTCGACCACCGCCGTGGCGCCCGAGTTGCGGACGGCAAACCTTTCGCCGCCCATGCCATTGAAGTACGCTTCACCGCTAGTGGCGCCATAGAGAACGACGTTGCCGACGAGGATGTTTTCTTCCGGAATGAAGGAGGAGACCTTCGGCGGATAAACGATCACTTTGCCGCCAGACATGCCCTTGCCGACGTAGTCGTTGGCGTCGCCTTCCAGTTCGAGGGTGACGCCGCGGGCCAGGAACGCACCGAAGCTTTGTCCGGCCGAGCCATGGAACTCGAACTTAATTGTGTCGTCCGGCAAGCCAGCCGAGCCGTAGCGTTTGGCTACTTCGCCCGAGAGCATGGCGCCCACGGTCCGGTGGACATTGCGGATGGGCATTTTGAACTCCACCTTCCCGGCGTTTTCGAGGGCCGGCTTGGCGAAGTCGATGAGCTTGTAGTCGAGGGCATCGGCCAGGCCATGGTCCTGACCGATCATGCAGCGGCGGCCGACCTTGGACGGTACCGGAGGATTGTAGAGGATGGCGCTGAGGTCGAGGCCTTTGGCTTTCCAGTGGTAGCTGACGTCGCGTGTTTCGAGCATGTCGACGCGGCCGACCATATCGTCGACCTTGCGGAAGCCGAGCTTGGCCATGATCTCCCGCATCTCTTCGGCGACGAAGAAGAAGAAGTTGATGACGTCCTCCGGCTTACCCTGGAACTTGGCGCGGAGCGCCGGATCCTGGGTGGCGATGCCGACCGGGCAGGTGTTGAGGTGGCACTTCCGCATCATGATGCAGCCCATGGTGATGAGCGGCGTGGTGGAGAAGCCGTACTCTTCGGCCCCGAGCAGCGCGGCGATAGCGACGTCACGGCCGGTTTGGAGTTTGCCGTCGGTCTGCACGCGGATGCGGCTGCGGAGATCGTTCATGACGAGCACCTGCTGGGTTTCGGCGAGGCCGAGTTCCCAGGGGACGCCCGCGTGGCGGATGGAGGTCATGGGTGCGGCGCCGGTGCCGCCGGAGTCACCCGAGATGAGGACGAGATCGGCATGGGCCTTGGCGACGCCGGCGGCGACGGTGCCGACACCGACTTCCGAGACGAGCTTGACAGAGATTCGCGATTTCGGGTTGACGTTCTTCAGGTCGAAGATCAACTGCGCGAGATCTTCGATGGAGTAGATGTCGTGATGCGGGGGCGGCGAGATGAGGCCGACGCCGGGAGTGGAATGCCGCACCTTCGCAATGGCTTCGTCGATTTTATGGCCGGGAAGCTGACCGCCTTCGCCGGGCTTGGCGCCCTGCGAGATTTTGATCTGCAGTTCGTCGGCGTTGACGAGGTAGTTGGTGGTGACGCCGAAGCGGCCGCTGGCAACCTGCTTGATGGACGAACGCTTGGAGTCGCCGTTCGGCAGCGGCTGGAAGCGGATTTCATCCTCGCCGCCTTCGCCGGTGTTGGAGCGGCCACCCATGCGGTTCATGGCGATGGCGATGGTCTCGTGGGCCTCCTTCGAGATGGAGCCGTACGACATGGCGCCGGTGGCGAAGCGTTTGACGATCTCGCTAGCCGGTTCCACTTCCTCAATCGGCACCGGATTGCCGGCTTTGAACTGCAGCAGGCCGCGGATGGTGCAGAGCGCGCGGGTCTGCTTGTTGACGTGGTCCGAGTATTCTTTGTACGTCGCGTAGCTTTCGTTGCGCACCGCGTTCTGAATGGTGCTGACGGTCTGCGGATTCAGCAGGTGATACTCGCCGCGGATGCGGTACTGGTAGGTGCCGCCGACGTCGAGTTCGGTATCCGCATCGGTCAGGGGCTGGAACGCGTGATCGTGCTTCATCTTGGCTTCTTTGGCCAGGACTTCCAGGCCAATGCCTTCGATGCGGGACGGGGTGCCGGTGAAATACTGCTTCACCAGGCCGGTGTTGAGACCGATGGCTTCAAAGATCTGGGCGCCGCGGTAGCTCTGCAGCGTAGAGATGCCCATCTTTGAGAAGACCTTGAGCATGCCCTTGTTGATCGCCTTTTTGAAGTGCTTCAGAGCGACTTCGAACGGCACAGTGAGGCGGCCACGGAGGGCCAGGTTCTCGAGCGTTTCGATGGCCAGGTAGGGGTTGATCGCGCTGGCGCCGTAGCCGATGAGCAGGCAGAAATGCATCACTTCGCGGGGCTCGCCGCTTTCGATGACGAGCGCGACGCGGGTGCGGCTGCCTTCACGGATCAAATGATTGTGGACGGCGGTCAGCGCGAGCAGCGAAGGAATGGGCGCCGAGTCGGCATCGATGCCGCGGTCGCTGAGGATGAGGATGGAGTAGCCGGCCTCAATAGCCCAGGAGGCGCGTTTGCACAGCGAATCGAGGGCGCGTTCGAGCTCTTTCTCACCGCCATGGACGCTGTAAAGCGCGGGGAGCGTATAGGCGAGGAAGTCGCCCTGGCTGACGCGCCGCATCTTTTCGAGGTCGCGGTTGGTGAGGATCGGCTGCTTCAGCTTGAGCGTGTGGCAGTGGAGAGGCGACTCTTCGAGCAGGTTTCGCTCGTTGCCGATGTAGCTGGTCATGGACATGACGAGCTCTTCGCGGATGGGGTCGATGGCGGGATTGGTGACCTGCGCGAACAGTTGCCGGAAGTAGCTGAACAGGCTTTGCGGCTTGTCGGAGAGACAGGCCAGGGGCCAGTCGATGCCCATGGAGCCGATGGCTTCTTCCCCGTTCACGGCCATGGGGCCCATGATGACTTTCAGATCCTCGTCGCTGTAGCCGAAGGCGCGCTGCCGTTGCAGCAGGGTTTCGTGTTCCGTCGCGTGAATGCGGGCGGGCTCGGCCAGGTGGTTCAGGGTGATCTGGTTTTCGTTGAGCCACTGGGCGTAGGGTTGCCGGGTCCAGAGACTCTCCTTCAGCTCCTCGTCCGGAATGATGCGGTGCTTCTCCATGTCGACGAGGAGCATTTTGCCGGGCTGGAGGCGGCCTTTGTAATCGACATCCTCGGGCTTGATCTGCAGGACGCCGGTTTCTGAAGAGACGATCAACAAGCCGTCTTTCGTGACGAGGTAGCGGGAGGGGCGGAGGCCGTTGCGGTCGAGCGTGGCGCC
>JBBQRA010000355.1:0-4137 GCA_038215275.1 Bryobacterales bacterium | reverse complement strand
TCGCCTGAGAAGCGCACCGGCCGCGAAGTCCGTTGTGCGCAACTTCCTCAAAACAGACCTGAACACATTTCGCCAATCCCCAGCCTCGGCTTACTCCGCAGCGCGCTGGCAGCCATAGCCTTCAAATAGCGCCAGGCGACGAAGGGCGTCCAATTCCGCGTCGCCCAGCGTCGGACAGGCACCGGAAACCCCCGCAAGGACGAAAATCGCCCCAGTGGCCGCTCTCGCCCTCGGGATCCAGGCTCAACGACCGGCAGGCCCACCCCAATTTCACGACCACCCAAAACCGCCCAAGACGCGCCGACTCATCGAGACCCGCCACACCCTCAAGCATCCACAATCTACCGAGCCACCAAACAATCACCGCCTGAAGGCGCTGGGGTTAACTGGCGACTGAAAGCCGCAGGAAGGCTCCACCGGACCTCTGCCGTCGCGACGGACATTGAGGCCGGGCTCCGACCGTCCGGCCAGTCGCCTGAGAAGCGCACCGGCCGCGAAGTCCGTTGTGCGCAACTTCCTCAAAACAGACCTGAACACATTTCGCCAATCCCCAGCCTCGGCTTACTCCGCAGCGCGCTGGCAGCCATAGCCTTCAAATAGCGCCAGGCAACGAAGGGCGTCCAATTCCGCGTCGCCCAGCGTCGGGCAGGCTTGCCGGGCCCCCGCAAGGACGAAAATCGCCCAAGTGGCCGCTCTCGCCCCGGGAATCAGTCTCAACGACCGGCAGGCCCACCCGCAATTCCACGACCACCCAAAACCGCCCAAGGCGCGCCGACTCATCGAGACCCGGCACACCGTCAAGCATCCACAATCTACCGAGCCACTAAGATCGAAAATCGCCCCAGGGGCCGTTCAGGTCCCCGGAGTCTCGCCTCAACCTCGAGAGGGCCACCCGAATTCCTCACCACCAAAAACGCCTGCGGCGTGCCGGGTCATCGAGACCCGCCACACCGCCAAGCATTCCCAACCTACAAGTTCACCCCCAAGCTATTCCAAGTCACCGTATTGCCCTCCACCATCGCCTCGTGCCCCAAAATCGCCGTCAGCGCCGCCTCTGCCCCCACTGTGATATCCGCCGGCACCGCACCGCCCTTCTGAATCGCATTAAAAAACGCCACCGTATGCGCGTGCGCCGGTTCCTGCCGCTTCGCCGCAATCTCCACCGGCTCCCCCGCCCCCAGCGGATAGAACATGCACGCATACATCAAATCCACCGCCCCCTTGCTCCCATACACCAGCACATTCTGCCCCCCATGCGGCATCCCCCGCGGATGAAACACGTTCTGCGTAAACGACACCTGCGCCCCGCCCGGATACTCAAAACTCATCGTCCCACAGTCAAAAATGCTCCGCCCCACCGGCTCGTTCTTGTGCAGCCGGATTGCCCCAAACCCGTTCGCCCGCACCGGCCGCTGCCCCAGCACCCAGTTACACACATCCAGGTTATGCACTGACTGCTCAATCAAATACCCGCCCGACTTCGTCACGTCGAAATACCAGTCCCCCGACGTGCTGTCGTACGGCAGATCCGAAGTCGCATGACGCTGCGCCTTGATCGCCAGAATCTCCCCAATCATCCCGTCATGAATTTTCGCCACCGCCTCGCTCAACTGCGAATGCGACCGCAACTGCTGACCCGCCACAAACACCCGCTTTGCGTTCCGCGCCGCGGCCACCACCGCCGCCACCTGCGCCGCCGTCACCCCAATCGGCTTCTCACAATAAACGTGCTTCCCCGCCCCCAGCGCCGCCACCGCCATCTCGGCATGCAGATGCGGCGGAGTCGCAATATAAACAGCCTCCACATCGCGATTCTCAATGATCCGCCGCCAATCCGTCGTCGTCTTCGGGCTATGCGCGCTAGCCTTGGACGCGGCTTGGTCCAGCCGGTCCGGCTTAATATCACACAGCGCCACCACCTTGGCATTCGGCTGCGCCAAAACGCTCTCGAGCAGGTACGAACCGCGGTTTCCTACCCCAATCACCGCCGTCGGAGTCGAAGGCGCCTGGGCAAAAGCCACGCCGGTAGTTACTAAGAACGATCGTCTATCCATGAATCTCCAATCCTCGCAGTACGGTCTCCATATACTCGCGCGAGCGCCGCGCCAATTGATCCACCCCCGCCGCCGTCGTCGGCCGCGGCACCAGCGGTTCAAAAATGTTCTCGAACACCAGCGGCAACGTCAGCCCCGTTCGCCGCAGCGGCATCAGCAGCTTGTAGTGGTCGATCTCGCCAAACCCCGGCCCACAATCCTCGTCCTTCGGCGTATCGCGATGGTCCTTCAGACACAGCGCCCGGATCTCCGAAACACAAGCCGCAATATCCGGCAGCGGATCGTGACTCTCGTAATCCAACACATTCCCCGCGTCATATCCCATCCGCACCGCCGGATGATTCACATCGCGCAGCATCTTCAGGCAGTCGAGGCCCGTTCCCGTATTCCCCCCATGCTGCTTCAGCAGCACCGTCACGCCCGCCTGCTGCGCGTGGGGACCCGCCTCCCGCAACGCCGCCACCGCCGCAGCATACTGCCCCGCAGCGGTCCTTCCGAAAGTCAGCAGATACGGAATGCCCGCGGCCGCCGCCTGGTCCACCCGCCGCTTATGCGCCGCGCCCGCGCCAGCCTCCTCCAGCATCACCGTCGAAAACATCATCACCGGCGTCAACCCCGCGTCCCGCGTCTGCCGCGACAGTGCCGCCGCCTCCCGCGGTGTTGCTTCCAATGCCAGCGCCGGCCGCTTCTCGTGCGTCACCCCCCAAGCCACCCGCGTAAAACCCGCCCAGCGGATCCCCAGCAGCGCGCGCTCGAACGGAAAGGCGGCATACGGTAGCGTCATGCACGCCAGTTCAAAACGCGTCGGCGAGTCCGCCTGTAAGGCGAGTGGGGTGGCGAGTGGGGTGACGAAAAGGTCGCGTCGGGTCATCACGGCAAATCGTAGAAGTCGTAGGTATAGGTCCAGCGGGTCTTCTTGCCCGGATTCACCGTCAGGTCGATATACGGCTCCGGGCAAAACGTCGTGCGAATAGACCAGTAAACCAGTTTTGCAATCGGGACGTCACCCTGGATGTGCACCCCCGCCTTCGCCTGGCGATTTTCCATCCGGACATCGTAAGTCGGAGCCCCGGCAAACTCGGCATACGTGCTCTGCCCCTTCTGCAACTCCGCCGTATAGCGGATCTCCTTCCCCCGCACCTCAGCAAAGGGATTCGCGAACGGCCGCGTCGCCTGCAACTCGAACGGAAACTGCACCACCGACTCCGGCCCCGTCGGCTGCCCATCCATGACGAAAAAATTGTGGTTGTACTGCTGCGTCTTGATCTGCTTCGGGCCTATGTTCTCGAGCGTATGCTCAATCCGCATGGTGTTCTTACCCTTCTCCAGCACAATCCACTTCGTGTAGCGGTAAGCGTACCCATTCGGTCCCTTCACAATGTGCGTGAACCGGATCCGGTTCTTCTTTATCTTAAACAGCCACCTTCCGGGATCCAGAATCTCGTACGTCTTGAAGTTGTGATACCCAGCCTCTTCCGGTTTCCGCAACACGCCCACGCCGATGCGAATGAACGTCCCGCCCGCTGCGGCCTCGTCGTACCCTAACGCGGCGTTATTCGTCTTGAACTCCTCGACGGGCCCCATGATGGCATCGTGCAGCTCCGGGTCGTACTTCTCGAACCACTGCCCGAAGTACTCGTGGTTCTTCGTCTTCAGACTGGGCATATTCCCTGACCAGTCAAACCGGGTCCCGCGATAGTACCCGTTCACCGGATGGGGCAGGTACAGCTTAGCGGTGATGAGTCCATTCGAAATCTCCGCCGAGGGAAACTCAGCCGCCCGCAGAACGCCGGCCAGAAGCAGAAATGCACAAAGGGGTCTCACGGAAGCACAATATCACGACCCCGCGGTTGCTTCGCCCGCTCCGGAACCCAAAAACGCCCACGGAAGCCGATATCGCGACTTCGCTCAATGCGGCCCCAGCTCCGCCACCGCCAACACCGGAAACCCAGCCCCCAGCAAAACGCCAGCCAAAAGCGGAAGCCCAGAAAGGCGTCGAACGGAAGCCGTTATGGCGACCTCGCTCAATCCGGCCGCAGCTCCGCCCCTGCGCTGCCTGGAGATTCAACTGCCGAGGCCAATC
>JBBQRA010000354.1:0-4193 GCA_038215275.1 Bryobacterales bacterium | reverse complement strand
AAGGATTGTAACGGAGTTGTAGCGCAGGCGGCCCGACGGCTTGGTATGTGTCGAACCACCTTAAACGCCTTAATGAGCCGACTACAAATCCATCGAAAGGAGTTCTCCGGAGACGTCAGAAATTAATAGGGAGCGCTCATTACAACCGTAAGAAACTGCGGAAGCCATACCGAAGCGCCCTCCATAATAGCCCCTCGACGCAACCTGACCGCCGATCAGAACAGTTTCCGAGTCCTCGTTCCAAACCCCGGCTTCATGCTTCCGGCCATCCTGATCCTCGCCCTAAGCATTGACGCCAACACCACCAGATCGAGACCTCGTCTGCGGCATTCTCCCCCCTGCCCCTGCCCTATCGCGGCAAAGCAGAATCACATCCTGTCCGCCGTTGTCGAACATCACAGCATGCCGTTCCTTTTGTTCGACGACCAGAGCGCCAAACGTGTTGACTCGGCCGTCGTCTGGGCCAACTTCTTCGATGTTTTCGGCGTGCAACCTACCCACGGTCGCACGTTCGGTATTTCGTCCTCGTCGCCAAAACCAAGGATCGTGCCAACCCGGAGGCCTACCCCGAACGGCTCGGCTACGGCGTCACCGATTTTCTCGCCATTAACCAACTCAGCTGCGTCGATCGCCTCCGGGAGAACGCCGTCGCCGCCCACCGCCTGACGGCATTCCTGCTCGGCCTGTTCGGCTTCCTGGCACTCCTCCTCGGCGCCGGAGGCATCGCGGCCGTCACGGCCCTCTCGGATCGGCCTCGTCGACGCCCTCGCCGCCTATCTCCCGGCGCGCCGCATCGCCTCCATCGATCCCCTCATCGCCCTGCGCGATGCGTGAAGCTGATATCCTGAAGCCACTTCCCGTGGACGCCTTCTCCCGCCGCCAACTCCTCGAACGCACCACCCTCGGCTTCGGCTCCCTCGTCCTCGCACACCTCCTCCGCGCCAACCCGGTAAACGACATCACCGCCCGCCCCCCACATTTCCCTGCCAAAGCCAAGGCCATCATCCAACTCGTCCAAAATGGCGGCCCCAGCCAAATGGATCTCTTCGATCCCAAGCCCCTACTCCAAAAACTCTCCGGCAAGCCCCTCCCCGGCGGCGTCGAAATCCATCAGCCCAACAACGTCAACACCCTCCTCCCCACACCCTTCTCCTTCCAGAAGTACGGTCAGTCCGGCATGGACATCTCCGAGGCGCTCCCCCACACCGCCAAGATTGTCGACGACCTCACCTTCATCCGCAGCATGCACACCGAGCACAACAACCACCTTGAAGCGCTCAACATGCTGCTCACCTGCAAGATCTTCCCCGGCCGCCCCGTCATGGGCGCGTGGGTCAGCTACGCCCTCGGCACCGAAAACCAAAATCTCCCCGCCTACGTCGTCCTCCGCGATCCCACCGGCTACACCATCGGCGGCAAACAACTCTGGGCCAACGGCTACCTCCCCGCCACCTTCGCCGGCGTCGAATTCAGCATGAAGGGCGCCCCCGTCCACCACCTGAATCCCCCCGAAAAGCTCCCTGACGGCGCCCAGCGCTCCACCCTCGACCTGCTCGCCAAACTCAACGAAGCCCACGCCCGCCAACATCCCGGCGAACACGAACTCGAAGCCCGCATTCGGAACTTTGAACTCGCCGCCCGTATGCAACTCGCCGCCGGCGAAGTCCTCGATACCACCAACGAATCCGAAGCCACCAAAAAACTCTACGGCCTTGACGACCCCAAGGCCGGAGCCTACGGCCTCCGCTGCCTAATGGCCCGCCGCCTCGTTGAAAAGGGCGTCCGCTTCGTCCAGGTAACCACCAGCCCCGGACAGCCCTGGGACCACCACAACAGCATCTCAAAGGATCTCCATAAGATTGCCGGCGAAGTTGACCAAGGCTCCGCCGCCCTCATTACCGACCTTAAGAGCCGCGGCCTCCTCGATTCCACCATCGTCATGTGGGCCGGTGAGTTCGGCCGCCTCCCCACCACCCAAAACGGCGACGGCCGCGACCACAACCGCAACGCCTTCACCCTCTGGTTCGCCGGCGGCGGCTTCAAGAAAGGACTCATCTACGGCGAAACCGACGAGTTCGGCTACAAAGCCGTCGTCAATCGCGTCTCCGTCCCCGCCATGATCGCCACCGTCCTTCGCCAACTCGGCCTCGATCACGAAAAGGTGCAATACCCCAATGGTGGCCGCCTCGAAACCCCCTCCGACGTCTCCATCACCGGCGCCAAACCCGTTCTCGATCTCCTTGCATGAAGCGAACTCCTCGCATGAAGCCCAGCCTCCTACTCCTCGTTCCCGCCCTCGCCCTCGCGGCCCCGAGCTACGAGAAGGACGTCCTCCCCATCTTCACCAAGTACTGCTTCACCTGCCACGGCCAAAGCTCTCCCAAGCTCGGCCTCGACCTCCGCACCGCCGCCGGCGCCCTCCGCGGCAGCCACAACGGACCAGTCATCGCCAAGGGCAACCTCGCCGCGAGCCTCCTCTGGACCAAGGTCTCCACCCGCCAGATGCCCCCCGCCGTCTACGGTCAGAAGGTCCCGGACGCCGACATCGAAGTCGTCAAGCGCTGGATCGAAGCCGGCGCCCTCTCGGACGCGCCCGTCAAAACCGCCGCCCCGCTTCCCCCCGTCCTCCTCTCCCGCTGCGCCAATTGCCACGGCGAAAAATCCGCCTCCGCCGGCCTCCGCCTCCACACCATCGCCGACGTCCTCAAAGGCAGCGCCAACGGCCCCGTCATCGTCGAAGGCTTCTCCGATCGCAGCCTCCTCGTTCGCCGCATCACCAGCCATAACATGCCCCCAAAGGGCGCCGGCGCCCCTCTCACTACCGCCGAAATCAACGCCGTCCGCGAGTGGATCGACCGCGGCGAGTTCAACGAACTCGTCACCGCCAACACCGCCGATCGCCCCTTCACCGCTCTCGAAGATCCGCCCCTCACCCCCGCCCAGCGCCAATTCTGGGCCTTCCAAAGGCCGGTGCCCACCGCCCTTCCCAAAGTCAAAGCCAAGGCCCGCGTCCGCACCCCCATCGACCAGTACCTCCTCGCCCAGCTCGAATCAAAGGCCCTTACCTTCAGTCCAGACGCCCCCAGCGAAAAACTCCTCCGCCGCGCCTACCTCGATCTCACCGGCCTCCCTCCCACCCCCGCCGAAATCGAAGACTTCCGCCAGCACAACGACTACGAAAAACTTATCGATCAGCTCCTCGCTGGTCCCCGCTACGGTGAACGCTGGGGCCGCCAATGGCTCGACGCCGCCGGCTACGTCGATACCACCGGCAAAGACTTCGACCCCAAGAAAGCCGAATACGCCGAAGGCATGTGGCGCTACCGCGACTACGTCATCAAAGCCTTCAACGAGGACAAGCCCTGGAACCGCTTCTTAATCGAACAGTTCGCCGGCGATGAACTCACCGGCTGGCGCAACGCCAAAACTCGCACCCCCGAAATCAACGAGCTCCTCACCGCCACCGGCTACCTCCGCACCATCCTCGACATCACCGAAGAGGACATCTCCAACCTCCCCGTCGAACGCTACGAAGCCCTCTTCAAACTCATCGAAAAGGTGGGCAGCAGCGCCCTCGGCCTCACCATGAACTGCGCCCGCTGCCACACCCACAAGTTCGATCCCATCTCCCACAAAGACTACTACCGCTTCCTCGCCCTCTTCACCAACGCCTATAACCCCACTGACTGGATTCAGCCCCAGAATCATCACCTCTATCTCCTCCCCACCGCCGAGCACCTCGCTATCGAAGCCCGCCTCCTGAACGAGCAACTCGGGACCGTCCCCGAACCCATCCGCGCCGACCTCAAAGCCGCCCTCGCCACTCCCGCCGACCAGCGCACCGAAATCCAGAAATATCTCTTCAACAAGTTCAACGCACCCTTCCGCGAGCAATACGCCAAGGACCCCGAGTGGCCCAAGCTCGGCAGGATCCAATCCCTCTGGGACGTTGGCACGCCGCCCAAAATCCGCCTCCTCCAGCGCGGTAGCGCTGACGCCCCCGGCCCCCACGTCACCCCCGGCTACCCCGCCGTCCTCTCGAAACCCGACGCCACAGACGCCACAGGCTCCCCCAACAAGCAAGGCCAAACCTCCGGCGTCCGCCTCGCCTTCGCCGAATGGCTCACCAGCCCCGATCACCCCCTCACCGCCCGTGTCATCGTCAACCGCATCTGGCAGGGCCACTTCGGCAC
>JBBQRA010000353.1:0-4257 GCA_038215275.1 Bryobacterales bacterium | reverse complement strand
CCTCAGTGATAACGACGCTGGCCTCCCAACTGCTGAAGTCGGGAATCTGCGCCACCGCCATCCCGGCGCGGATGGTATCGCCAACCTGGAACATAGGGAATGTCATGCCCGGAAAAAAGAAATTGCTGGAGGTGTTCGATTCGATGTTCACGTAGCCTGCCGTTGGGGCCTTGAGCGTCATCATGTCGATGTTGCGTTTGGCCGTGGCCGCCAGCGCCCCCGCTTTCTTCAACGCCGCCTCCTGAATGGTGACCGCGGCGCGAGCGGCGGCCTTCCGCTGCGGATACTCCTTCTCAAGCTTCGTCACGCGGTCCATGGCGTCCCGGAGCACGAGTTCATTCTGCTGCACTACGATGGCGGCGAGCAGCGGATTCCGCCGCGATTCGAGACGCGCCTGTTCGAGTTCGCCGCGGGCAACGATCAACTCCGCGGCTAGCTCCTCTTCGCGCGCGGCGGATTCGGCGGTGGCCTGCGCTACCATTTGTTCCGCTTCGCTTAGATCGAACTCCGCCTCGCGCAGTTTAAATGCCTCTTCCGTCGTGTCGAACTGCGCGACCACGTCGCCTTCCTTCACCAACTCTCCCGGCTTGGCCAGTTGCGTAATCGTGAGTTCCCGGCTCCCCGTCATTGGAGCGATCAGCATTTTCGAGTTGCCGCCCTGCACGCTACCCTTGGCCGAGATCGGGAACGCCACATCGCCGCGGCTGACCCGAGCCAGCGGCGCCGTCCGCTCCTCTCCGCGCTTCCATTGCTCCACCGTCCGGTATGCCGACCAAGCGCCCACGCCCAGAGCTGAAAGCAGGGCGACCGCGATCAACAAACGCAGCAGCGGCTTCATTGTTTCTCTCCCGCCGCACGATCGCGCTCCACATCCACCAGCGCCACTTTCGCCCCCGCGGCGATGCCCTTGATGGCTACCTCGTCCGGGTTGCGCGCTTGAATCTCTACCGGTGTCGATTCAAATCCCCCGGGGCCGGCTACCAAAACCACAGGCCGTCCGTCGCGGTTGAAAATCGCCTTGGCGGGAACACTGACGGCGTCGGCCAAGCGGTCGATGACGATGTCCATCCGCCCGTTCATGCCGGGACGGAGCCGGGGATCAATGCTGTCAAAGGCGCCATAGGCGCGGAAGTTCCGCGAGGGGGGCCACTCGTAGTTCTGTTCGGCCAGAGGCGCGATGGCCGAAAGTTTCCCGGTGAACGGTTTTTCCGGGAAGGGGTCCAGCAGAATTCGCACGGCGAGGCCCTGGCGGATCCGGCCTCGCTCCACCTCCTCGATTTTGCCTTTAATCTGGAGGCTGCCAAGATCCGGGATCTCGGCGATGGAACTGCCCGGCCAGACCGTATCGCCTACCTTGAACGGCTTTGCGTTTACCCAGCCTTGCGAGTAGTTCATCAGATAGTTCACGACGCCGGTGGAGGGGGCACGGACCTCCATCTGCCCAATCCGCTTCGTGGTGAGCTCGACTTCGGCCTGCACCTTAGAGACGGCGGCCCGGAACCCAGCCACCTTCGACTCGTTCTGCGCCTGAATCAATTGCGCGTCGGCCTGCTTCACCCGGAGTTTATCGAGAGCTAGCTGGTGGTCGATCTTCTTCTCCTCCGCCTGCAGCGCGCTGAGGATGGCGCTGCGAGAGACCTCCAGACGAGCCCGCTCGGCCTGCGTAGTCTGGCTGGCAATTTCGAGTTGGCTTTGTTCCCCCGCGATTCGAGCCTGGGCAAGGGCTTCGGCCAACTGCGCCTCGGCCTGCCTTAGACTCGCCTCCTTTTCTTGAAATTGACGCTGGGCGCTGCTGGTATCGAACTTCAAGATGACGTCCCCCGCCTTGGTCGCGCTGCCCGCCGGCGCCTGCCACACAATGCGCAGGTCAGGAACATTAAGGGGGGCGGTAACCAGGACCGACCGGCCCGCCACCAGGTCGCCCCGGCATGTCGTGATCACCAGAAATTCACCTTGCCGCGCCAACGCCGTCGGCAAACCGAGCCTGGCATCGGCTGGTTGGCGTTTGGCGTACCAGATGGCGCCGCCAACCGGGACCGTCAGCAGGATGAGCAGAATGAAGGCGCTTCGCGCTTTCACGGGCGGACCTCCTTCCGAACTTCGAACCGCGGAATTTCGAGCGCCGCCGATAGGTCGGGCAACACGCGCGGGTCCTGCCCAAGGATTCGGAAGCGAGCCGAGAACGAACGCACGGGAGAGTCGAGTCCGGCAATGGCGATGGGGCTTGCCGTCATCAATTCGGCGGTGAATTCTGCGCCAGGGTAGGCATCAAGGTACAGCTTCGCCGATACTCCGGGACGCAAAACGGAGACGTCGGACTCATTGACACTGGCGTCCACCACCATCAAGTCCGGGCTGAACAGACGGAGTACCGGCTGCCCTGGGTTCATCTGGTCACCTTCCTGTGGCGGACCCATCGAGCCGCTGCGAAAGACAGTCTCCAGCGCTACCATTCCGGCGTGGGCACTGCGGATCACCAGGCGGTCGAGGTTTCGGCGCAGTCGTTCGAGGGTCAGCTTCAAGCGATCCAGCTTGAGTTGCTGCACTTGCAGCGCTGCCGCTTCTGCTTCCACTCGCAGGGCGTGGGACTTCTCCAGGCTGCTTACTCGGGCGGTGGCGCTTTGGGCCTTGGCTTCGTTCTTAAGCCGTTCAATTTCGCTCAGGATCGGGCCCTTCCGCAGTTGCAGCTGTGCCTTTTGCAGTTCCGCGCGGGCCTCCTGCGCCGCAGCCTCGCGCTTGGCCCGGTCGCTGCGAATCTGCGCCTGCTTCTCCTCCAACTGGTGGCCCGATTCGGCGACTTTCGCCTCCGTTTCGCGGACTTCGTCCAAGATAGTCGTCCGGTCGAACTCGGCGAGTATCTGGTGCGCCTCTACCTTAGAGCCATTCGGAATGAGAAAGGCCAAAGTTACACGGCTGTTCACCCCTGTAATCTGGGGCACGCGGACCGAGAGAGCTTTGAGTGCCTGTACGGTGCCGGTGGTGCGAAGCGTTTCTGGCAATGGAGCCGGGCTAGCGGCGTGGATGATGGAAGATACAGCCGGGGCCCGGCTGCTCGAAACGCATCCCAAGCCGGCAAGCAAACAGGCGATCGCAAGCATGCAGAGCGGAGTTGACTGATTCACTTTGCGTCACACATGGTTACTTAGACGGTTTGTGGACGCAATTCGTTGAGAATCGGATTCAACTTTCTTCCAGCAATCTCGAACGATTCTTTCGGCCACACCGTTCGACCTCTACGCGACCTTCGGCCGTTCCGGCGAGCCTTGGCGATCGCCGTCCTGATCCTGGCAGGATTGCAAGTCTTCTGGGAGAGATACTATTGGCAACTCCTTCCGGCCTATGCGGTCTTCGTGTTGGCCACATTCGGACTTTCCGGGCGTGCTTGGCTCGCGTTGTTCTCCATTCCCGCGTTGTCAACCTGGCTCGATGTCCCGGTGCCCGAACTTACGCAGCCCGCTGGACGTTACGCGGTCGGCACGGAGGTCTTTCGCTGGATGCAGCCGGCCGATGCGCGCAAAGTGGTGGGGCAGGCGTGGTATCAAAACGGACTCCTCGAATTGACACATTTGCCGTCCGCTCAGGTGGGGTCTCGCCTGCCGTGGCGCGATGGCCTGTCGTAATGTTCTTACCCAGCTTTGGCGCGCCCTTCGTTTTCTATGCGAGCTTGGTCAGCAACCTGGCAAGTTACGGCGTGATTGGACTCGCCGTTCCCAGACTCCGACGCCGGCCGCATCGCCTTCATGGATATCCGCATGGATGCCTGAGCTGCCGATGCGTCGTTCGTCATCGATCAACTTAGCCTGCCTGGCCGGCTGGGCCCGAATCTGTCCGGCCGTCTCGCTCTAAACCAGGTAGCCGTAAACGGTCACTCTCTCGGGAGCGCGGCGGCGGCCGTCACGATGCACCGGGACGCTCGCGTCATCGGCGGGCTAACGTCAATGGGCCATTACAGGGAACGATTGCCAACTGCCGGCTGCGCCATCCCTTTCTGGTGATCGAGAGTGATCGGCAGGTGACGAAGGCACTCCCGGCAATACGTCGAGTCGACGCGGCGGCTACTGGAGAACCTGACCAACGGCGGCCAGATTTCTCGTTTCGCAGGTTCTGGGTGGCTCCCGCGCGGCGGAGAAGACGCATCGGTTTATTGTGGATCCGTTGGTTGCCTTCCTAGTGCTATGACCGCCAGGAACCGTTAGTTTAAAACATTGTTGCCATGGAATGTTTGGATGCATACTTGGGTATGCCCCCGGCTCCACT
>JBBQRA010000352.1:0-4278 GCA_038215275.1 Bryobacterales bacterium | reverse complement strand
AAAGGTAGCGCCGCCCCACATTTCGAGCGAGAACAGGTTGGGGAGTTGATGCGAGACGGTGTTGGCAATTGCGAGCAGGTCGTAGGTGCGGACGCGGGTGGCCAAGAGCGATTGGTGGGCGTCGCGGAACGTGGTGTCGGTTAGGAGGAGACGCTTTTCCTTGCGCATCCAGGCGGCGAACTTTTCGGGGCCCAATTCATCGAGCAACTGGCGGGTACCCGCAGGCGGAGGAAGCGGATCGTGAGCCGGGATGACGGCGGGGCGATACTCGGTTGGTATGTTCTTGCCCTTTACTTCGGGGTTGCCATTGACGGTGACTTCGCCGAGGTAAGTGAGGAGCCGGGTGGCGCGATCGCGGCGCTTGGCGAACTGGAACAGGGATGGGGTGTTGGCCAGGAACGAGGTATTAACTTGGCCGGCCTGGAAATCGGCATTGTTGACGACGTTTTCAAGAAACGGAACGTTGGTCTTGACGCCGCGGATGCGAAACTCGCGCAGGGCGCGGTCCATGCGCGCACACGCCTCCGGGAAGGTACGGCCCCAGGCTGTGACCTTCACGAGAAGCGAATCGTAGAACGGCGTAATTACGGCACCGCCGTAGGCGCTGGCACCATCGAGGCGGATACCGAAGCCGGCGGGAGATCGATAGGTTTGGATTTTGCCGTAGTCCGGAACGAACCCATTGGCGGGGTCTTCGGTGGTGACGCGGCACTGAAGGGCGGTGCCGTGGAGGGGAACCTGATCTTGAGGTGGCAAGTCCATCTCCGGACCATGGAGGGCAAGGCCCTGCGCGATCTGTATCTGGGAGCGTACGATGTCGATCCCGGTGATCATTTCTGTGACGGTGTGTTCCACCTGGACGCGCGGATTGACTTCGATGAAGAACCATTCGCCCGTGTCGGTGTCGACTAGGAACTCGACGGTACCGGCGTTGTAGTAGCCGGCGGAATGGGCCAGGCGGACGGCGGCGTCGGCCAGTTCCCGGCGGATGCGCGGGTCTAGACCTATGGCGGGAGCGACTTCGACGACTTTCTGGTGGCGGCGTTGGACGGAGCAATCGCGTTCATAGAGGTGCATCACCTCGCCGTACTTGTCGGCCAGGATCTGAACCTCGACGTGGCGCGGCCGACGGATGTAGCGTTCTATGAAAACGGCGTCGTTGCCGAAGGCGGCGCCTGCTTCGGCTTGCGCTTCGGCGAGCTTGGAGGGGAGCTCGGCGGCGTTGTCGACGACGCGCATGCCTCGTCCGCCGCCGCCAAATGCGGCCTTGACGATGACCGGGAATCCGATTTTCTCTGCTGCGGCGACGGCCTTCTTGGGATCTTTGATGGGCTTTTCAGTACCGGGGACGACGCGGACGCCGGCTTTTTCTGCGAGCGTACGGGCGGCAGTTTTGTCGCCGAGCATCTCCAGGATTTCGGCACTAGGTCCGATGAATGTAATTCCATGCTTCTCGCAGGCGCGCGGCAGAGCAGGGTTTTCGCTTAGAAAACCGTAGCCAGGATGAATCCCGTCGACCCCTTTCTCGGCCGCGAGAGCGCAGATGCCGTCAACATCGAGATAGGCTTGGACGGGCCCTTTACCTTCCCCGATCAAATAGGCTTCGTCGGCCTTGAAACGATGAAGGCTGAGACGGTCTTCCTGAGAGTAAACCGCAACCGTGCGGAGGCCCAGTTCATTAGCGGCGCGGAGAATACGGATGGCGATCTCGCCTCGGTTCAGAGCAAGCAGTTTTCGCATAGAGGAATCAGAAACGCAGTTTCCCTAGTTTGGCATAGGCTACTCCGATCCTTGTTGTTTCCCCCACTGACTCATGAAGGCTTCTTCGGCGAGAGCCTGTTCTTCCCTGGCCGATTCGATCTCCCACCGCTGGCGGCCCCGGTCCCGCAGCTTCTCGAGAAGTTGTTCATTCCGTTTAGCTTCGAGAACCCTTGTGTTTTGTTCCTGGATCCGGGAGATGCATTGGGCGGCTTCCTGATCCTGGCGGCGGCGTTCCAGGTTGACCCATCTTCGGTATTCATCCATTTGGACGAGAGCTTCGCCCGAAATTGGGCGATCCGGAGCGAATAGCTCCGCCTGAGCGCGGCGGAGATCGTTGAGGAGCGCCTGTTGGCGTTCCTGAATCTGTTGCAGCTCTTGATGCATTAGAGCGAGTTGGGCCTCAGCGGCTTCGGTTTGCTGGACCCGGAGCCGGAGGACACCGGCGAGACTGAATTGATAGCGCTTCACCGGGTTTAGCCGAGCTCAGCGGCAAGGGCGGTGAGCTTTTGCAGGGTGCCTTCGCGATTGATTTTCTCCTCGGGGGTCTGCTTTAGGAACTGTTCCAGCGAGTGGCGCGTTCGAATGGCAGCGTCGAGTTGGGGGTTGCTGCCGGCGGCATAGGCGCCCAGATTGATGAGGTCCTCGGCCCTCCGGTAAGCGGCCATGGCTTCACGGATCTTGCGCATCGCGTCTTTCTGGGCCGGAGTCGCGATTTGCGTCGAGAGCCGGCTGACCGATTGAAGAATGTCGATGGCCGGATAGTGTCCGGCGGCGCCGAGGTCGCGGGAAAGGATGATGTGCCCGTCCAGAATGCCTCGCGTGGCGTCGCAGATGGGTTCGTTGAAATCGTCGCCTTCGACGAGGACCGTGAAGAAGCCCGTAATGGAGCCACCTTCGAAGTTTCCCGCGCGTTCAAAGATTTTCGGGAGGAGGTTGAAGACGGAGGGGGGATAGCCCTTCTGGCTCGGCGGTTCTCCTGCCGCGAGTCCGATCTCGCGTTGGGCCATGGCTAGCCGGGTGACGGAGTCCATGACCAGCAGGACGGCTTTGCGCTGGTCGCGGAAGTATTCCGCGATGGCGAGAGCGACGAACGCGGCGCGGAGGCGGAGGGGGGCGGGTTGGTCCGATGTGGCGACGACGACGACGGAGCGGGCCAGTCCCTCGGTGCCGAGTTCGTGTTCGAGGAAGCCGCGGACCTCCCGATTCCGCTCGCCAATGAGCGCGATCACGCTGACGTCCGCGAAATTGTGCTTCGACATGCTGCCCAGAAGGGTGCTTTTGCCGACGCCGCTGCCGCCGAATAAACCGATGCGTTGCCCTTTGCCGCAGGGCAACATACCGTCGATGGCGCGGATGCCGGTGATGAGCGGTTCGGTGATGTGAGGCCGGGCGAGAGGCCCGGGCGGTGCGGCATAGAGCGGGTACAGGGCTTCGGGATCGATCGGCGGACCGCCATCCATGGGGCGGCCGAATCCATCTAGTACGCGCCCCAGAAGGGCCGGGCCGACGGGAACGCGGGCAGCTTCGCTCCTTGCGACGATGCGGTCGCCCATCTGGAGTCCATCGGTCTCCTCGAGGGGCATGGAAAGAAGCTTACCGCTTCGAAATCCGATGACTTGGGTGCGAATCGTGCGGCCGTTGGCGGCGCGGATTTCGCAGAAGTCACCGAGCCCGGCGGCGGGCCCCTCCGACTCCACCAGCAGCCCGATTTGCTGCGCTACCTTACCGCTGGCGACATAAGTGTTCATGCGGGATAAATGGCGGAGATACAGAGAGTTGTCGAATCGATCGGCCGTGGTCATAGATCCTCAGCGGGCATCGGCCCTGTCGGCAAAGCCCTTTTTATTTCGGCCAGTTGGGTGTGGATTGCACCGCCTGCTCCTTCCGATTCAACGAGGAGCCCGTTTTGCTGACGGACCTTTCCGCTCGCAACATAGAAGTTCATGCGGTTAAAGTGGCGAGCATGCAGGGAATTGTCGAATTGATCGGCCGTTGTCATGGTTCCTCAGCGGGCATCGGCCAAGTCGGCAAAGGCTCGTTTACTTTCGGCAAGTGGGGTGTGGATTGCAGCGTCTGCTCCTTCCGATTCGACGAGGAACCCGTTTTGCGGACGCACCTTTCCGCTCGCAACATAGAAGTTCATGCGGTTTAAGTAGCGAGCATGCAGATAATTGTCGAATGGATCGGCCGTGGTCATAGCTCCTCAGCGGGCATCGGCCAAGTCGGCGAAGCCCTTTTTATTTCGGCCAGTTGGGTGTGGATTGCACCGCCTGCTCCTTCCGATTCAACGAGGAGCCCGTTTTGCTGACGGACCTTTCCGCTCGCAACATAGAAGTTCATGCGGGTTAAGTGGCGAGCATGCAGATAATCGTCGAATGGATCGGCCTTGGTCATAGTTCCTCAGCGGGCATCGGCCAAGTCGGCGAAGCCCTTTTTATTTCGGCCAGTTGGGTGTGGATTGCACCGCCTGCTCCTTCCGATTCAACGAGGAGCCCGTTTTGCTGACGGACCTTTCCG
>JBBQRA010000351.1:0-4339 GCA_038215275.1 Bryobacterales bacterium | reverse complement strand
GACCGGCGGATGCTGGATACGATGCGGTCGGCGACGGGGGAGGATGCGTTGCTGTTAACGGACGCGAATCAGAACCTGGGGGACTGGAAGAACGCGGCAAGCTACATGACGGAGTTGGCGGAGTACAAGCTGCTGTTCATTGAAGAGGCGATTGGGTACAACGATGTTCTGGGGTACATCCGGCTGCGGGAGGCGCTGGCGCCGTTGGGGATGGGCGTAGCGGGCGGGGAGCAGGCGCCGGACGCGATTACGTTTAAGCAGTTGCTGGCGGGGGGCGGGTTGACGCACTGCCAGATTGACGGGGCGCGGGTGGGCGGGGTGAACGAGTTGTTTGCGATAGTGGCGATGGCGGCGAAGTTTGGGGTGCCGGTGTGCCCACATAGCGGGGGGATTGGGCTGGGGCAGTTGGTGGGGCCGATGTCGATTTTTGATCAGGCTTGGTTTGGGAGTGAGGGGCGGTGGTTGGAGTATCTGGAGTTCCTGCAGGCGGGGGTGTTTCGGCATCCGCTGGTGGTGCGGAATGGGCACTGGGTATTGCCGTCGGCGGCGGGATGGGGATTGGAGATGGAGGAGGAGTTTGTGGAGCGGTACCGGTATCCGGAGGGGGCGGATACGGCGGATACGGAGGAGGCGGACCGGGTGGCGGCGGAGCAGCCGGGGGCGCCGCCGTATGCTCGGTTTTGGCGGTAGGGGGCGTTGAATCAACATCGAAACGACATCCGATAGTCATCAGCTGCAGTCGACGCGCTTGTGAATTTGATCGCTTCGCCGACGACGGATGTCAGATAAGGGCACCGTCATGGCCGTCGCGCACATGGCCGTACGGGCATCGCCGCCGCCGACTTCTCTCGCATCCGCAATGCGGATCATGGACGACTCACCGTTGACCGGTTGATGTCCATTTTGAACCACCTTGGCTCAAGGATAGAGATCAACATTCGACTGAAACGAGTGGATTCGCTCGGCATACCTGCCTAAGGGTCCGCTCCTCGGCAACCGGTGGAAGGTAAGATCCGGAAGTGGCGGACCGGGAGGCGATCGGGCAGTCGGGGCGTCGCCGTATGCGCGGTCTTGGCGGCAGGGTAGAGAGCGGTGCGATCCTTGGGCCTCGTGACGGCGAGGCCTGTTTTCGGTAATGTGGAAAGAGAAAGGGGTCGCCGATGACGTCAATCACGATTGAACTTCCGGATCAGCAAGCTGCCGCGCTTTCGGCGCAGGCTGCCGAACACGGACTCACGTTGGAGGCATGGGTTCAAAAACTCGCCGTTGCGGACCCTTCGGCCGGTGTCGATCCTGCCGGGACGATTGACTGGTCCCAATGTCCGGCGGTCGAGAGCATTCCGGGCAAGGTGAGTGGAGCATGGGTTTTGAAGGATACCCGTATGCCGGTTTCGGCGATCTTTGAAAACCTCGAAGCCGGGGCCAATATCGACGACATTCTGGAATGGTTTGCGGGACTGGACCGTGAGCAGGTTCAGGCCGTGATCGAATTCGCTGCCCGCAGCCTCGAAAAACGACCTACATTCGTCCCGTAATGCGCATTCTATTTGATCAGGGCACGCCACGAATCTACGCTATCAGCAGAATCAGAAGGAGCGATCCTTTGCGATCGTTGTGATCGGCTATTCGCATTGGCCTACCCTCATGCAGCATATTCAGCGCGTCGTCGCAGCCGTTGATTCCGCCACGCCGGGTAGCTACATTGAAGTGGACATTCCATACAGACGACCCTGATGGGAAGATTGCTAGTCCGGGCGTCAGCGGAGGCAAAGTTTAAGCCGGGGCGGCAAGGACTGATATGGACCGTTGCCGCTCCTGGCATCTCTATTTGCTACGTTGGTGCGATTTGCCGGAGTATCAAGACTCTGTTTCCCCTGGACCCGCCGACGACCGAAGAGGAGATCCGCGCGGCGGCGATGCAGTTCGTGCGGAAGATTAGCGGCTACGGCAAGCCGTCGAAGGCGAACGAACCCGCCTTCTTACTGGCTGTCGACGAGATTACCGCCGCTTCCGCTCGGCTGATCGGAGCCTTGACCACCAAGGCTCCCGCAAAAGTCCGTTAGGCCATCAGGGCGGCGTCAATCGAGGTCAGACGGACCACGATCTTCGACGACTGCTGGCTGCGGCCCTCGACGAAATGGTCTCCGATGGCGGTGACGACCATCGGGATCGTCTGGCCGTTCACGTGAAGCGTGACGCCTTTTTTGGTTTCCATGCTCTGGCGAAGCAGGTTCATGATCCAGTCGCCATCCGGGCTGGGCTGGGCGTTCGCGAAGCCAGCAGCAAGGCCGGCGGTGAGGGAGAGGAGAGAAAGTCTGCGTGTCATGGTGTTCGGTTCTCACTGAGTAGGGCGTAGCGCCGGGGGAAAGTCGATCAAGGTACAAACTTTTTCACTTCATTGAGGACGTCAGTGCGACCGGCCCAGGGTTTGTAGACGACGCGGAGGTCAAGCGGATAGGTGCGATTGACCTCCGGATTGGGGATGAGGAGTTGGAAGTCCCAGGCGGGATTGGTGTCGTCAGCAGCGGGCGTGGCGCCGCCGCCCGAGGGGGATTGGGCGAAGCGGAGGTACGGGTTGGGGCGGAAGATGTAGATCAACACCATGTCGCCGATGCGGCCATAGAAGAAGGGCTCAGCGTAGCGGAGAGGCGAGACGTTTCGATACAGGGAGGCGGGGTCCTCGGCGGCCGGGGGCGGGGCGGGCGCGTCGACCGCGAGGACGCTGGCGTCCCGGCCGTGGAGTTGCGTCGAGAGTTGCTGCCAGCGGCATTGGGGACCTCGGAAATAGATGCTCTTGTCTTCCGGGGCGTTCATGTAGGAGGCCCAGAAGATGCCGAGGAAGTTGTTCGTGAAGTTGGTGTGGGTGGGCGTGGCGCGGTACGCGATGTCGAGGTAGTAAGGCTCTTTGAGTTCGAAGCGGGTGGTGCTGGCGACGCCGAAGACGGGGGTGGGGGCTTGGGTGAGCTCGGCGACGGTGGGGGAGAGTTGGCGGAGGGCCATGGGGGCGTGGCGTGGCTCGAAGAAGACGCGGGCGTCGGCGGGGCGGGGTCGGCCGTCGAAGTAGTGTTCGAGGTTGAGGCCGGCTAAGGCGGGGACGAAGGGGTTGATTGGATGGGCGGGCGTGGAGAGGGCGAAGACGCCGTTGTAGCCGGCGCGGTGGGTGCCGACGGGGGCGTTGGAGCCGATGGTGGCGGCGAGTTGGGAGACAGCGATTTGCGCGGTGAGGGGGAGCGGGCGGATTTTGATATCGCGGAAGGCGACGACGCCGTCATGGATCTGGAGGGCGAGTGGGGAGTCGCGACGGGCTTGGCGGCGGAGGGTGACCTTGCTTTCGGTGCGTTTGCTTTCCGAGAATGACGCTTCGGCGGCGGGGGAGTCGAGGTCGACGTCGACAACTTTTTCGCCGTCGAGCCAGTGTTCGATGTGGAGGCCATGGGCGAGGATGCGGGAGTGGTGCCAGACGTTGGGGGCGGCGGGGGCGGAGCGGCGGGGCGGGACGTAGTCGTACAGGGCACCGGTGGTGTGGGGGGGGGTGGAGAGGGAGTCGGGGTTACTGATGTCGTCGGTGATCTGGTATTCGAGGCCGGTGGGTTCGAGGCGGGCCTTTTCGGCGATGGACTGGATACGGTACTTGATTCCGGAGTTGGCGCCGGGGGAGGCGTGCCAGGAGAAAGTGAGTTCGAAGTCGGTGAAGGAGTGGTTGGTGAGAAGGTAGACGGCTTTGCCTTGGCCGGGGGTGGTGACGATAGAGCCGTTGACGACGGCCCAGGAGGGGGTGGGGGCGGGGGATTCGGTGGCCCAGCGCCAGCCGGCGAGGGAGTGGCCGTCGAAGAGGAGTTGCCAGCCGGCCTGGATTTCGGCGGGGGTGAGGGTGTTGGGTTGGGCGGGGAGGAGGGTGGCGAAGGCTGCCAGCAGGAAGACGGGGCGCATGCTGGTAGCCTAACCGATTTATAGGGGCGGCTGGCGTTCGAAGCGGAACTCCTGTTTCTTGTCCCCGGCGGAGATGGTGGCTGTGAGTTTGCCGGGGGCAGTCAGTTCGTAGGCGATGATTTTGGGGAGTCGTTGGCAGGGTTTTCGAAGACGGCTTTGGTGGGGGTGGAGGAGGTGAGTTGGAACTCGGTGGGTGGGCGGCCGTTTGGCTGGGCGACGTAGAACGTTTCGCCATTGCGTTCGATGATGCGGAGGTACTCGAAGGCCACCATGCGTCCGTTTGATACCGTGCGGCTTAACCCGAGGAGGGAACCGCCGGCGGGAGGGAGCCAGGACTCTTCAAACGCGGACCGGCCTTGCTTGGCGGTCCAGGATCCGGCCATCCAAGAGAAAGGCGGCTGGGCGGCCA
>JBBQRA010000350.1:0-4409 GCA_038215275.1 Bryobacterales bacterium | reverse complement strand
GGATGTTAATCGGCAGCACGTTGAGCCGGTAGTAAAGGTCCTTCCTAAACGTTCCCTGTTCCAAAGCCGCTCGCAGGTCCACGTTGGTCGCCGCAATCACGCGCACGTCAATGTGGCGCGTCTTATTGCTCCCCAGCCGTTCGAACTCCCGCTCCTGCAAGACGCGCAGCAGCTTCACTTGAATCGACGGCGGCACGTCCCCGATCTCATCCAAAAACACGGTGCCCGAATCGGCTTGTTCGAACTTCCCCGGCTTCGCGGTCGACGCTCCGGTGAAGGCGCCTTTTTCATAGCCGAACAACTCGCTTTCCATGAGATTCTCGGGAATGGCAGTACAGTTGATTTTCACGAAGGGCTTATCCCGCCGGGGCGAGTGCTGGTGAATCGCCCGGGCAATCATGTCCTTGCCGACGCCGCTCTCACCGGCCAGCAGCACCGTCGCGCGGCTGGGCGCCGCACGCAGCACGGTCGCGAACACCTCCTGCATTCCAGCGCTCCGGCCGATAATGTTGTCGATCTGGTAGCGTCCGCCTAACTCTTCCCGCAGCCGCTGATTCTCCTCCCGCAGCGCCTTCACCTCGAAAGCCTTCTCGAGTACGGTCTGCAGATGGTCGAGCGAAAATGGCTTCTGCACGAAATCGGCCGCGCCAGCCTTCATCGCCGCCACCGCGGTCTCTACGCTACCGAATGCCGTCATCACGACGACTGGCACTCCCGGCCGCATCGATTGAATCCTAGCCACCAGCGCCAGCCCATCCTCGCCCGGTAAGCGCAGATCGGTCAGGACAATCCCCGCCCAGTCGAGACGCGGCGTCGCCGCCTCGGCGGATCCCGCCGTCTCCACCTCAAACCCCCCTGCCGCCAAGTGCAACTGCACCACGCGGCGCAGCCGCTCCTCATCCTCAATTACCAGTACACGCTTGTTCATAGTCCTGTCGCCGCCGGTAGCAGGACACGAAACACGCTCCCCCTCCCCGGCTCACTTTCAAAATCCAATCGTCCGCCATGTTCGCTGACGATCTTTGCTACGATCGCCAGGCCCAGTCCCACGCCGTCCTTCTTCGTTGTAAAAAACGGATTGAAGATCGATTCGCGATGCTCCGGGGCGACGCCGCTGCCCCTGTCGATAACAGCGATCTCCGTCTCCTGTCCAGCCAATAGCCGCGTCCGCAGCGTCACCACCGCTCCGGCGGGACTCGCCTGCGCGGCGTTCAGCAACAGGTTGAAAACCACCCGCTCCATCCATTCTGCATCCAGATCTAACGGCCTGACCGCCGGATCATAGTTCTTGTAGATAGTCACCGACGGCACCGGGCTTATTCGCTCAAACTCAAGCACCACTCGATCCAGCAGCCCATGGAGTTCCGTCGGCGCCCGATGCAGCGCCAGCGGCCGTGCGAACTCCAGAAACCGGCCGACGAGCGAGTTGGCTCGATCGACGTCCGATGCGATATAGCCGGCCATCTCCTGCGCCAGTTCATTCCCGGAAGGCAGTTGCTTCTGCAGCACCTCCGCAGAAGAGCGAATTGTGGCCAGTGGGTTCCGCAGCTCATGGGCCAACCCCGCAGTCAGCTGCCCCAACGCCGCGAGGCGCTCGGAGCGCCGCACTGCATCCTCGGCTTCTCGCAGATGTCGATTCGTCGCCGCCAACTCCTCGGCAACCGCCTGGTACCGCTGCGCCTCGTCGCGATTGGCCTTCGCCAACTGGTAAGTCAGATAGCCCACCACGGGCAGGAAGATGATGCGCAGCAACAACTCCTCCCAAATCACAAGATAGTCCCTCAACTCAGTCCAATCCAGGAACGCTAGAAACGAGACGTATGCCACACAGGCGAGAGATGTAAAGATCGTCGTCGCCAGTGGACCCGTCGTCGTCGCGGCGCTCACCACCGGCAGCATCAGAATCGGGTAGTAGCTTGAATTAATTGCCGCCGTGTAGCCGATCACCAGCCAGCACAGGATCAGCTTGATGGTGATGGGCAGCAGTCTGCCTCGCTCCGTGCGAAACACCGCAATGCGCGGCTCTGCCAACTGGAAGAAGGCCAGCGCGACGATACAGACTACCGAGGGCACGTCGTGAAAGGGGCTGGCCAGCGCCAAGGCCGAGAAAAACAACAACCAGACCAAATCCTGCGCCGCCACAAACGGGATGCGAAACCGGGCAAATCGCCCACTGAGGTTGGCGTCAGGCACGAAGCCATCTTAGCGTGCCCGCCTTAGACCAAGGCGGGAAGAATCTCTCCGCTTGGGCCTTTCAGCATAATCGCCGCGCGAGTCGAGAACGGGGTTGCGTCCACATTCACTTCGATGACGAATCGCGCCATCCCGATCAATCCCGCCGCCGGGTACACTTGCGCGGAAGTACCCACCACCAGCAGCACATCCGCCTGGGAAACAGCCCGCTCGGCCTCTGCCCAGACAATCCGAGGAAGCGCTTCGCCGAACCACACAACGCCGGGCCGCAACGGCTGCCCACATTCGGGGCACGGCGGCGGTAGAGCTTCATATTCAAGCGCCCGGTCCTTCCGCTGATACGGACACCCGACACAGCGAGACTGCCAGATGTCGCCGTGAACTTTCAGGATGCGCCTGGAACCCGCCCGGTCATGCAGGCCGTCGACGTTCTGCGTAATCAGCGTGAAGCGGGGCCGCTGCTGCTCCAGCGCCACCAAGGCCCGGTGGCCAGCGTTGGGCCCGGTCGCGTCAATCAACCCGCGCCGCCACAAATACCACTCCCACACCGTGCGGGGATCCCGCCCAAAGGCCTCCAGCGTCGCCAGATCCTCCGGGCGAAAATTCCGCCACAGACCTCCCGCGCCGCGAAAGGTCGGGATGCCGCTTTCAGCGGAGATGCCCGCGCCGGTCAGTACCGCAATCGACTCGGCTTCCGCCAACCGCTGCCGCGCTGCGCTTAGCTCACGCTCGCTGGCCATTCTTTCGCCACCTGGGGCGCACCCACCGCTCCACCCAACGCCGGCCACGCGCTCAGCCAGGCGATCACCGTCAAAATCCAAATCACCTGCGAGACCAACAGGTGCACAATCTGCATCCATCCCGGGGCTGCGAGCGCAATGTTCAGGATGCCCAACAGCACCTGCAGGAAGACGACGCCCGCCGTCCACGTGAGTAATTTCCCTTGCGCGAAACCTTGGCGTCGAAGTGCCGCGAACACGCCCAAAAGAAAAAGCGCCGTTCCGGACGCGACGAACGGATGCACAATCCGCAGTTGGACGAGAAAGTGCTGGCCCGTGGTTAAGTCCTCGCGGATCCGCGCGAAAAGGCCCGCGCCGTCAGTAGGAGGCACCGGGAACAACGTATCGCCCAACGCGGTGATCGCACCCGTGATGTTCGTCAAAATCAGAACGAACAAGGCCGCGCCAAGCAGCCGGTAGCCAAGGCGCGAAGGCGATTCCGTCCGTTTGTTGCCGATCCACCACGCCGTCGCGGTCGCCGTCGCCGTCAACAACAGCGTATTCGCTAGATGAATCGAAATGACCAGCGCGCGGCTGACGGAAGCATCGTCCACCACCAACTGCTTCTTGACCAGCACTGCCCCGATGAATCCTTCGACCAACAAAAAGAAGAATGCCGCGAGGGCCGCATAAAAACTCCGGCCGCGGCCTTCCCCGCGCCAAACCCAGACCAGCAGTCCGAATCCCACAATGCCGCACAGCCCACTCGTGACGCGATGCGTGAACTCGATGATGGTCTTCGCGCCAGGCGCTTGGGGCACCACTTCGCCGTTGCACATTGGCCAATGGTCGCCACAACCGGCCCCCGCTCCAGTAATCCGCACCCACGCGCCGAACAAGATCACGGCGACGAGATAGGCAACGTAGAACCAGGCGAATCGCTTCATTGCAACTAGGAAAGGATCTTCTTATGCACCACGCCCGCTACGTCCGTCAGACGGAAGTCGCGGCCGCTGTAGCGGTAGGTGAGCTTCTCGTGATCCATTCCCAGAATATGCAGCACGGTCGCGTGGAAGTCGTGAATATGCATTCGATCCTCCGCCGCGTGGTAGCCGATCTCGTCGGTCGCGCCGTAGACAAAGCCAGGCTTCACGCCCGCACCCGCCATCCAAACGGTATAGCCATACGGATTATGGTCGCGTCCGTTGCCGCCCTCCGAAATTGGCGTCCGGCCGAACTCGCCGGCCCAGATCACGAGAGTGTCGTCCATCATGCCGCGTGCCTTCAAGTCTTTCAACAGGCCCGCGATCGGCTTGTCCACTTCATAGGCGTTTGAAGTGTGCTTGTTGAAAAGATCAGAGTGTTGGTCCCACTTATAGCTGTGCGTCGCCTGCACGAAGCGGACGTTCTTTTCGCTCAACCGGCGGGCGAGAAGACACTGCCATCCGAAGTCCGCCGTCCGGGGATCGTCCAATCCATACAACTTCTTCGTGGCCT
>JBBQRA010000349.1:0-4434 GCA_038215275.1 Bryobacterales bacterium | reverse complement strand
CACCTCTATTGGAATCGCCAACGCAACCAGAACGATCCCGTGCTCATGAGCCTCGGCTCCCAACTCCTTGCCCCCGTCCCGAACCCCTTCTTCGGCAAGATCCGCAGCGGCCCCCTGAGCGGAGCCACCATTCCCGCCCGCCAGGCCCTCCGCCCCTATCCCCAGTTCCTCGACGTGCTCGTCTTCCGCGATCCCTACGGCGACATGAGCTATCAGAGCTGGTACGTCCGTCTCGAAAAGCAGTATTCAAACGGCATGACCCTCTCCGGCTCCTTCACCGGCTCAAAGACCATCGCCAACACCATGCAGTCCAATACCTGGGTCGTCGGTCCCTCCAACCACCTCTACGACTCCCGATACAACAAGGGCATCGAAGCCAACGATATTCCCCGCCGCCTGGTGGTTAGCTATCTCTACGACCTCCCCTTCGGCAAAGGCCGCCACTTCCTCAACGATGCGCCCGGCGTCGTTCAAAAACTCGCCGGCGGCTGGCAGGTTTCCAGCATCACCGTTCTGCAGAAAGGACGCCCCGTCTTGATCACCGGCCCCGACACCACCAACCTCTTCAACTTCAGTTCGACCAACGGACGCGCCAACCGGCTCAAGGATCCCGTCCTCCCCGACGGCGAACAGTCCCTCACCCGCTGGTTCGACACCACCGCCTTTGAACGCGCCGCCCCCTTCACCCTGCCCAACGATAGCGTCAGCCAGCCCCGTCTCCGTGGCCCCGGCCGCGTCAATTTCGATATGTCCGTCCTCAAGAATACCCGCCTCGGCGAACGCTACAACCTTCAGTTCCGCGCCGAGTTCTACAACATCGCGAACACCCCGGCTCTCGACGCCCGCGGCGGCACTATGGACGTTGCCAACCCGCTCTTCGGCCAAATCGTGCTCGGCGGCAACCCGCGGAATATTCAATTCGGCCTCCGCTTCGTCTTTTAAGGAAATCCCATGAACCGCCGCGATTTTGCTCTCCTCGCCGCTGCGCCCGCTACACTTGCGGCTGCTCCGCTGAAGGTCAACCCGCCCAAGATCACCCCCTGGTCTCCCGGCATCAAGATGGCTATGCAGCTCGGCGCCGACCCCAGCGACGAAGACCTCCAGCCGAATCCGCCGGCCTCCGCGTCTTCAACATCGGCCACGACGGCAACCGCAATCAGGAAGAGATCGTCCTCAATCTCCCGGGCCGCGAAGAGCGCATCGAAGCCTACAAACGCTACCTTCAAAACTGCGGCAAGGCCGGCATTCACTACGTCACCTACGCCCGCATGGGCAACGGCATCAGACACACCGAACCCGAAACCACCCGCGGTAACGCCTCCGCCCGCGGCTTCAACCTCGCCAAAGGCGGCGAAGGCACCTGGGCCGGCAAGATCTTCAAGGGACCGCTTTCGCACGGCCGCGTCTACACCGAACAGGAACTCTGGGACAACTACGAGTACTTCATCCGCAAAGTCGCCCCGGTGGCCGAAGAGAACAACGTCTTCATCGGGATCCATCCGGACGACCCGCCCGTCCCCATGCTCGCCGGCGTCCCCCGCCACATCTTCGGCACGTTTGAAGGCTACAAGCGCGCCCTCGAAGTCGCCAACTCCACGCACGTCGGCGTCTGCTTCTGCATCGGCACGTGGCTCGAAGGCGGCGAACTCATGGGCGCCGACGTCGTTACCGCCATCAAGTACTTCGGCGAACGCGGCAAAATCTGGAAGGTGCACATGCGCAACATGTCCGCCCCGCTGCCCCACTTCGTCGAAACGTTTGTCGACAACGGTTACTACGATATGTACGCCGCCACGAAGGCCCTCCGCGAAGTCAACTTCGACGGCATCGTCATCGGCGACCATTTCCCCACCATGGTCGGTGGCCCCCGCGTCGCCTTCGCTTACACCGTCGCCTGGATTCGTGCCATGATCGACCGAGCTAACGCCTAACACCCCATGCGCCGCCGAGAACTGCTCAACACCCTCTGGACGCTCCCCGTCGCCGCCAGTTCGGCCCGGGGCCTCCCCCCGCTCACCATCCGCAACGTCAAGGTCATCGCCACCAGCGGCGGCCGCAACTATCGCTGGATCTTCATCAAAATCGAAACCAGCGAACCCGGCCTCTACGGCATCGGCTCGGCCAGCAACCACTTCCAACCCTACGCCGTCATCGCCGCCGTCGAAAAGCATCTCGCCCCTTTCCTCATCGGAAAGAATCCCGGTCAGATCGAGGACCTTTGGCAGAGCAGCCATCTGCGCACCTATTGGCGCAACGGCCCGGTCAACAACAATGTCCTCAGCGGCATGGATATGGCCCTTTGGGATATTAAGGGCAAGCGCGCCGGCATGCCGGTCTATGAGCTACTCGGCGGCAAGGTCCGCCAAGCTGTCCCCTGCTATGACCACTGCAGCGGCAACTCGAATGAAGAGATCCTCGCCTCCGTCCAGAAGTCCCTCGCCAAAGGCTTCCGCCACATCCGCGTCCAGATGGGCGCCTACGGTGGCGGTGGCTTCATCCCCGATGGCCGCGGCGGCAAGGCCTTCGATGAAGACGTCTATCTCGAAAAGGTTCCGCCCATCTTCGACTATGTCCGCAACAAGCTCGGCTTCGGTCCCAAGCTCTGCCACGATGTCCACTCGCATCTGAGCGGTATCAACGCCGTCGAGTTCTCCCGCCGTATGCAGCCCTATCAGATGTTCTTCATTGAAGACGTCCTCGCCCCCGAACAGCTCGAATGGTACCGGCAGATCCGGCAGATCTCCACCACGCCCCAAGCCGTCGGCGAGCTATTCACCCACCCCTTCGAGTACCTGCCATACGTCAAGGAGCGGCTCATCGATTTCGTCCGCTGCCGAGTGTCCGCCATTGGCGGCATAACCCCGGCCAAAAAACTCGCGGCCTATTGCGAACCATTCGGCGTCCGCACCGCCTTCCAGGAAGGCGGCGAGAACGATCCTGTCAATCAACTCGCCGCCTATCACGTCGACATCTCCCATCCCGCCTTCGGCATCCAGGAAGAAAACGCTTTCCCGGAACTCGCCCGCGAGATCCTGCCCGGCGCCGCCGAAATCCGCGGCGGCTACCTCTACGGCAATGACAAGCCCGGCCTGGGCATCGACATCAACGAAGCCCTCGCCGCGAAGCACCCCCTGCAGCCCGCCCCGCTCGGCGGCCACTACCCCCTCGACCGTGCCCCCGACGGCACCGTTGTCAAGCCGTAGCGACGTTCGGCGGGAGTACGCTGAAGTCATCATGCTAAACTCCCACCTCCCCCATCTCCTTGCCCAGGCCATCCTCGCCCCCTCCAGCCATAACACCCAACCCTGGCTCTTCACCGTCACCGACTCCGCCATCCTCCTCCACGCTGACCGCACCCGCGCCCTCCCCGTCAACGACCCCTACGACCGCGAGCTCACCATCAGTTGCGCCGCCGCCCTCTTCAACCTCCGCGCCGCCGCCGCCCACCGCGGCGTCCCCCTCGCCATCCAACTCTTCCCTAACCCCAACGACCCCGACTGCCTCGCCCAAGCCACCCCCGCCTCCCAGCCCGATCCCGAAGAAGCCCTCCTGGCGCTAGGCATCGGGCACCGCCGCACCTACCGCCATCGCTTCACTCCCCAGCCGGTTCCCGACGCCATCCTCGCCGAACTCCTCGCCGCCGCTCGCGCTGAAGGCGCCGCTCTCTCCCCGGTGTTCACGGAATCGAATCGCCACGCCCTCGCCGCCCTCATCTCCGAAGGCGACGCCCTCCAGTGGGCCAACCCCAGTTGGCGCCGCGAACTTGCAGCTTGGATGCACCCCCGCCGCTCCGGCGACGGCCTCACCGTCCCGGGCCTTGTCGCCCCCATAGTCCAACTTGTCGTCCGCACCTTCGACATGGGTGGGGGCGTAGCCGCCAAGGACCGCGAACTTTCTGACGCCTCCCCCGTTCTCGCCGTCCTGTCCACCCCCGCCGACGAACCCGCCGACTGGATGGCCGCCGGCCAAGCCCTCGAAAGGGTCCTCCTCCTCGCCACCCACCACGGTCTCCAGGCCTCCTACCTGAATCAACCCGTCGAAATCTCTACCCTTCGCACCCAGCTCCAAAGCCTCATCCCAGCCGGCGTCCCCCAACTCGTCCTCCGCTTCGGTTACCCCACCCACGACCTCCCGCCCACGCCCCGCCGCCCTCCCTCGCCGGAAGGCGTGTAGCTGGCAACGCCTCGGCTATCGCACCAGGCACAGCCCCACCCCGAGTTGCTCCGGCAAATCGCAACGGTCCCCGCAGCTCTGCGGTAGCTTCCCGCATTTCAGTAGAATAATTGGAACCACTAATTCTAATGGGCGTTCAAGATGAGACTAACGATCCACGGCCAAGCAGTGAGACTTCGCAGTGTTTGCGTGTTCGCCGCCAATCGGGGCAGGCCAGCGTTGAGTTGGCTGACGACGCCTTCCATGGATTCAAAGACTCGG
>JBBQRA010000348.1:0-4462 GCA_038215275.1 Bryobacterales bacterium | reverse complement strand
CGGACGTTAAGATCCTGCTCGATAAACTGCGCCTGGCCCTGCCGGCTCAACCGCCGCCACGAATCACCTCGGCCAAGGTCGAACAGCCTTCGCTCCCCGTCGCAGGTTGATTCGCTCTTGTGGTGAAGACCTACGGTATCCATTTATTGATTCTAAAAGGCTTAGCTGACTCGAATCGGCGTAACTGCGAAAGTCAGGCTAGCGGGCCGAGCGGTTGCCCGGATGGACGGGGTTCCTTCTTTGGCCGGGGGACCCGGAGGAGGAATCGGGGGGAGTATCACGAATCTGTGAAGGAGTGTTACGAAGGTGCGGAGGCGGTCAGGTCGGGGTAAAGTTTGTGAATCTTGGAGTTGGATGGCGCGGTGAACTACCATAAGAGTTTTCCCTCCCGATGGCACTTCGCTTCTACAACTCCCTCTCCCAGCAGCTAGAACCTTTTTCGCCGCAAGACGGCAAGACGGTGCGGATGTACTGCTGCGGCCCAACCGTCTATCACTACGCCCATATCGGGAACCTGCGGACGTTCACGTTTCAGGACATTCTGCGACGGTGGTTGCGGGCCTCCGGTTTTTCGCTCGACAACGTGATGAACATCACGGACGTGGAAGACAAGATCATCCGGGCGGCGATGGCGCAGGGCAAGACGCTGCGGGAATATACGGCGCAGTATGAGGAGGCGTTCCTCGAAGATATGGCGACGCTACGGCTCGAACGGCCGGAACGCGTGGTGCGGGCGACGGAGCATATTAGCGAGATGGTGGACCTGATCCAGCAGCTCGGCGCAAAGGGGTTTACCTACGAAACGGATGGGAGCACGTACTACCGGATCGCCAAGTTTCCGGAATATGGGAAGCTATCGCACAACGACTTTGGCGGAATGATCGCCGGGGCGCGCGTGGACGTGGACGAGTACGAGAAGGACGACGCGCGCGACTTCGTGCTGTGGAAGCAGAAGAAAGAGGGCGAGCCGAGTTGGGACACGCCGATCGGCGACGGGCGGCCGGGCTGGCACATCGAATGCAGTGCGATGGCGATGAAGTATCTGGGGTCGACGCTGGATATTCACGCGGGCGGGATTGACCTGCAGTTTCCGCATCACGAGAACGAAATCGCGCAGAGCGAGGCGGTGACCGGGAAGCCGTTCGCGCGGTTCTGGCTGCATGCCGAGCACCTGATTGTGGAAGGGCAGAAGATGTCGAAGTCGCTCGGCAACTTCTACACGCTGCGGGACCTGCTGGAGTTGGGTTATGCGCCGGAGACGGTGCGGTATCTGCTGGCGAGCGTGCCTTATCGCAACAAGCTGAACTTCACGATGGATGGCGTGAAGGCGGCGGCGACGGCGATTGACCGGCTGCGAAATTTTGAGCGACGGCTGAAGAGCGAGAAGGTTGCGACCGGAGGGAACTCGGCGGCCGAGGAGCGGGCGGTCGCGGCGACGGCGCGATTCCGCGAGACGATGGACGATGACTTGAACACGGCCGGGGCGTTGGGCGCGGTGTTTGAGTTTTTGCGAGATACGAATTCGGCGATGGACGCCGGGCAGTTCGGGGCGGAGAACGTGGCCTCGGCGCAGGCGTTTCTGGCGCTATTTGATTCGGTTTTTGACGTGCTGCGGCCGACCGTGGCGGCGGGCGGACTTTCCGATGAAGCGATTGAAGTGTTAATTGCCGAGCGCGTTGCGGCGAAGAAGGCTCGCAATTTCGGGCGGGCCGACGAGGTTCGCGCAGAGTTGGATGCGCAGGGCATTGTGCTCGAAGATACGAAAGACGGTACCCGCTGGAAGAGAAAATGAAGATTCAAACCCAAGCCGTACACGCCGGCGACCGGAAGAAAGCCGGCGCCTACGTGCCGGTGACTACTCCGATCTACACGGCGGCGAGCTACTCGTACGAGGATATTGAGACGACCGATCAGGTCTTCGCGCAGGAGGTTCCGGGGTACGCGTACGCGCGGTACGACAACCCGACGAACCATGCGCTCGAAGAATTGCTGACGACGCTCGAGAACGGTGCCGGGTCGCTGGCGTGTTCCACCGGGATGGCGGCTCTGCAGATTGCGATTTCGACGGCACTGCTCGACCGGCGGAAAAAGGTGCTGGCAGCGAGTGCGCTTTACGGGGCGACGATCAATCTGCTGATGAACGTGATGGGGCCTTTCGGGGTGGAGACGTCGTTTGTCGACATAACGAATTTGGAGGCTGTGAAGGCCGCGATTGAGGCGGAGAGGCCAGGCTGTCTGCTGATGGAGACGGTGTCGAACCCGGTGCTCCGCGTGGGGCCACTGGATGCGATTGCACAGATTTGCCGGGAAGCGGATGTGGCGCTGATTGTCGACAATACGTTTGCGACCCCGTTGCTTGTGCGGCCTCTAGAGCTCGGTGCACACATGGTGGTGCACTCGCTGACGAAGTATCTGTCGGGCCATGGAGACGTGATGGGCGGGGCAGTGATTGCGGACGCGGCACATTTGCCGATTCTGCGGCAGATGTCGCGGACGGCCGGGCCAACCCTGGGGCCTTTTGAGGCCTATCTGGCTATGAGGGGGATCAAGACGTTTCCGCTGCGGATGGAACGGCAGTGCGCCAATGCCGCGGCGGTGGCGCAATTCTTGCGGGGCCATGCGCTGGTGGAACGCGTGTTCTATCTGGACGATCCGGCGCATGCGGACGCGGCAACGATTGCACGGTTGTTCCCGGTCGGACAATTCGGCGCGATGGTGGCGTTTGAGGTGAAGGACGCTGGGACGCCGGAGGTGTTTGCGTTCATGAACCGTCTACAGTTGGTGGTGAGAGCGACCTCGCTCGGGGATGTGCATTCGATGATGCTCTATCCGAAAATGGCGTCGCATCGGGACTTGAGCCCGAAGCAACGGGAGCGCATGGGGATTGGGGATTCGCTGGTTCGTTTGTCGGTGGGTATTGAAGCGGCGGAAGATATCTGCGCGGATCTGGAGCAGGCCCTCAATCCATAGAATCTCGGGCAATAAAAAAAGCCGCATCCGGTGAGACTGGATGCGGCGTATTCAAGGAGAAAAAAGGGAGGGAATCACGAACTGAACTGAACTGCACGAAAGCTTGTTCTTAGGTGCGGCGGCGGAGTTGACTCAACGCCAGGAGGCCGACGCCCATCAGCAGGTAAGTACTGGGTTCTGGGACGGGGTTGTCCACAGCCTCGAAGAGAGTTTGGGAGTAACGGGGGCCGGCGGTGGGTTGGTAGAAGATCCCGTTGGCGTCGGACTTGCCTAGGCTGGCTGCGACGAGGGCAGAGGCAGCGGCGAGGATCTGTGCGTTGGTGGTGCTGGCGCTTTGGATGCGGCCGGTGCCGAGGCCGTCTCCGCCGTCGGCGACGATGTCCCAGGCGGCCAGTTGAAACGCTGCGGCCTGCCAGCTTTGGGTGACGGCGGGGGCGTAGGAGTTGAACATCCAGGCGAGGCGCTCACCTTGGTTGATCTGGCTGCCGGATAACGGGGTGACCTCGACAGTATCGAGACGAAGGGCGATGAACGGGTCGGCGCAGAAGAGGATCGCCGTGACTCCGGTATCGAAGCGGACGCCGATTTGGCCGGCGTAGACGTTCGTGTTCTGGTTGTCGAACTTGACGCTGATGTTCTCGAACAACGCCGGGACCGTACCGTCATAGGTCATGGTCATGGACATCCCTTGGGCAATTGTCAGGCCAACCAGTGTGAGGAGGTTCCGGAGGCGGTGGGTTCGTTTCGCTGTCATGTATCGAGTATTCCGGCAGGGCGCGATTGAACCTATGGCACAAACGACTCAAAACAGTGAGCTTAGCGGCCCATGGGGCGGCTGGCTCCCGCGTACTGGGGGACCAGGTGCAGGCGCAGTACCGGAGCCTTAGATCGGAAGTACCGAAGAATGTGGGAATGGGACAGAATGTCGCTGGGACCTACCGCGAATTGGCCGAGGGCTTAAGGGAGGGCGCCAAAAAGTCCCAGAACTCCCGGGGGCGTGGCGCGGGTGGCCGAGCCCGAAGGCGACGAAGAAGCTTCGCGATCGCGTGCGGGAGTTGAACCGTAAGCGGCACAGCGGGAAGGATGTGAGGCAGATCGTCGCTGAACTGACGCCCGTGCTTCGCGGCTGGGGTAACTACTTCCGGACGGGGAACGCCGACCGGAAGTTCAACAAGCTGGACAATTTTGCTCTTCGGGATGGATGGGACTGCACAAGTTGATGGGCACCGGAAATACCCGTGGCAAGTCACAGCAAGAAGATCATCGGTAAGCCGTGTGCCGGAAAACGGCACGCCCGGTTTGAACGGGGGATACTAGAAACGGGCCCGCGCAAGTTGGTACCGCGCTAGAATCCTACCTATGCAAAGTTGGCGTCGGAAGGTTCATGACCTACTTGAGCCCGGGGAGCAGGCCAGCCAGTGGGAACAGATTTTCGACATTGCCGTTCTGCTGGTGATCGTGCTCACCGTAAGCGTCGTGGTGCTGCAGTCGA
>JBBQRA010000347.1:0-4474 GCA_038215275.1 Bryobacterales bacterium | reverse complement strand
CCTCGGCACCATGTTGTGTGCCCTCGATGAAAGAAACTTCGACAAGGCATATCAGGACTACCCCGATTACTGCGGCATCGTCAAGGCTGCTGCCGCCGCACACAATCTCGTCGAGGCCGACAAAATCTACCGGCTCATCGAGCGCCGCCGCGCCGGGCATCTGCGCGCTTGGAATACGTTCGTACGTACCATGACCCATCTGCAAAAGCACCACGGCGACGCCATTCGAGATCCAGAGGTTCGCAACTTGGTCCAGGCCGCAGCCCAACGCGAAGTCGAGGCCGAACTCTGGAACGAACCAATCGCAGCCAACCAGCAACTTGCTGAAAATAAAGGGACTTCTCTGGATCCGGAGCCGATCTGCGACGAGGTGGAAAGCAACCTTCCGGCATCCGTTGAGGCTACGTCCATCCGGTCGAACCCGGCGCGGCCGCAGAAACGGCGCCCGGCGGCGGCCAACCCGGGGCGTCGAGCCCCGGTTGACCGCCAGGAATGAGCCCGTTCCCGCATAATCGAAATATTTTTTACCCATAAACTCAGGACTTTGCCGCGAACTGGCCCCGCCTGCTGCTTCCACACGGCTACCGTCAAGGCAAGGAAGGAAACACGGCTTTGGAGAAATGGACAGCAACCAGAAAATCGGCCAAACCAGGGCCATGGCCTGCCCTGCGGATGGCAACCAGCGGTGCGTCCGGACTCTATCTGCCTCACTCTGGGGCCGATGGACCCGCGGCGGTCCCGTCTGTCTCCGGCTGGGCCGCCGCAGTCCTCGGGTTTCACCCCGATCCCCTGCAAAAGGAGGTCCTCGATTGCCCCGCCAAACGGGTCATTCTCAATGCCAGCCGCCAGTTCGGCAAAAGCGTTATGGCCGCCACCCGGATCGCTCATCAGGCCATCCACTATCCAGGCTCCAACATCATCATCGCTTCACCCGGCGAACGGCAGTCCGGCGAACTCTACTACAAAGTCAAATTGCTCCTGCAACGCCTCGGTCTGCGCACCAAATCCGACGGCATCAACGACCATTCGCTCGTCCTTCCCAACGGAAGCCGCATCGTCGGTCTGCCCCACGCGCCAGATCGCGTTCGCGGCTTCTCCGGCGCGGCCCTCTTGGTCATCGACGAAGCAGCCTACGCGTCAGACGAACTGTACGTCGCCGTCATGCCATTTCTAGCGACCTCCGACGGAACCATGTGGGTCATCTCGACCCCGAAAGGGCAAACCGGGCTCTTCTACGATCTCTGGCACAACGAAAGGCTGGCCCATTGGCATCGGTTCCGCCTCACCGCCAACCAGTGTCCGCGCATTCCCGCGGACTTCCTCGAAGAAATGAAAATCATCCATCCCACCCGGTATTGGGTCGAATTCATGTGCGAATTCCGGGCCGCCGCCAATCAGGTGTTTGACCGGGAGATTCTAACCTCCTGTCACGACGATGCCTACGAACCCTTCTTTGGAAACGGTGTATGAAACTCCTCTATCCTAAATTTGTCCTCGGTCTCGATCTCGGCCAAAGCCGGGACCACACCGCGCTCACCGCGGTCGACCTCGTTTACTCCGATCACGGACTCGACTACGCTTCCATGGAACGAAAACGCTGGCCAAAGCTCCGCCTGCTCTTCGCCGCTCGCTTGCCGCTTGGTACCGATTACGTCTTAGTACCATCCCACGTCAAACGGCTCATCGCTGAAGTCCAACGTCGCCAACCCTTCGGCTCCGCTTCAAAAGTGGACCTGGACCTCTTTATTGACGCCGCCGGACCCGGCCGGCCCATCGTCGATCTCCTCCGGGCCCAAAAACTGCCCGCCCAGTTGAAGTCCGTCCATCTGACCGGCGGCCACCAGGCCGTCGTCCACCCCGACGGCAAACTCACCATCCCCAGGCGAGAACTCGTCGCCAATCTCCGCATGGTCTTCGAAGCCGGGAATCTCCGCATCCATCCAGCGCTCAAAGAGTGGCCCTCCCTCCGCGATGAGCTGCTCAATATCAGCCTTACCGGAGGCCAGGCCACTCATGACGACCTCGCCATCGCCCTTGCCTTGGCCGTTTGGCCCGTCTCGAGAGAGTTCCCCAAACTGCTCGAAACGAACCCGTATTAATTGCTTCTAGCGTTTTACTTTCAACAAATTAACATGGTACGCTGGGGATCTAATATGCGTACCGTCGACCTGATCACCCGCAAAAGAGACGGCGAGGAACTCTCCTCCGAAGAGCTCGCCTACCTCGTGGAAGGGTACATGCGCGGAGAGATCCCGGACTATCAAATGTCCGCGTTCCTCATGGCCACCTTCTATTCGAGCATGACCGAGAAGGAAGTGGGGATCCTCACCGAACTGCTCCTGAAGAGCGGAGGCACAGTCGATTTCTCGGATGTCCCCGGCCTTAAAGTGGATAAACACTCCACAGGCGGCGTCGGAGACAAAACCAGCCTCATCGCGGCCCCCATCGCCGCTGCGGCCGGCGTCATCGTCCCGATGATCTCGGGCCGCGCCCTCAGCCACACCGGCGGAACCCTCGACAAACTCGAGTCCATCCCCGGCTTCCGGACCAATCTCACCATCGACGAGTTCAAGGCTCAGGTCGCTAAACATAAGCTCGCCTTCATCGGCCAAACCGCCGAGATCGCCCCGGCCGACGGCGCTTTGTACGCTCTTCGCGATGCCTCCGGCACCGTCGAGTCCATACCGCTCATCGCCAGCTCGATCATGTCGAAGAAACTGGCCGTCGGCCTCGACGCGCTCGTCCTCGACGTCAAAGTCGGTACCGGCGCCTTCATGAAGAAGCAGGTTGATGCCCGCCGCCTCGCCCAGTTGATGGTCGCCATCGGCCGCCGCCACGGCAAGCGCGTCCAGGCGCTCATCACCGACATGAACCAGCCGCTCGGCTACGCCATCGGCAACGCTCTCGAAATCATGGAGGTCTCCCAGACCCTCCAGAACGCCGGCCCCATCGATCTCACGCGGCTCTCCATCGAACTCGCCGCCCGCATGATCCACCTCGGCAAAGTCGTGCCGACCATCGACGAAGCCCGCGAGATCGCCCAGCGCCGCCTCGTCGACGGCTCCGCCTATAAGAAACTCAAAGAGGTCATCAAGGCCCAGGGCGGAGACCCGAACGTCCTCGATAAGTTCGAACTGCTCCCGAACGCCACCGGCGCTCGCGACATCGTCACCACCCGCGGCGGCTACGTCTCCGCCGTCGATGCGCAGGTCATCGGCGCGACGTCCACCCTCATCGGTGCCGGTCGCAATACCAAGGACGATGTCATCGATCACGCCGTCGGCGTCATCCTCGAAGTCAAGGTCGGCCAGAAAATCGATCCCGGCACCATTCTCTGCCGCCTCTACTACCGCGACGAAACCAACGTCGAAGAGGCTGCCGATCTCGTCGAAGACGCCTTTCGCATCTCAAATTCGGCTCCCGACGAACGCGAGAACATCCTCGAAGTCGTCAGCTAAATTCCATGGGTGTCGTCGGGCTGGTCGTCATCCTCGCGGTGGCCTGGTTCTTCTCGACGGACCGTCGCGCCATCCGCCCCTCTCTTTTGGCATGGGGACTTGGCCTGCAGTTGCTCTTCGCTCTCCTGGTTCTCAAAACGCCTCTTCGAGGGGCGTTTGAAACCGCCAGCCGCGCTGTAGAAGCCCTTCTCCGCTACGCCGAAGAAGGCTCTTCGTTCCTCTTCGGACCACTCGGTAAATCGACAGGACCCTTCGGGGTCCTGTTCGCGTTTCAGGTCCTGCCCATCGTCATCTTCATCGCCGCCCTTTTCGGCATCCTCTACTATCTCGGCGTCATGCAGGTCATCATCAAAGCGATGGCCCTCCTCATGCGCCGCGTGATGGGAGCCAGCGGCGCCGAATCCACTTGCGTCGCCGCCAGCATCTTCATGGGGCAAACCGAAGCGCCGCTCACCATTCGCCCCTTCCTCGCCAACCTAACGCAAAGCGAACTCTTCACCATCATGACCTCCGGCATGGCGCACGTCTCCGGCGCCGTCATGGCCGCCTACGTCATGTTCGCCAAAGTCGAGATCGGCCACCTCCTCACCGCCGTCATCATGACCGCTCCCGCCACCATCCTCCTTGCAAAGATGTTCATCCCCGAAACCGGCGAGCCCGAAACCCTCGGCGGCATCAACATCGAAATCGAGAAGAACGGCGTCAACGTCATCGACGCCGCCGCCCGCGGCGCCGGCGACGGCTTGCACCTCGCGCTGAACATCGGCGCCATGCTCATCGCCTTCGTTTCCCTCATCGCTTTGGTTAATGGACTCTTCGGTTGGGGACATTCGATGGCCGCGTGGTTCCCGTCGACCATGCAGGAACTGTTCGGTTGGATCTTCGCGCCCGTCGCTTATCTTCTCGGCGTCACCTGGCAGGACGCGCCGCACGTCGGCAAACTGCTCGGCACCCGTCTCGTCCTCAACGAGTTCTTCGCCTTCATCGACCTCGGCAAACTCCCCGAACAAGGCATC
>JBBQRA010000346.1:0-4548 GCA_038215275.1 Bryobacterales bacterium | reverse complement strand
CGGGTACGAGCCTGGAGGCGATTGCGCTGAAGGATGGGCGCTGGCTGATGGTGTTTAACGACATCGAGAAGGGCCGGACTTCGCTAGCTGTGGCGCTGTCGGATGACGAGGGCGCGACGTGGAAGTGGAAGCGGAGCCTGGACAAGGGGGAGGGGCAGTATCACTATCCGTCGGTGATTCAGGCCAAGGATGGGTCGATTCATGTGACTTACAGCGTGTTTGAATCGCCGGGCAAGGCGATTCGCCATGCGCAGTTCAATGCGGAGTGGGTGATGCAGTGAAGATGTGGCTTAGTTTGGGTTTGTTCGGGGTTGGATTGTTCGGCGCGCCGGTCGTGAAGGAGGGTTACGCCGATTCGGGGGGCGTGAAGATTCACTACGCGACGATGGGGCAGGGGCCGCTGGTCGTGATGATCCATGGCTTTCCGGACTACTGGTATACGTGGCGGCACCAGATGGAGGCGTTGGCGCCATCGTTTCAGGTGGTGGCGATGGATAACCGGGGGTACAACCTGTCCGACAAGCCCAAGGGAGCCGAGAACTATGATATGCGCCTGTTAGTGGGCGATGTGGCGTCGGTGATTCGGCATTTTGGGAAGCAGAAGGCGATTGTGGTGGGGCATGACTGGGGCGGGGCGATTGCCTGGCAGGTGGCGCTGAATTTGCCGGAGATGGTGGAGAAGGTAGTTATCTTGAATTTGCCGCATCCGAACGGGATGTTGCGGGAGTTGGCGACGAACCCGGAGCAGCAGAGGAACTCGGGTTACGCGCGGCGGTTTCAGGTGGAGGGATCGGAGAAGGGGTTGACGGCGGAGGGTTTGGCGCGTTGGGTGAAGGATCCGGAGGCCCGAAAGTTGTATGTGGAGGCGTTTGGGCGGAGCGACTTCGCGGCGATGATGGCTTACTATCAGAGGAACTATCCGCGGGAGCCGTACACGGCGCGGGTGGAGACGCGGAAGGTGATGGCGCCGGTGTTGCAGTTTCATGGGTTGGAAGATACGGCGCTGAACGCGGCGGGACTGAACGGGACTTGGGAGTGGGTGGCGAAGGATTGGACGTTGGTGACGGTACCGGGGGCGGGGCACTTTGTGCAGCAGGACGCGGCGGAATTGGTGTCAAAGACGATGAAGATGTGGCTGTTAAGGGATTAGGATATGGCAACGGTCTATGACGTAGTGGTGGTGGGTTCGGGCGCGGCAGGCGGGACGATGGCGGCGCATTTGGCGCGGGCCGGGGCACATGTGGCGATCGTGGAGGGCGGCCCGAAGATCAATACGCGGACCGACTTTCCGACGCACTCAATGCCGTGGGAGTTTGCGAATCGGCAAATTCCGAAGATGAAGCCTGGCAAGCCGGGCATGGAGAGTGAGCGAGCGCGGGGCCTGGGCGGGAAGACGCTGACGTGGAACGCGGTGGCGTGGCGGTTCGGGCAGCGGGACTTCAAGGGGAAGACGTTCGACGGGGGCGGGGAGAATTGGCCGATCGACTATGCCGACCTGGCGCCTTACTACGAGCGGATTGAGCGGGAGGTGGGGGTTTGCGGGAATTATGACGGACTGGAGGATCTACCGGACGGCGTATTTTTGCCGCCGGCTCCGTATAAGTGCTCGGATAAGTTGATTGATAAGGGTGCGCGGAAGCTGGGGCTGAAGACCATCCACGTGCGAAAGGCGACGCTGACGCAGGCTAAGTTCGGACGGCCGGGTTGCCATTACTGCGGGAACTGCATGGCGGGTTGCGATGTGGTGGCCAAGTATAACAGCTATGACGTCCACTTACTGCCGGCGATGAAGACGGGTAAGTTGGAGATGATTCCGAACGCGGTGGTGCGGGAGGTGATGACGGGCGGGGACGGACGGGCGCGGGGCGTGAAGTTTCTGCATCGGGAGACGAAGGCGGAGGGTGAAGTGTTGGGGAAGTCGGTGGTGGTTTGCTGCGCTTGTGTGCAGAGTGTGGCGCTGCTACAGATGTCGGCGAAGGATGGGTTGGCGAATTCGAGCGGGCAGCTAGGAAAGCATTTTATTCCTCATTTTACGGGCGGGGTGGAGGCGTTTCTGGATGGGTTGGTGGGGGCGCCATTGAAGGACGACGAAGGGTTTTTGGACCATGCGTATCTGCCCAGCTTCATGCACGAGCGGAAGCGGGACTACTTCCGCAGTTTCGGGGCGCAGTTTGGGTATCAGAACCGGCGAGGGATAGGTTGGGCGCGGGAGACACCGGGGATGGGGGCGGGGTATAAGAAGGCCGTGAAGGATCAGTATCCGGCGTTTGTGGTGTTTAGCCCTTATGGCGAGATGGTGCCGAATGCTAAGTCGTTTGTGGATTTGGATTATGGGAAGTTAGACCAGTATGGGTTGCCTTCGGCGCGGCGGCAGGTGACTTGGATGGAGAACGACTGGAAGATCTTTAAAGATATGCAGAACTGGTCGAAGGAGATTCTTCTATCGGCGGGTGCGAAGATCCAGAAAGTGTGGGAGGAGCCGCGGACTAATCATGAGTTAGGCGGGGCGCGGATGGGGAATGATCCGCGGACGTCGGTGGTGAACGCTTACTGCCAGACGCATGATGTGAAGAATTTGTTTGTGCTGGACGGGAGCGTGTTTCCGTCGGCATCGGAGAAGAATCCGACGCATACGATTATGGCGTTGGCCGCACGGACGGCCGAGCATATGGCCGAGCGGGCGAAGAAGGGAGAACTCTAATGGCTGAGCGTCGGGATGCGTTGAAGATTATAGGTTCGATTTCGGTGACGTGCGCGTTTCCGTTTGCGGCGGATGAGTTGTATGCGCAGCATGAGGGGACGCACGGGGCTATTAGTGGGCAGGCGGCGTTGCCGGAGCCGGTGTATTTCAGCAAGGCCGATTTTGCGACGATTGCGGCGATAGCCGAGAGGATTATTCCGGCGACCGATACGCCGGGGGCGGGGGCGGCGGGGGTTCCGGCTTATATTGACTTTGTGGTGGGGCGGAATCCGGCTCAGCAGAAGGTGTTTGCGAAAGGTTTAGCTTGGATGAAGAAGCAGACGAAGGGGCGGGCGTTTGGGCAGTTGGGGGAGAAGGAGCAATTGGCGATTTTGGAGCCGTTGTGCGCGCGGTGCGATGCGGGGCCGGTGAAGGGGAAGGGCGAGCGGTTTTTTAAGGCGTTGAAGGCGTTGACGTCGGATGGGTATTGGACTTCAAAGGCAGGGATGGGGGAGACACTGGGGTTTAACGGGAATGCGATATTGGGAAGTTATCCGGAGTGCTTGCACGAGCATTAGCGGTTAGTCTGACGGGCCGGGGATGCATAGGCACCGGGAGATGAGTCTGGCGGCCCCGGCCTTCGCGCCGGAGGCTCAGCGCAGTAAGCAATGTACAAAGGGCCGTCCCGCTCTACGATTGCGGTGAATTCGTTGCACATGGGCCTACTGTAACGCGCGCGCCGAAGGCGGCGAATGCGGCGTTCTTGTGGAGGACATCGACGGTGGAGAAGCCGGCGCGGCGGAGGAGTTCGGTCTGGTAGGTGAGGGGGCGGGGGGTGTCCTCCTTCTCGACATAGGCCGTGACTTTGGCGGCGTAATCCGGGCCTCCGGCGGTGGTGAGGTATTCGGTCCAGCGCTGGTGCTGAAGGGCTTCGATGGCTGGGTGTTCGTGGGCTACCATGTCGAAGATCCAGAGCGAGCCGCCGGGACGGAGCCAGGCGTGGAGCTTGGCGAAGGTTTGTTCCCATTCGGCGTCGGTACGGAGGTGGTGGAGGACGGCCCCGGCGAGGATGATGTCGAAAGACTGGGGCGGGAACGTGGCTTCGCGGACGTCGCTTTGGACCGTGATGGGGGCGAGGCCGGCGGCGGCGGCGCGGGCGGCGGCGCGAGTGAGCATGGGCTGGCTGAGGTCGAGGAGGGTGACCGCTGAGAAGGGGAGCTCCAGGTGGAGCCGGAGAGTGAAGTTGCCAGCGCCGCAGCCGATGTCGAGCACGTGAGTGGCTTTGGGGGTGACGGCGGCGGCGGCCTTTGCGATGAGTTCGAGACAGAGGGCGGCGTCGATAGTGGCGGTTTGGCCGGTTTCGAGGTTGGAGAAGCGCTCGACGTCGGAGTCGAAGCGGGCGCGGATTTCGTCGACGGAGGATTTCGGCATGGGTTCGTTTTAGGGTAGCTCGGCTTGGGAGTGAGCCGGGATGATCTGGGCTCCTGGTTCGGGAGGAGAATTTGGGCTTGGAGGGTGTCGGCCTGGTGGCGGCGAAGCGGGTGGCACGTAGTGACGATGGCTGGCGAGGGACGTTTCGCCTACGATTAGGGTTTTAGACGCTGATTGGCGGGGACGTTGGTCAACGTTTTCGTTTGGCCGTTGGGGTAGCGGATTTCAATCTGCGGGATTTTGGTGAGAGGGCCCAAGCCGAAGTGGACAGGGGCGAGGACGCTGCTGGCGTAGCCGATCGCCGTCGTCTGGTGATTATGCTGGGTTCCAATTTTGACTTTGGTTCCGATGGGGACGTCGAGGGTGATCCAGTTCTGAGCAGGGCTCTCGTTGCGCCAGAGTCTTGGCTCCTCTCCTAAACGGGTGACTACGGCATC
>JBBQRA010000345.1:0-4562 GCA_038215275.1 Bryobacterales bacterium | reverse complement strand
TTGGACGCGGGCCGGACTGCGCGCATCACGAAAACAGCGGGCGAGGCGAGAGAGGAGATTAAGCTTCATTTCGGTTTGCTTGAGCAGAAGCAGCCCACCATCGGAGGTTAAGGTGGGACCGGCGAAGTCCACGGCCATTTGTTTGCCGAACCCGCTTCCAAAATCGAATCCAGCTTGGGTACACTGTGTCATAGCGAAAGCCGTTGCTCCTTGGTCTCTAACTTCTTGTCGTCAAACATCGTTATGCCAGAGACGGCGGCTTTTTGCTAGCTCTTTGTGAGAAATCGCGGCTAAGTTGGTACACCAAGTGGCGGCACCCGGCGCCCAGGCCTTCAGCTCCCATGCCTCTTCGGGATAGGTCGACCGGCCTACGCGGTCCTCCGCCCGAATGCGTCGTCGGCTGCTATCCGTCGTCTGCAATTCCAGCGAGAGGCAGCTCTCAAGAGTGCGCGCCCCATCCGGAGAGTCCACACGAAGCGAACTCCGAATGACTTCCACGGGAATGGCTCGCATCCGCAGGAATGCCCAGGAGTTGGTTATCCCATACCAGAGCCTATGGCCGTCAATAAAGACGCGACGGCGGATCCCAGCCAAAGGCCCAACGGCGATTTGCCCATCGCTATACGGTATAGTGGGTCTATGTTGGAAGGTTACCTTCCCCTGTTCCTGTTTCTTGCGCTGTCCATCGCATTCCCCCTCGCCGCTTTGCTGGTGGGTAAGGTCCTGCGCCCCTCCGTCCACGTCCCAGCCAAACTCGAATCTTATGAGTGCGGCATTGAAGCCGTCGGCGGCGCCCGGGGCCGCTACAGCGTCCGTTTCTATCTGGTCGCCATCTTGTTCGTCATCTTCGACGTCGAAACCGTATTCCTGTTCCCCTGGGCTGTCCGCTATAAACAGCTCGGTTGGTTCGGAGTAGCTGAGGCTCTCGTGTTCCTCGGCATCCTCGTGGTCGGCTACGTCTGGGCTTACAAGAAGGGCGCCCTGGAATGGGTCTAATCTAAACGCTCTTCCCCGCATCCGCCATCCCCCGCGTCCAAAACAAAATCAAGTAAAATTGTGAGGATTCCTATGAACGCCCTTCTCTCGGAAATCATCAGCCGGAGCCTGCCTTTCGCTCTCCTCGGCCTCTGCAGCTTGGGAGCCGCTATCGCCCAGCCCCGTCTCCGTCTCTCGGAAACCACGGTCGGGCCTGTCTCCGTCGCGGTCGGCTCCAATGGCCCGGCGCGCACCATTGACGCGACCAACGCCGGCAGCGGCAGCCTCAACCTTTCTGCTGCCTCTTCCGTTACGTGGATCGCCCCCACCATCGGCACCCCCCGCACCTGTTCCATCATCGGCGGTACCATCTGTATCCCCGTGCAGATCGCACTCAACACCACCTCTCTGACCCGCGGCGTCTACACCGGTATCGTCACCGTCTCCGACCCCAACGCCATCGACGCCCCCCAAACCATCACCGTCACCGTCCAGGTCGGCGGCAGCGTACCCGATTCGACCACCCTCTATCTCCCCACTCGTACCGGAGCCACCACCACCGCCCCATTCTTCACCAACGGCACCATCCAGGGCACCCCGTCTACCACCTCCGGCGGCAATTGGCTGTCCCTCGCCTTCGACGGCGCCAGCAGCTTCGCGTTTACGCTCCCCTACGCCATCCGCGCCACCAACCCCGGTCTCGCCGAGGGAACCTACAACGGGTCTGTCGCCATCACCGGCTCCTCCTTTGCCCCCGACAACAAAACCGTTCCCGTCACCCTCAACGTGACGTCCCAGCCCATCATCGCCCTCTCCCCACGCACCCTCCGCATGCGCCTGGCGCAAACCGCCGCTACCCAGACCACGTACGTCAACTCCACCAACTCCGGCCTCGGAACCCTCACCTTCGCCGAAACTCCAGCCACCGTCTCCTCCGGAGCCCCCTGGCTTACCGCCAGCCGCTTAGCCGGCACCAACTTCATTCAAGTCGACGTCAACCCCGCCTCCCTTGCCCCCGGCAACTACAGCGCCACCGTCACCATCAATAGCAACGCCGCCAACGGCGCCCAGACTCTTCCGGTCGACCTCCAGGTCGTCGCCCCCGGCCCCCCGCAGGTCTCCGCCGGCGGCGTCGTGGATAACGCTACTTTCGCCGGTAACGACGAACTCGGCCGCGGTACCATCGCCGCCGTCTTCGGCGAGCAGTTCCTCATGACGGCCCCCGTCGCCGCTTCCAGTCTGCCCCTGCAGACCACCATGAGCGGCGTACGCGTGCTCGTCAATAACCAGCCCGCCCCCGTGTATTACGTCTCCTACGGCCAGATCAACTTCCAGATTCCGTTCGACGCCCCCGAAGGCCTTATGACCGTCGCCGTCGAACGCGACGGCACCCGTTCGAACCTCACCGCCGTACGAATCGCCAACCGCTCCCCGCGCCTGCTGACCTTCAGCAATTTCCCGGGCTACGGAATCATCGTCAATCAGGACGGCACTTACCCGCTGCCCGCCAGCGCCGGTCTCGGTACGGCTGCCCGTCCGGCTCGTTCGGGCGATACGTTGGTCGTGTACGCCCTCGGCCTCGGACCCACGGTGCCCACGGTCGCTAGCGGCGCTGGTGCACCCACCAGCCCCCTGGCCGTCATCAGCCCAGCGCCCGGCGTCGTCATTGGATCCAACTCCATCGCCCAAGTCGACTCCATTACACCCGACTTCGTCGGCCTCACCCCCAACTTCGTCGGTCTCTACCAGATCAACGTCCGGGTGCCCGACCAAGTCGAACGCGGCAACGCTGTCCCGCTCTACATCAACTTCGGAGCCCAGGTCAGCAACCGCGTCAACCTCGCCATCCAATAACCCACATGCGCCTTTACTACGACAACGCCTACGCCACGTCGTTTGAGGCGCACGTCATCGCCACCGCGGATGATGGCCGCCGGGTCTACCTCGACCAGACGGCCTTCTACCCCACCTCCGGCGGACAACTCCACGACCTCGGCACTCTCAACGCTACTCCCGTCCTCGACGTCATCGATGAAGAGGATGGCCGCATCGCCCACCTCCTCGCCGCTCCCCTCACCACCGAGCCGGTGCGCGGCCACATCGAATGGTCCCGCCGCTTCGACTTCATGCAGCAGCACTCCGGCCAGCATCTCCTCTCCGCCGTCATCCCGCAACCCACGCTCAGCGTCCACCTCGGCGTGGAACTCTCGACCATCGACGTCGAAGCGGAAAAGCTCGATCTCTCCGCTATTGAAGACCGCGCCAACGCCGCCGTCTTCTCGAACCACCCCATCAGCGTCAGCTACGAAGACGCCGCCACCGTCGAAGGTCTTCGCAAAGCTACCAGCCGCACCGGCGCCATCCGCATCGTCTCCATCGACGGCCTCGACCGCTCCGCCTGCGGCGGCACCCACGTCCGCACCACCGGCGAAATCGGACCCATTCTCCTCCGCAAGACTGAGAAAATACGAGGCAACCTCCGCATCCATTTCCTCTGCGGCCATCGAGCGCTAAAAGCCATCCGCGCCGACTACGCCCAGCTCTCGGCCACGGTTGCCCAACTCACCGAATCCTCGAAGGACGCCGACAAGCGTGCCGCGAAACTCGCGCTCGACCTGGCCGCCTACCAGGGCCGCGAACTCTACGCTCAATCTCCCTATCAGCGCATCCACGGCCCCATCGACGAAAGCACCCGAGCCCGCGCCAACGCCTTTTTAGCCGCAGGCCCCGGCACCATCGTTTTCACCGATTCGGCCGCGCTCCTGCTGGCCTCAAACCAACTCCACGCCGGCAACGAACTCAAGCCCCTCCTCGCCGCCCAAGGAGGCCGCGGAGGAGGCAGCGCCAATGTGGCCCAAGGCTCGCTCCCCAGCGCCGACGCAGTAGAAGCCGTAGCCGCCGCCCTAGGCTTCCCCGTCGTCAGGTAAAATCTCGTCCCCCGGACGAGGCGGTTCCCCACCCTCCCGGTTCAGAAATTCACGAAAACGGGTCAGATCGGCACGCTTCCGACGCTCTGCAAAGAAACTCTCGGACTCGATCACCGCTAATTTCTCTGCCACCGCGAGCAGGATGATCTGATTCAGGCTCGAACCATCTTCCGCGCTGACCTTCTCCAGTCTCGAGCGCATCGAAGCGGGAATTCGTAGGGGAAAAGCAGGAGTTTTACTCTTCATGGGTTCACCTCCTTCCTGAGGCGGCGAAGCGCCTCCCCGGGAGCCAATAGATCGATGCTAAAGCGCTCTGGGGCGCCTTGAAAATGCTTCAAGTTGAACGATACCAGCCAATCAGCCCGTCCATTTATAGCAGCTAACAACACCATCTCGTCCGCAGCATCCGGTAGCAACGGTCTCCAATTGAAATAGATTTTGACCTCTTCCCTCAGCGAATGCAGGTCATCTAGCCGCGATTTCTCACAAAGAGCTAGCAAAAAGCCGCCGTCTCTGGCATAACTATGTTTGACGACAAGAAGTTAGAGACCAAGGAGCAACGGCTTTCGCTATGACACAGTGTACCCAAGCTGGATTCGATTTTGGAAGCGGGTTCGGCAAGCAAATGGCCGTGGACTTCGCCGGTCCCACCTTAACCTC
>JBBQRA010000344.1:0-4619 GCA_038215275.1 Bryobacterales bacterium | reverse complement strand
GCCTTTTACAGCGACGTGCGCGTGACCCCGTTCGAGGATCTCCTCGGGGTACAGGGTGGAGTGGATACCTCCGTAGACGACCCACGCGCCACGTTCTCGGGCTAAGCGCCCGACTTCGTAGCCCCGAAGCGCGTTGCCGGTATGGACTCCGATGCCTACGACATCGCCTGCCTGCACCTGCGCGGGATCAAAATGCTCGAGAGTCTCGTCCCAAATTACGGGGTCGCCAAACTCTTCGGGCGTCGCGGCAGCTAGTACGTACAGCCAGCGTGGGGTGATGACGGCCGTGCCGAAAGCCATATCACTCGGATTTACCAGATGAACACGCATAAGGGAAATGCTAAGTCTACCATCATAATTACAAGCGCAATGCTCCCTTTGCAATACTTTCCTTTCTCGGGCCCGCGGTTTGAGTTGCGTCTCGGCGTGTCGACGCTGGCGATGGGGCAGTCCGTGCTAGAAAGGGATGAAACGACGGCAGACCAGTTGCGGCAGAAGGGAGGGTTGCTCTCGGAGTTGCCCCTGTATTATCAACAAGCTATGCCTGGCTCGGAGGAGGCGCAGCAGGAAGCGGCCCACCTGCTGGGTTTACCGCAGTCAACTCTTGAAGAAATGGGACGGATGGTAGCGGAAGATCTGTTGATTTTGCGCGCCAGCGGCGACCAGGAACTGATCGCCGGCCATCTCTGTTTCGCCAACGGCTGGTGCCTGGACGAGAAAATGGGACGTCCGCTGCTGGATATTCACGCGCCTGTACCAGGCTACGCGGAAAAATTGGGCGCACCGACGCGGAATCTGCTCGAACGGCTGAAGCCGGGGCGGCCCGTGGGTCGGCTGAACTGGAGCATGAAGCCGACCAACCGGCTGGATCTGAGTTCGCGATGGAACGATTGGGTTCGTTTCGTCGCTGGCGAGGTGACACCCGAGAATGCCGGCGAGCGCTGCTATCTCCGCGTGGAGCGGCAGACGTTGACCGCGTTGCCGGACTCGGGCTGTGTGCTGTTTACGATTCACACCTACCAGCAGGCTCTGGCTACTTTAACGGCGGAGCAGCGGGAGTTGATGCGCGGCGTACTCGAGTCGATACCGCCGGAGATGGCGGACTATAAGGGCCTGACGCCGGTTCTGGGGTCGACGCTGCGGTGGTTCCTCGACAACTCCCAATAGGCACCCAGGGCAATCGCGCCCACGAAAAGGAACAACCAAAGGAGTATGGCTTTTCTCCAACCAGGGGTGGGACTGGTCACCCCTGACGCCGGCCTGACGTCCAGTTCGGCAGCGGTGGGGTGAGTATTGAGCACGGCCAGGATCTCGCACGCGGCCGCCCGGGCGGACGCGACCGACGGTAACGGTTCGGTAATGTCCTGGATCCCTGACTTCTTCGTCTCCACGCCGGCGAGATAGTGCCGGTCCACTTCTTGTCCTTCGTTGTACTCGACGACCTCGCGAACGTAGCAGTGCGCGATGTCCTCGCGCCGCACCGACATGCCCGTGCCGCCCGGAAAGGGGCGGTTTCGCACGCGCACGCCGTTGGCATCGACAATCACGTGGCGCTTATTAAATACCAACTGGAGCAACAGGTAGCTCGCAGGAGCACAGATCAGAATCGCGATCCGGACACCTTCCTCGTCGCCGAGAAAGGGCGCCGCGAAGAAGGGCGACACGACAAACACAAACAGCAGCGCCAACCACCACTTTGCCCAACGGCTCGAGTACCGGAGTTCGGAGCAGGGGGCGGGGCTCATTCGGCCAGAATTACCTCAAGCGTCCGGGGGCCGTGTACGCCCTTGATGCGGATCATCTCAATGTCGGATGTGGCGGAAGGGCCGGAGATCGTGGTAAGCGGCGCGGGAAGTAGGCTGGCCATCCGACGCATCCCTTCCGGGACGGTGGCGACGAGTTGATCGAGATGGACGATGCAGAGATGGTAGTCCGGCACGAGCGATAGCGCGCGGCGGCCTTGCGCCGGGGAGTGCGCGATGACGATGGTGCCCGTTAGCGCGATGGCGACATCGCAGGCGGTGAGCACGCCTTCACTCGCATCGAGATCGGCGTAGGAGAGGCCGTCGTCGACACGGAACGCGTACCCTTCCGGGAGCCAGGCGGGGGGTAGCCCGGCGGGGACGAGGAGGCCGGTTTTCTGGCGCGCCTCCAGGATACCGGAGACCGCCTCCGCGATCGCGGACACTGCGCAGTGGTGCACGGTGGCGTTGTAGTCGCGCAGGCGATCGGCAAATTGCTCGACTACCTCGGCGCGGGAGAGCAGGGAGGAATCGGCATATTCGCGGGGAATGGTTTGATCGGCCGGACCGCCCTGATTCTTTCGGATGCGGGCGAGGACATCTTCGCGGGCCGTCATCGCTCGGACCACCATTCGCGGAACGATTCCGACGGGATCGCGTCGAGGTCGCGTGTTTCGGTCCAGCCGGCGAGCAGACCGGGGAGGTTGTCCAGCTTGCCGTCGTCGTTGAACGGCCACTGGCCGAGCCTGGCGAAGGCGTGCGCGAGGCTTAGGCGGCTGGCTTTCGACATGGCGAACGCGGCGCCCTTCATGGCCAGTCGCTCAGCAAGCGGGGCGTGCCCACTCTCGACGACCTTCGTGCGGAGGTGAATCAAGATCTCCGGGATGTTGATCTTCACCGGGCAGACTTCGTAGCACGCGCCGCACAGGGAAGAGGCATAGGGCAGCGTTTGCGAGTGCTCCATCGACTGCAATTGCGGCGTCAAGATCGCCCCAATGGGCCCGCCGTAGACGGAGCCATAGGCATGGCCGCCGGTCTGGCGATAGACGGGGCAGGCGTTGAGGCAAGCGCCGCAGCGGATGCAATCGAGCGTCTCGCGGGACTCGGGGTCGGCAAGGACCTCGGTGCGGCCATTATCCAGCAGCACGATGTGGAATGCTTGCGGCCCATCGCCGGGCGTGACGCCGGTCCAGATGGAGTTGTACGGGTTCATGCGCTCGCCGGTGGCCGAGCGGGGCAACAGTTGAAGGAAGACCTCGAGGTCTTCAAAGCGAGGAATCACCTTTTCGACGCCGACGATGCTGATGAGCACCTCGGGCAACGTGAGGCACATGCGGCCGTTGCCTTCCGACTCGACGACGACGACGGAACCGGTCTCCGCAATCAAATAGTTCGCACCGCTGATGCCTACCTTGACGCGGAGGAAGCGTTCGCGCAGGTACTTGCGCGCCGCAGCGGTGAGGTCTTCAGGCTGATAGCCGAGCGTATCGAGACCCATCTTCTTCATGAAGATTTCGCGGATCTCCATGCGATTCCGATGGAGCGCGGGGACGACGATGTGCGACGGCTTGTCTTCGCCGAGTTGGACGATGAGGTCGGCAAGGTCGGTTTCAAACGGGGTGATCCCGGCGGCTTCGAGCGCGACGTTCAAGCGCGTTTCGTCCGAGGTCATCGTCTTGACCTTGATCACTTCGTCCGAGTTGTACTGCTTGACGAGATCGACGATAATGCGGTTGGCTTCGTCCGCGTCGCGTGCCCAGTGCACCTTACCGCCGGCCTTCGTGCAGGCCTCTTCGAACTGCAATAGATAGCGATCGAGATGGGCGAGCGTATGATCCTTGATCGCCTTGCCGGCGTTGCGCAGCTCTTCCCAATCTTCCTTCTCGCCGACGACGCGACCGCGTTTCGTGCGGATGATGTCTGTCGCGTGGCGCACATTGCGGCGCAACTGCGAATTCGCCACCAGCTTCTTGGCGGCTTCTGGAAACGGCAGGGCGCTGGCGGCCTCGCCGACGCGGACGCTCATTGGCTCTTCTCCGTGGAGGCCAGAATTTCAGCCAAATGAATGGTGCGGACGCCGGTGCGCTGCCGGCTGAGCGCGCCGCCGATGTGCATGAGGCAGGAGTTGTCCGCGCCGGTGCAGGCTTCGGCCTTGGTGCCAAGAACGCACTGGAGTTTGTCGGAAAGCATAGCGGCGGAGACGTCCGGATTCTTCACCGCGAAAGTCCCGCCGAAGCCGCAGCACTGGTCGGCGTCGGGGAGTTCCAGCAGCGTTAGGCCCCTCACCTGTTTCAGCAGGTCGGCTGGTTTCGTGCCGATGTGGAGCGAACGCAGTGCGTGGCAGGAGGCATGGAGCGTGACGGTGTGCGGATAGAACGCGCCCACATCCTTCACTCCAAGCTTGTCGACGAGCAACTCCGAAAACTCAAAGACGCGAGGCAGAACGGCTTCCACCTGCGCCTTCAACTGCGGATCGTTCAGTTGCTCGGCCATCTTCGGATAGTGATCGCGCATCATGGCCACGCAGGACGAAGAAGGGCACACGATTACTTCAGCATCGGCGAACACGTTGAGAAACTGCCGGAGCAGATCGTAGGAATCCTGCCGGTATCCGGTGTTGTAGTGCATCTGCCCGCAGCAGGTTTGCGCAGCGCGGAACTCGACCGTGTGGCCGAGGCGCTCGAGCACCTCGACTACGGCCTTTCCCGTTTCGGGGAACAACGCGTCGTTGTAGCAGGTAATGTAAAGCGTGATGACCACTCTAGTCTTCGCTCTTCTGGCCGTCGAGCAAGCTCATCCCCTCATACGCGTTGGGCCGCAGCAGGCCGGCGATTGAATAGCTGAACCGCTTGTCGCGGCTGTCGGTGATGTCGAGGT
>JBBQRA010000343.1:0-4699 GCA_038215275.1 Bryobacterales bacterium | reverse complement strand
TAACGGGGGTTACAGCTTACTGGCAGGTCCAACTGGGGAAAGTAGCGGGGAGCAACCCTTACCACTTGAGCCCTTCCCGGTTTCATCACACTCTCCTCTAGAGCAAGTACGATGCCAAACGGAGAAGGCGGGAAATAGGCTGTATTACCCGCCTCCTGAGGCAATATACCTAGGAATATTTTCCCAAGAGTACTACCATGACCGTGCAATTTTGGGCATACGTTCCATTCTGGGAATCCCAGAATGGAACGTGGTGCTACTGAACACCCGGAACCGTGCTTGGAGGCCTGGAAACGACTCCCTTTAAAGCCTCGTCCATCTCGATGCTGTTGGCAACCAGCGTTTGGCCGGTGGCGCGTTCGAGATCGTTGCGAGCGCGAGCATAGGCGCTGAGGGCAGCCACTTCACTCGCCTGCGCCGAGGTCAGGTCGCGCTGGGCCTGGATCACGAAGAAGATGGTCGAAGCGCCGAGGCTATATTTCTTCTGTTCCGCGTCGAGCGTCTGTTCCTGCAGCACCCGGTTCTTCAAGGCCGTCTGGTGGCGGGCACGCGCCTGTTGGAGACTGATCAGCGCGTTCTGCACGTCGACGCGAATCTGGTTCAATTGCTGCTGCAAGCGGACTTCGCTTTGGCGAATCGAAAGCTGCTCGCGGACCATGTCCGATTGGGCGGCACGGTTCCGAAGCGGGATGTTCATCGTCACGCCAACGGCATAGTCGGGGAAGTTCCGCCGGAACACTTGGCCGAGGGCGTTGGAGTAGCCTCCCAGGAAGAAGCCATCGACCGAGGCCGGGTTTCGAGCGATTGGCGCGGTGTTCGTGGCGCCCGGTACCGGCGGAACCGGCAGGGAGTTCAGGTTGCCGGACAATCCATTGTTCTGGAAGCTTCCAAAGGCATCGAGCGAGGGACGCAACGCGTTCTTAGTACCGACTAAGCCGATCCTCGAGCTTTCGATGTTGATACGGGACTGCTCCACTTCCGGCCGGAAATCCATCGCCTTTCCCACCAGATCCTGAACGGGTTCGATGGGTTCATTTTCCGGGATACGGATCTTGTCGGTTGGGATGATTCGGGCGTCGGCCAGCGAGGCGCTCGAGACTCCAGTCCGCGAGAGCGCATTCTTGATCACGGTTTCTTGCTGGAGGAGATTGGTTTCCGAAATCGTCAGCTCCTGCTGGCTGCGGGCCACTTCGGCTTCCGCGCGGATGATTTCGATGGGAGCCAGGGTGCCGATCTCCACTTGCTTCTTGTTGTCGTCGTACAGCTTCTGGTTTAACGCCAGCGCCTGCCGTTTGACGAGGACATCTTCGTTGGCGGCAACCAGATCCCAATATAAGCCGATAATTCCAGCAACGGTCGAGATCACCTGTTGCTTAAACGCAAGTTCCGACACTTTCAAGTTGTTACGGCCAATCCGGATATTCCGGTTGTTGACCGCGAAACCGAAGCCCTGTAGCAGGCGCTGCTGCACCTGGATGCTTCCATTGACGTTGCGAGCGGGGTTGAAGTCCAACCGGCCGGAGTTCTGCTCCGAGATGAAGTTATTGAATCCCAGCGCCACCGACGTGCCCGAGATAAAAGATTTGCTGACGTTGAATTGGGCAATATTCCGGTTGGAGATTAGCGAACTGGTACCGGTGTTGAAGAGCGTGGTCTGGGGCTGGGTGGTCTTGCTTCTCTGGAGATTCGACGTGAAAACGGGGTCGAAGCTGGCCACGTTGAGGCTGGTGCCCGTCGCCTGTGCCGTCACCGCTTGCGAGGTGCTCTGAATACCGCCGCCGCCCACCAAACCGCCGCCGCCGCCGCCGCCCCCCCCATCCACCTGCGTGGTTCCCGTATTGATAAAATTTCCCTGGTTTCGGGCGATACCACCGGCGATCGACCGGGTCAGGTCGGCCTCGGAGATCTTCGGGCCGTAGCGCTGCAGTTCAATGTCGAGATTGTTTTCGAGCGCCAAGGCGATCGTATCCTGCAACGAAAGGTAGAGTTTGCCGGCCCGGAGCAGTTGCTCCAGGCGATTCGAGTTGCCCAGATTGATCGGGGCAATCTCCCGCCACGTGTACGGATCGGTGAAGCGACCTTGCCACCAATTGCCGAAGGAGTTCCCTTTTTTGGTCTCCTGAGGCAGTGCGACCGGGCTGACCATCAACATTGCGCATATCAAGCTAATCGGACGTCGTATTGAAATCATGGGAGTCAGAGGGGTATCGGAAAAGACGAACTCTACGGGGCCGTTGTTCCAGGAAATATGTATATGGTAACGCAAGACTTATCGATCTTTTATGTCCGGAAATGGGACAATTGGGATCCCGCCCCCACTCCTGCTATCCTGAGCGGGAATGTCTGATCCTGTCCTGGCGATTTTTGAGGCCACCGGCGCATATTTGCGGGGCCATTTCCGGTTGACGAGCGGGCTGCACAGCCCCGAATACTTACAGTGCGCCAAGGTCTTGCAGCACCCGACGCATGCTTTTGACTTCGGCGTGGCGTTGGGCCGCGAGTTTGGCAAGTTGACGGGGGGGCAGAAGATCAACGCTGTGGTGAGCCCGGCCATGGGCGGACTGATCATCGGCCATGAAGTGGCGCGGGCCGTTGGCGCCCGCTTTGTCTTCACTGAACGAGATGCGACAGGCAACATGACCCTGCGGCGGGGGTTCGAAATTGAACCCGGCGAGACGACGGTGGTGGTCGAAGATGTCATTACGACCGGCGGTAGTTCCCGCGAAGTGATAGAAATCCTCAAAGACCGGGGCGCGAAGGTCGTGGCCGCAGGTTCGATTATCGACCGTAGCGGCGGCCAGGCTGACCTGGGGGTGAAGCGGATTGCGCTGGCGACGTTGCAAGTCACGGCTTGGTCCCCGGAGAACTGCCCACTGTGCCAGAAAGGCCTGCCGGTAACCAAGCCCGGCTCGCGGAATGCCGCCTGAAAGCCGGACCCTCCGGCTGACCATCGCCTATGACGGGGCGGACTATGCCGGCTGGCAGGTGCAGCCGGACGAAGCCACCATTCAAAGCGAAATTGAACGGGCGCTGTACCGGGCAACCAAAGAAAAGGTGACGCTTCATGGCAGCGGCCGTACCGACGCCGGGGTCCACGCTCTCGGTCAGGTTGCTTCGTTTCGCACGGTGAACCCGATTCCAGTGGAGAATTTGCAGCGCGCGGTGAACCGGTTGCTGCCGCCAGCCATCCGCATCGTCGGCGTGGAGGAGGCAGCGGCCGATTTTCACGCGCGGTTCTCGGCTCGGGGCAAACGGTATGAGTACCGCATCTGGCGCGAACTGATCTGTCCGCCGCACCTAGCACGGTATGTCCATACGCATCCCTACCCCCTCGACGTGCAGGCGATGATCGCCGCGGCGCCGCTTTTCCTCGGCGAGCACGACTATTCGTCCTTCTCCGCCGCCGATGCCAAGGATGCGCTGGGGCATTCGAAGGTACGGCGCATCTGGGTTTCCGAGATGGTCGACGAGGGCCCACTATTGATCTACCGCGTGGAAGGAAGCGGCTTCTTGAAGCACATGGTCCGGAACCTGGTTGGCACGCTGATCGAAGTCGGCCGGGGGAACCTCTCGACCGAAGGTCTGCTGGATCTGCTGGCCAAACCGCAACGCGCCCGGGCCGGCAACACCGTACCCGGGTGCGGATTGTATCTCCTGCGAGTGGACTATTAGGCGCGCACCGCGAAACAGGTCAGCTTGTCCTGGTCGCGGATGAACAGGCGACCGTCCGAGAGAACCGGCAGCGTCCAGAGCGGATAGTCCCCGCGGCCAATCTTGTGGCGGGCAGTTTCTTTATAAGCAGTGGGTGTGGCTTCAGCCAACGCCAGAACACCATCTTCGCCCTGCAGGTACAACATGCCGTCAGCGAAGATCAGTTGGCCTTTGCCGACGCTGCGGTCTCGCCAAGCCACCTCGCCGCTCATCAGCTTCATGCAGGTGAGGATGTTCGAGGAGAACCCATAGACATGCTCGCCGACCAGAACGCTAGTGCAGTAGTGGTTGCGCATATCGCGATTGAAGTAGACCTCGTCGGCCTTCACCTTCCCGCCGGTGCCGCTCAACTTTAGCAAGGCGCACCCGGTGCCGTAGTCCGAGCTCACAAACAGGTGCCCATTCGTATAGAGCGGCGTCGCGATGTTGGCCGTCCGATTGGCTACCTTGTTATAGCGCCAGAGGAACTCGCCGGTCGAAGCGTTCATCCCGACGATCCCTTCGCCAGTGAAGGTAACGACGTTGCGGATACCGCCGAAATCGAACGCGATGGCGGAAGCGTAACCCGCTGTATCGTCTCCGGACTTCCAGAGGATCTTGCCATTGGTTTTGTCGAGCGCCACAACGGAGGCGCCGCGGCCGCCGGGCTGCACGATCACTTTGTTGCCATCAATCAGCGGAGATTCGCTCATCCCCCAATGAATGACGTGGCCGCCGAACTTGTCGACAACGTTCATTTCCCACTGCTTTTTGCCGTCCGCTTTGTTGATAACCGTCAGGGTGCCGTCGGCCGACATGCTATAGAGCATTTGGCCATCGATGGTAGGGGTGCCGCGCGGACCATTGCCGCGGCTTTCGTTGTAGCTGCCGCCGGCGGGCGTGGCCCAAAGCTTTTTGCCGGTCGCGGCGTCATAGGCCAGCACGAACTCCGTCTTGCCCTGCTGCCCCTGGGTATAGAGTTTGCCTCCCGAGATCGAGTAGGACGAAT
>JBBQRA010000342.1:0-4702 GCA_038215275.1 Bryobacterales bacterium | reverse complement strand
CGGAAATTACGCCAGGAAAGTAAGGCTTGGTGCCGCCGTATTAACAAAGCCGCTACCAAAATCAATTGGCGGTTCGATAGGACAGCCGCACGGAAAGCGTTTGGGTATTAACGCAAATATTTCAAGCGGTCGCAGCACTAGTTATCTTGAGGCGCGCTCCCGTAGCGGCCAGTGGATCGTTCGCATGGAGGATCTCGACCGCCGGCGCTGCCAACCTGGATCGGCCGACGAGATTCTCCTCGCCCTTGCTGTATATGGATTCAGCCCCGATGAACCGGTGCTGTACCAGTCGACTCGCGACGAAGCCTATGCCGCCGCCATCCGCAAACTCGGCGACCTTGTCTACCCTTGCGCCTGCAGCCGCCGCGACGTCTGCCGCTGCGCCGAACGCCTCCCTTCGGGCGGTGAGGCCAGGAGCCTGAAGATCCGCGGCGGTGACTTCGTCGTCCGCCGCGCCGACGGCCTCTATGCATATCAGTTGGCCGTCGTCGTCGACGACGCCTTCCAAGGGATCACCGACGTCGTCCGTGGCACCGACCTGCTTGACTCGACGCCTTGGCAGATCTACCTCCACCGTTGCCTCGGCTTCCCCGTGCCCCGTTACGTCCACATCCCATTGGTCGTTGACGCCCGCGGCGACAAGCTCAGCAAACAGACGCTCGCCCCGCCTCTGCCCTTGGACAACCCGGCCCCGGTACTGCGCCAAGCTCTACAATTTCTGGGCCAGAATCCTCCGCAACTGCCGCTCGACGACCTGTGGGATTGGGCCTTTTCTGCTTGGGACCTCAGTCGTTTACCTCATGGCACGGAAAGTGACTCCGGCCTATGCTGAGGCCATGGAGAGTCATCCGGCCAAGGGACTTTTTGGAATCGCCTGGTGGTTGGTTGTTCGCAAACGCGCGAAAACAATTTAGCCTTTGACGACGACGTTCACGAGTTTGTCGGGGACGACGATGATTTTCACGATCGGTTTTCCGGCGATGAAGAACTGCACTTTTTCATCGGCCAGGGCGAGACGTTCCAGTTCTTCTTTCGCCGTGCCAAAGGGGGCGAGGAGACGGCTGCGCACCTTGCCGTTGACCGAAAGCACGACGTCGGCGCCTTCTTCCTGCGCTAGCGCTTCATCGTAGACGGGCCAAGGCTGTTTGAAGACGGGGCCGGTGCGACCCATCTCTTCCCACAGCTCTTCGCAGATGAACGGCGCGAAGGGGGCGAGCAGGAGGACGATTTTTTCGAGCACTTCGCGGCGCGTCGCCGGGGCGAGAGCCACCTCGTGCGCATAGAGCTCGTTGACGAGTTCCATGAACGCCGCGATGGAGGTGTTGAAGTGCCAGCGGCTTTCGAAATCTTCGGTGATTTTTTTGATCGTTTGGTGGAGCTTGCGGAGGACTTTGCGGTCGGCGTCGCCGGGTTCGCCGGTTTCGTTCAGCCGGTCGATGTTGCGCGTGACGAAACGGAAGACGCGGCTGAGGAAGCGAGAAGCTCCTTCGGCGCCGGAATCGGTCCAGTCGAGGTCGCGTTCGGGCGGGGCGGCGAAGAGTTCAAAGAGGCGGCCGGTGTCGGCGCCGAACTCGTCCATCATTGTGTCGGCGCTGATGACGTTGCCCTTGTTCTTGGACATTTTCGCGCCATCTTTGATGACCATGCCTTGCGTGAAGAGGCGGGCGGCGGGCTCGTCGTTTGTGATCAGGCCGAGGTCGCGCATCATCTTCGTCCAGAAGCGCGAATAGATGAGATGGAGAATGGCGTGTTCGACGCCGCCGATGTACTGGTCGATGGGGAACCAGTACTTGATGGCTTCCGAGTTGAACGGGGCGTCGTCGTTATGGTTGTCGCAGTAGCGGTAGAAGTACCACGACGAATCGACGAAGGTATCCATTGTGTCCGTCTCGCGACGGGCCGGCGCTCCGCACTTGGGGCAATCGACGTTGACGAACTCGGGGGTGCGGGCGAGGGGGCTTTCGCCTTTGCCGGTGAGTTGCGCGTCCTTGGGGAGGATGACGGGGAGGTCCTTGTCGGGGACGGGCACGACGCCGCAAGTGGCGCAGTGAATCATCGGGATCGGGGTGCCCCAATAGCGCTGACGAGAGATGCCCCAATCTTTGATGCGGAAGGTGATGGCGGTTTCGCCGAAGCCCTTTTCCTTGGCGAACGCGGCCATTTTCTTGCGCGCTGCGGCGGTGGGGAGGCCGGACCATTCGCCCGAATTCTGAGAGACGCCGTACTCGGTGTAGGGCAGTTCCGGCTCCTCGTTCGCAGCGGGCGTGACGACGGCGCGGATGGGGAGGCCGTACTTGGTGCAGAATTCAAAGTCGCGTTCGTCGTGGGCGGGGACGGCCATGATGGCGCCGGTACCGTAGCCCGAAAGGACGAAGTTGGCGACCCAGACGGGGACCTTTTCGCCGCTGAAGGGGTTGATAGCGAACAGGCCGGTATCGTAACCGATCTTTTCGACGTCGCCGTAGCCTTCTTCGGGCGGGAAGATGGCGTCCTTTTCTTCGAACTCGGGGCGGGCTTTCACGATGGGGTGTTGCCGCGAAAGGATGAGGCAGGTGGCTCCGAAGATGGTGTCGATGCGGGTCGTGAAGACGCGGATCTTCTCGCCTGAGCCGTCGAGGGTGAAGTCGACTTCGGCGCCCTCGCTGCGGCCGATCCAGTTGCGCTGCATGGCGAGGACGCGGTCGGGCCAGCCGCCTTCGAGTCCGCCGATCTCATTCAGAAGTTCGTCGGCGTAGGCCGTAATTTTGACGAACCACTGGGTGAGCTCTTTCTGTTCGACGGGGAGGGTTTCGTGGCGCCAGCAGCAGCCGTTGACGACCTGTTCATTGGCGAGGACGGTGGCGCATTCGCGGCACCAGTTCAGGAGCGCCTCCTTGCGGTAGACGAGGCCTTTCTCCCACATGCGGATGAAGAACCATTGGTTCCACTTGTAGTATTCGGGTTCGCAGGTGGAGACTTCGCGAGACCAGTCGTAGCTGAAGCCCATGCGGCGGTGCTGGCGCTTCATCTCGGCGATGTTGTAGTTGGTCCATTCGTGGGGATGGCGGTTGTTCTTGATGGCCGCGTTTTCGGCGGGCAGGCCGAAGGCGTCCCAGCCCATGGGATGGAGGACGTTGAAGCCGCGCATCCACTTGAAGCGGGCGAGGGCATCGCCGATGGTGTAGTTCCGGATGTGCCCGATGTGGAGCGTGCCGCTGGGGTAGGGGAGCATCTCGAGCACGTAGTATTTGGGCTTCGAGCTGTTCTTTTCTGCGGCGAAGATGGTGGGGTCAGCAGCCCAGCGGGCGGACCATTTGGCTTCCACTTCGGAGTGGTTATACGTTCTTTCGGGCATGCTTAGTTGCGAGGCTCCAGAGGGCGTCGACGTTCTTCTTGTCGTCCCCTTCGTTGTCGATGGGGGTTTCGAGGATGAACGACTTGGTGCGCAATTTCGGGTGGTTGAGGATGCGCCGAAACCCTTCCATTCCAATATAGCCTTCGCCAATGTTGGCATGGCGGTCGAGCTTGGAGCCAAGGGCGCCTTTGCTGTCGTTGGTATGGATGACGGGGACGTTTTCGAGGCCCAGGGTAGATTCGGCTTCCTTGATAAAGGCCTTGAGGCCGGGTTCGGTGGCGATGTCGTAGCCGGCGGCGTAGGAGTGGCAGGTGTCGAGGCAGTAGCCGATTTTGAGGTTGACGTGGGAGGCCGCGAGGTCGCGCATAGCGCTGAGTTCGGCGAGGCGGGAGCCGAGTACGCTACCTTGGCCGGCGGTGTTTTCGAGGAGGATGGTGAGGTGGCCGCTGGCGAGTCCCTGGCAAGCTTCGGCGAGCGCTTGGCTGAAGCCGTGGATGGCGGAATCGGCGGTTTGGTCCTTGGAGGAGCCGGGGTGGACGACGAGGTATTCGGCACCAATAATGAGGGCTCGTTCGACCTCGCCGCGGAAGGCGGTGACCGACTTGGGGCGGTTGGCGGGATCGATGGAGCAGAGGTTGATGAGGTAGTTGGCGTGGATGACGAGGGGTGTGAGGTCGAGGCGGGCGCGGACTTCCTTCATGCGGAGAACGGCGGCGGGGTCGGGAGGCGGGGCGGCCCAGGTGCGGGGGCTACCGGAGAAGATCTGGAAGCAGTTGGCGCCGAGTTCGTGGGCTTTCAGGCCGGCCTTTTCGAGGGAGCCGGAGGAGGAGGTATGGATGCCGATGCGCAAGAGTCCAGGATACTGTTTCGGGGCGGGCTCTGTCTCTTTTCGGTGGGTGAGGACGCGGTTGGTGGACGACGGATTCGCGGAGGTGGATGGGGCGGCTTGGCGGGGCTCGATGCCCCGCCGGGCCGCAGCGGGGTGCGGGCTGGCTTTGACGTGATGGGGTTCGAGGTTGGGGTGGATTCTGGGTGGCGGCGATGGGTGAGATCGGGCGGCTTGGCGGGCTGGCTTTGACGCGATGGAGTTCGAGGTTGGGCTGGACTCTGGTTGGCGGCGATGGGTGAGATTGGGTGGTTTGGCAGGTTGGCTTTGGAGCTATGGGTTCGAGGTTGGGTGGACTCTGGTTGACGGCTATGGGTGAGAGCGGGCGACTTGGCGGGTTGGCTTAGGAGCTATAGAGTTTGGGGTTAGGGTGGACTCTGGTTGGCGGCGATGGGTGAGATCGGTCGGCTTGGCGGGTTGGCTTTGGAGCTATGGGTTCTAGGTTGGGGTGGATTCTGGGTGGCGGCGATGGGTGAGATCGG
>JBBQRA010000341.1:0-4719 GCA_038215275.1 Bryobacterales bacterium | reverse complement strand
TGGCTGGCGGGGACAGAGACGGGGATCTATGCGTCCCGAGACGGCGGCCGGAAATGGGATTTGGCCGCAGGCGGCGCGGGCCGCATCCTCAGCTTTGCGACGGCAGGGACCAACGTCTATGCCGGTACAGAAGTCGGCCTGTTGTGGTCCGGAGACGGAGGAGGGCGTTTCGACGCAGTTCTCGGGTTTCCCGCGAAGCGGGTGCGGAGCCTGGCGGTGCTGGGAGGGGCCATCTACGCGGGGACGGATCGCGACGGGGTGCTTGCCAGTGAGGACGCCGGGCGGAGCTGGCGGAGGCTGGAGGTGGGCTGGCCGGAGAAGGGGCAGGCGTTCGCGCTCGCCGTCTCGGGCGGGCGGGTGTTTGCCGCTCTCTACAGCAAAGGCCTGTGGGCGTGGGAGGCGGGGCGCTGGGAGCGTCGGGGCGATACAACGCCGCTGGCGCTGGCTCCCGTCGGCGAGACTCTGGTGGCAGGGCACAATCCGGGTGGGCTGCGGCGCAGCGAGGATGGCGGCCTGAACTGGCGGGAGACCATGCCCGCGGCGCCCGTTTGGGAGATGGGGGCGGGCGGCGGCCGCGTGGTGGCAGGCGCGGGCGAGGGCGTGTTTCTCTCAGACGATCAAGGACGAACTTGGCGCCGGGCGGCGCTGCCGGAGCGGACCCCGGGCATCAGCATGGTGGTGCGTGGCGAGACGATGCTGGTGGGCGTGCTACTGCGCGGCGGCGCGGTCGCGGGGGAATAGGCGGAGCGTGGCATACAAGATCAGGGCGGCCGTGCAGAGGTAGCCGATGGCCGTAAACGCCATGAGTTGACCGACGCCGATGGTGTCTCTGGCGACTCCTCCGAGGTAGGGTGCGAAGCCGGAGACGAAGCAGCCGAGGAAGTTCAAGACGCCAATCGCTGTGGCGCGGAAGGCGCTGGGCACCACGTCAAACGCAGCGGCGGCTTGGTTGCCGGTGACGAGACCGGCGCAGAAGCCGAACAGGGCGGCCGCGACGCGCATAGACAACAGAGAAGGCGCGGCGCCGAGGAGGAAGATGCACGGGCCGGCTCCGCAGAAGGCCGCGAAGATGATCCAGTAGCGGGCGGCTTTGGTGCGTTTGTAGGCCGCATCGGCGAGAAGGCCCCCGACGAGGAGCCCAGTGAGACTGCCGATCTGCGGGTAGATAGCCGCTTCATATCCGGCCTGGAAGAGCGTGAGCTTGAACTTGTCGTAGAGGAAGGTCGGGAGCCAGGTGTAGACCAGAAAAAGGCCGAAGGTGGCGACGGCGACGAAGGTGGAGACGACCTGGAGAGTCGGGATGCGGAGGAGGCGGGTGAAGTCGGCGAGGCGGGCGGGAGCGGCGGATTGAGGAGAGATCCGGATGCCGGCAGGGAGGCGGGAGAGGTAGCCGTACAGCGGCCAAGCGTAGAGGAGGCCGATAGAGCCGAGCGCGTAGAACGCCGCCTGCCACTGGAAACGCTCGGCGATGTAGCCGCTGATGGATCCTCCAAAAGCGACGCCGACCATCTGGCTGGTGGCGAATAGGGCGATGGCCTTTGAACGCGTTTCCGGGCCGTGGGCGTTGGCCATGAGGGCGTAAGCCGCGGGCATGAAACAAGACTCGGCGATGCCGAGTAGAGCGCGGCAGAGGATGAGGAGCGGTCCGGTGGCCGCGAGGCCGGAGAGCACCGTGAAAAAGCTCCACAGGGCGAGGCTGCCGGCGACCATGGCGGGCTTGGGCCAGCGATCGCCAAGGATGCCGGCGAGGGGGGAGAAGAGGCCATAGACCCATAGAAAGAGCGAACCGGTGAGGCCGAGGGTTTCGTTCGAGAAACCGTAGTGGGCTTGGAGGGCGGGGAAGAGGGTGTAGAGGACCTGGCGGTCGGCGTGGTTGAGGACGTAGCAGAACCAGAGCAGGCCGATGAGGAGCCATTTGGGCTGAATGGCGAAATGGCTCATAGAAGAGAACTATACTGCATGAACATGATGCTCTTTTTACTGGCAGCGGAAGTGCTATTCGTGGCGACGCCTTTTACGGCGGAGCGGAGCTTTACGGGAGAAATTGAAGGGCCGGCGGTGGACCGGGCCGGGAACGTTTACGCTGTCAGTTTTGCCAGGAAGAACACGATTGGCCGGGTGACGCCGGAGGGGAAGGGCGAGGTCTTTATCGATATGCCGGGGGCGAGCTTGGCGAACGGTATCCGGATTGGGCGGGACGGAATGCTTTATGTGGCGGACTATACGGGGCATAACATTCTAAAGATTGATCCGGCGACGCGGCAGGTGAGTGTGTTTGCGCACGAGCCGAGGATGAATCAACCGAATGACCTGGCGATGGGCCGGGACGGGACACTGTGGGCGTCGGATCCGGACTGGAAGAACGGGACGGGGCAACTGTGGCGGATTGGGACGGACGGGAAGGTGACGCGGGTGGCCGAGGGGATGGGGACGACGAATGGGATCGAGTTGAGTCCGGACGGGAAGTACCTTTACGTGAATGAGTCGGTGCAGCGGAAGGTGTGGCGATTCCGGGTGATGGGAGACGGGAGTTTGGCGGAAAAACGTTTGCTGGTGGAGTTTCCAGACTTTTCGATGGACGGGATGCGGGTGGACCGGCGGGGGAACCTGTTTATCTCGCGGCATGGGAAGGGGACGGTGGCGATGGTGTCTCCGGAGGGGAAGGTGCTTCGGGAGATCGATACCTTGGGGGCGAAGCCGAGCAACGTGGCGTTCAGTCCGGACCAACGGACGGTGTACGTGACGGAGATGGAGAAGGGAAGGCTTGTGCGGTTCCGCGTGCCGTGATAAAACTGCACGGAATGTTTGTTTTGCGTTTCGCTCTTTTCTTTTGTACAGCGCTGGCATTTGCGCAAGATTTTCGATCGACCCTGCAGGGCACGGTAACTGACCCGCAGGGAGCTTCCGTAGCGAAGGCACAGGTGGCGCTACGCAATACGAATACCGGCGTTGAGCGGGTGATCGAGACAGACGGGGAGGGGGCGTATCTGTTTCAGTTCCTGGCTCCAGGTCCCTATCAGGTGACGGTGAAGGCGGCCGGGTTCCGGACGCTGGTGCGGAGCGGGCTGGAACTGGCAGTGACCCAGACGCTGCGGCTGGACCTGCCGCTGGCGCTGGGAGATACGGCGGAGATGATGGAGGTTTCGGCCAGCCCGGGCACGATTGAAACGGAAAGCACGTCGCTGGGAACGGCGATCCGGCAGGAGGTGCGGGATAACCTGCCGTTGAAGGGCCGGAGTTCGCTCTTCATGTTTACACTGACGCCGGGAGTGGTGAACAACCGGTACGGCGAGGATACGCGGCCGAACGATACGATTACGAACGTTCTGTTTTCGGCCAATGGCGCGCCGGTGGCGGCAACGGATGTCTTTGTGGACGGCGTGGCGAATACGGTGAATGTGAACCGCGGCGTGAACATCTCCGGATGGGTGCCGGCGGTGGACGCGATTGGCGAGTTCAAGCTGGAGGTGGGTTCGCTTTCGAGCGAGTTCGGCCGTTCCGGCGGGAGCATGACGAACATCGTGGTGAAGAGCGGGACGAACCAGCTTCACGGGACGCTGTATGAGTTTTTTCGGAACTCCAAGCTCGACGCCAATCAGTATTTCGCGCGAGGGCAGGGGCGGCCGCTCGCTGCGTTTGGGGCGAACACGTATGGGTTCGCCGTGGGCGGGCCCGTGTGGATTCCGAAGTTGGTGGACGGTCGAAACCGCACGTTCTGGTTTGTGAATTTTGAAGGATCGAAGGAAGGGAACGCAATCGACTTCGTGGGGTCGACGCCGACGGCGAGGATGCGCGCGGGAGATTTCGGCGAGGTGCCGCAGGTGATCTACGATCCGTTTTCGGTGACGACGGTGAATGGGGCGCCGACGCGGACTCCATTTGCGGGGAACGTGATTCCGGCGAACCGGCAGGACCCGGTGGCGCAGAAGATTCTGCCATTTTATCCGACGGCGAACCGGACGCCGCCGAATGCGGCGCAGCCATGGGCTAATAACTTTTCGTATAGCGGCAAGTGGCCGCGGAATTACAACATGACCGCCGTGAAGCTCGACCACAAATTCAGCGACCGATTTACGACGTTTGCCCGCTTTAACTACGGAACCGCGCTGCTGATCTTTCCGTTCCAGTTTGACGGGGTGGCCACGGATGGACGGAACGTGGTGAACCGGCCGAACATTGGGGTTTCGTGGGGCAATACGTTTCTGTTGAGTCCCCGGCGGACGCTGGATGTTCGCGTGGGCTATGCCGGGGCGAAGGAGGACAACCAGCCTTGGTCCGCGGGATTCGACTTGGCGAGTTTGGGGATGCCTACCTCGTTCGTGAATACCTTGCAATCGCCTTCATTTCCACTAATGCGCGTGAACGGATTTATGAATCTGGCGGGGAGCGGACTGGTGAACGACCCGGGATCGACTTGGACGCTGCAGCCGAGCATGTCCGAGCAGCGGGGCAAGCACCTATTGCGATTTGGCGCCGACCTGCGGCTGTTGTACGGAAACTTCTTCCGCAACCTTTTGGGTCCGGGAACCTATAGCTTTACGAATGCGTGGACAAACGGGCCGCGAGCGGATACGCCCCTGGCGACGACGGGATTTCCGATGGCATCGATGTTGTTGGGGACGGCGGTGAGTGGGAGCGTGGACCAGAACACGGGCGTTTCGATTTTGAACAAGTATTACGCCTTCTTTCTGCAGGACGACTACCGGGTGAGCTCGAAGC
>JBBQRA010000340.1:0-4747 GCA_038215275.1 Bryobacterales bacterium | reverse complement strand
GAGGAGCGGGTGTTGGAGTTGCAGAATACGAAGCGGGAGCTGGCGACGGCCATTCTGAGCGAGGACAACGCGCTGGTTTCGAACCTGAAGCCGGAGGATCTAGAGCTGTTGTTGTCGTAGGGGGGCGTGTGAGGGCGAAGGGGCGGGCCTACGCTGATACGCGATTCCTTCGTCCGGCCGGCTGGAAGGCCCTCAGAATTTGGGCTCGGGCCTTCCTAATCTTCGGTAACGTATCTGTATGCAGCTTACGCGCCGGCAAATCCTCGCCTCGGCGGCGTTGCCTTGGGCTCCCAACCGCCCCAAGATCGCCGCCATCATAACCGAGTACCGAAAATTCTCCCACGGGCAGCATATCGTGGACCGTTTTCTAGAAGGCTACGGCTGGGACGGGGAACACCATCATCCGGCAATGGACCTGGTCTCGCTCTATGTGGACCAACATCCCAACGGCGACCTGACCGAGGACCGGGCGAAGCGCTTCCCCGGCATGAAGGTCTATCCGACCATCGCCGAGGCGTTGACCAGCGGCACGGGAAAACTGGCCGTCGATGGCGTGATGCTCGTCGGGGAACACGGCAAGTATGAACGAAACGAGAAGGGTCAAACGAAGTATCCGCGCTACGAGTTCTTCAAAGAGATCGTGAAGGTGTTCGAGTCTAGCGGGCGCGTCGTGCCGGTCTTCAACGATAAGCACCTTTCGTGGAACTGGGATTGGGCCAAGGAGATGTACGACACGGCGCGGCGGATGAAGTTCCCGCTGATGGCGGGGTCGAGCCTGCCGGTGACATGGCGAACGCCGTCGCTCGAATTCCCCACGGCCGCGCGCGTGGAAGAGGCCATGTGCGTTTGCTACGGCGGCGTGGATAGCTACGACTTCCACGGCCTCGAAACGGCGCAGGGCATGGTGGAGCGGCGGCGCGGCGGCGAGGCCGGCGTCGAATGGGTGCAGGCGTATCGCGGGGAGAATTTCTGGAAGGCGTACCAGGAGAAGGTGTGGCCGACGGAGCTTGTGGAAGCGGCGCTGTGCCGGAGCCATACGTTGGTGCCAGCACGAGAAGGCTTCAACAACATCTTCCCCACGCTCGACGATATGAAACGCATTGTGAAGAACCCGGTGGCGTACCGCTATAAGCACGCCGACGGGTTGATGTCGACGATGATTCTGATGAGCGGGTTGATCCGCGACTTCAACTTCTCGGCCAAGATCACCGGGCAGAAGGACCTGTTTTCGACCCAGATGTACCTGCCGATGCCGGACGGGCGGACCACGCTGGCGAACTTCTTCAGCCCGCTGGTTTACAACGCCGAGTTGATGTATCTGACAGGGAAAGAGACCTACCCGCTGGAGCGCACGCTGCTGACGACGGGCCTGACGGCGGCGGGCGTCGAGAGCCTGTTCCAGGGCGAGAAGCAGCTGAAGACGCCGCACCTGGGCATTCGCTACCAGGCGACAAAAGAATCCACGTTCTGGAGAAGCTAATGAAGCGCATCGCTATCGTTTCGAGCATTTACCGTTACCTCTCGCACGCGCAGCACATGGGTGACCGCTTCCTGATTGGCTATCCGCACGAAGGCAAGTGGCACAAGCCGGATGTGCAGGTGGTGTCGCTCTATGTCGACCAGAAGCCGAAGGGCGACCAGAGCGAGGAGCGGGCCAAGGAGTTTGGGTTCAAAGTCTACCCGACGATCGCCGAGACGTTGCGGTGCGGCACGGACAAGCTGGCCGTGGATGGCGTGGTGATCATCTGTGAGCACGGCGAGTACGCCAAGAACGAATTGGGGCAGGTGCTCTACCCGCGCTATGAGTTCTTCAAGCAGTGTACGGAGGTGTTTGAGAGAGACGGGCGCGTGGTGCCGATTTACAACGATAAGCACCTTTCGTTCAGCTTCGACAAAGCCAAGTGGATGCTCGACGCGGCCAAGCGGTTGAAGTTCCCGGTGTTGGCGGGTTCGTCCCTGCCGGTGACGTGGCGGCTGCCGGATATTGAGATTCCGTTGGGGAGCCAGATCGACGAAGCGCTGATGGTGGGCGTGGGCGGATCGGACCCGATGGACTACCATGCGCTCGAAGCGATGCAGTGCATGATCGAGCGGCGGAAGGGCGGCGAGACGGGTGTGAAGTCGGTGCAGTTGCTGGAAGGCGAAGCCGCTTGGAATGCGCCGTATTCGAAAGACCTGCTGATCTCGGCGCTGTCGCGGAGCGATACGCCATTGGGGTTGACGGAGAAAGACGGGCGGACGCAGGACTTGGTGCGGACGGGCGAACTGAAGAAACTGGTGGCGAAGCCGGCGGCGTATCTGATTGAGCATAACGACGGGTTGAAGACGACGTTGCTGATGTTGAACGGCGCCGTGAAGGACTTCACGTTTGCGGCGAAGGTCAGCGGGCGCGGAACGATGTCAACGCAGTTTCTGCTGACGCCGGTGCCTAACGTGACGTATTCGGCATGTCTAGTGAGCAAGATCGAAGAGATGATGGTGACTGGCCGGGCGCCGTATCCGGCGGCGCGGACACTGATTGCTTCGGGCATGCTTGAGAGCTGTCTGCAATCGAAGCAGAAGGGCGGCGAGAAGCTGATGACTCCGCAGTTGAGCGTCCGCTATAACGCCCCGGCGCAAAGCCAGCACGCGCGGCGGTAAGCTAGTGGGCTATGAAGCTCACTGCCCTGCTCCTCCTTTCGAGCGCTCTGTTCGCGCAGACACCCAACCTTGAGCAATTGAAAAAAGAAGCCATCGCCGGGGTGGAAGCCCGGCAGAAGATGGTGCAGGAAATTGTGGACTCGGTGTTCAGCTTCGGCGAACTCGGCTTTCAGGAGGTCGAGACGTCGAAGTATTTGACGGGGATCCTCGAAAAGAACGGATTTACTGTGCAGCGGGGCGTGGCGGGGATGCCGACGGCATGGATCGCCACGTACGGACAGGGCAAGCCGGTGATTGGCTTCATCACGGACTTGGACGGGATTCCGCGGGCGTCGCAGAAGCCGGGGGTGGCGTATCACGATCCGCTGATTGAGGGCGCGCCGGGCCATGGCGAAGGGCACAACACGGGGAACGCGGTGAACGTGGTGGCGGCGATTGTGCTGAAGGAGTTGATGATCAAGCACAAGATCACGGGCACGTTGAAGTTGTATCCGGGCGTGGCGGAGGAGCTGGTGGCGACGAAGGCGTACTACATCCGGGCCGGGCTGATGAAAGATCTGGACATCATGCTGGGCTGCCACGTAGGGCATGAACTGGCGACGGACTACGGGCACGCGCATAACAATAGCGGGCTGGTTTCGATTCAGTTTACGTTCAAGGGCGAATCGGCGCACGCGGCGGGTGCGCCTTGGCGGGGGCGGAGCGCGCTGGATGCGGTGGAACTGATGAACACGATGTGGAACTTCAAGCGGGAGCATCTGCGGCCGGAGCAGCGTTCGCACTACGTGATCACCAACGGCGGCGATCAGCCGAACGTAGTGCCGCAGGAGGCGACGGTTTGGTACTACTTCCGCGAAGAGGATTTCCCGCGGATCAAGGAGATGCAGGAGTTCGGCGCGACGATGGCGAAGGCGGCGGCCATGGCGACGAGTACGACGGTGTCGCAGCGGGTGGTGGGGCAGGCATGGCCGACGCACTTCAACAAGCCGGTGGCCGAGACGCAGCAGAAGAACATTCAGATGGTGGGGATGCCCACGTGGAGCGATGCCGACCAGTTGCTGGCAAAGGAGTTGCAGCGGGAGATCCGGGCGCCGAAGGTGGAGCCGTTGAAGGACAAGGTGCAGGAGTTGAAAGCGCCGGAGCCGTGGAAGGGCGGAGGGACGGACGATGTCGGCGATATCTCGTGGATTGTGCCGATGACCTATCTGCGCTATCCGGCGAACATTCCGAACCTGCCAGGGCACCACTGGGCCAATGCAATTGCGGAGGCGACACCGATTGCGCACAAGGGGTCCGCGACGGGCGCGAAGGTGCAGGCGACGACGGCGCTGGATTATCTGCTGCGGCCGGAGTTGCTGACCGAGGCGTGGAAGTACTTCAACGAAGTCCAGACGAAGGACTTGAAGTATCAGCCGCTGATGGCGGAGACGGACCAGCCGGCGGTGGAGCTGAACCAGGAGAAGATGACCAAGTATCGGGAGCAAATGCGGAAGTTCTACTACGACCCGGCCAAGTACGGAACGTATCTGGAGCAGCTGGGGATTACCTATCCGACGCTGAAGAAGTAGTTAGTCGTCGCGCAGCGACGTCAAGGGATCGACTGCCGTGGCGCGGCTGGCCGGGAGGTATGCGGCGATCGCGGCGGCGGCGAGGAGCAGGGCGGCGACGGACGCGTACGTGAGCGGGTCGGCCGGGCTGACTTCGAAAAGCAGACTGCCGAGCATGCGGCTGATGGGCACGGCCGCGGCGATGCCGCAGAGGACGCCGATGGCGGAAAGCGTGAGGCCGTAGCGGAGGAAGAGGCCCTGGACATTGGAACGGGGCGCGCCGAGGGCGAGTCGGATGCCGATTTCGCGGGTGCGCTGGGTGACGGAGTAGGAGAGGACGCCGTAGATGCCGATCAAACCCAGAAGCAACGCCATGCCAGCGGCAATGGCGAGCATGGTGAGCGTGAAGGCGGTGCGGGCGCGGTAGGACTTCGTTTCGGCGAAGATGGGGTCGTTGCTGTTGTTGCCGTCCGTGGGCAGGGAGTTGGCGATGCCGACGGATTCGACGCCGGGGATGGTAGCGAGGCGGTTGACGATCTGCTGCTGGAGATGTGGGACTT
>JBBQRA010000339.1:0-4818 GCA_038215275.1 Bryobacterales bacterium | reverse complement strand
GTGGGTCGGAATCTGGCGGTCCCGCAGGAGGCCGACGGAGGATTGGGGGCGGACGATCGCTCTCTCTACTAAAAGCCGAAGGCGGTGCGGAGCTCGCGGGCTCGTTCGCGACTGACGTCAAGTTCGACGCCGTTGTGCAAGCGGACGCGCCACGCGCCGGCCGAGAGCCACGGGAAGATTTCGCGGATGGCGTCGAGTTGGACCAGCGCGTTCCGATGGATGCGGGCGAACTCGAGGCCCGGGAGGAGGGTTTCGAGTTCGGCGATCGTCCGGTCCGTCAGCAGCTTTTCAGTGGCGGTGTGGAAGAAAACAAGGCCGTCCTCAGCTTGGGCGTAAAGGATTTCGCGGCGATTGAGCAGGACCACGCGCGGGCCGCGGCGGGCGGCGAGCTTGGCGGGCGCAGGATGGCCGAGGGCGGACTGGAGTTGGCGGAACAGGTCGGGGATGGGCTGGCGAGTGGCGAGGCGGTCGATGGCCCGGGCGAGGGTGGCGGGTTGGACGGGCTTGAGAAGGTAATCTACGGCGTTGGCTTCAAAGGCGCGGACGGCGTAGGAGTCGAAAGCAGTGACGAAGACTACGGGGGGAGCGGCGGGGAGTTGGGCGAGGAGATCGAAGCCGGAGAGGCCGGGCATTTCGATATCGAGGAAAAGCACGTCCGGCCGGGCGGTGGCGAGTTGTTCGAGGGTGTCGACGCCGTGGATGGCTTCGGCGATGGTGGAAATGGCCGGGTGGGTGGCGAGGAGGCGGCGGAGAGCCCGGCGGGCGGGCTCCTCGTCGTCGACGATTAGCGCCTGCATTTGGAGCTGGTCCGGGGGAGCAGAAGCGTGAGTTGAAACAGGCCGTTGGCGAAGGCGGCGGTGAGAGAGGCGTGGCGGCCATTGAGGAGCCTCAGACGCTCGGAAAGCAGGCGGAGGGAGTGGCCGGGGGGGAGAAGAGCTTCGTAGGTCAGCGAGGGCGGTTCGTCGACAGGATTGGTGATCACGATCTGATAGGCATCGGCGTCAGCCGTGAGGGTGACGAGGATTTCGCCGCCGTCGAGACGCTTGGCAATGCCGTGGCGAACCGCGTTCTCCACGAGCGGTTGCAAAGTGAGGGCCGGGATTAGGAGATTCGGATGAGAGGCTGGGTCGGGCAAGGTGAACCGGAGGCGGTCGCCAAAACGGGCGCGTTCGATCTCGAGATAGTCGCGAACGAGAGCGAGTTCGGTGGTCAGGGGGACGGGTTGCCCATCGGCTCCCGCCATGGCTCCCCGAAACAGATTGGCAAACTGGCCGAGGATGCGCTGGGCTTCGGCGGGCTGGTCGGGGATGATGGCGGAGATGGTGTTGAGGGTGTTGAAGAAGAAATGAGGACGGATTTGGGACTCGAGAGACCGGGCCTGGGCACGGGAGGCGGCGAGTTGGCGGCGAGCGTGGCGGTGTTCGGCGTAGAAAAGGAGAAGCGAGAGGCCACCGCCGAGAAGTCCGAAGAAGAGCAGCAGGTCGTTGGTGGCGGGCCGAGAGGGATCCAGAGCGCGGAAGGCCGCGGCTTGGAGCAGGAACGCGGCGCCGAGGCCAGCGGCTGCGGACAGACCGAGGAGCCAGGGGCGCTGCCGCAGGAAAGGGAAGCGTTGGGGTAGGGTGCACAGGGCGGCGGCGACGATGCCGGCGGCGGCGGATAGGAGCATGAAGCCGACGCGATGTTGGCCCCAGGTATCCGGCCGGAGAGTGAGCAGGCCGAGCAGGACGCCGAGAAGCGCGGCGCGGAGATAGAGCGCAAAGGACTGGTGGCCGCGGGAGAGGACGGGGCCGGACGGAGCGTGGAGGACGATGGCGGTGTTCATGAGGCCAGCGTAGAACCGGATGAAGCTAGGCTAGCGGATTTTCGGATGAACGGTTGAAATCGGGAGATCAGCCGCCTTCGACCTGGCCGGGCTCGATGCGGTTCCGGCCGTTGTGCTTGGCGCGGTAGAGGGCTTCGTCAGCGGCGCGGAGGAGGATATCGGCGTCGGCGCGGGGAGAGAGGCGGGCGTAGCCGAGGCTGGCGGTGATCGGGAGAGCGAGATCGCCGACGACGACAGGCTCGGCAGAGACGGCTTGGCGGACGCTTTCGGCGAGCTCAGCCAGGGTTTCTGTAGGCCGCGAGGTGACGAGCAGGAACTCCTCACCGCCATCCCGGCCAATTGCATCTGAGTCGGAGAGAGTGCCCTGGATCCGCGAAGCGGCGGCGATCAAAACGGCGTCGCCCACGGCGTGGCCATAGGTGTCGTTGATGCTTTTAAACCGGTCGAGGTCGAGCATGATGACGCCAACGGGGGCACCGGTACTTCGGGCCGCCTCCATACGTTCGGCGAGGACCTGGCGGATGCGGGCGCGGTTCTTGAGGCCGGTGAGGGCGTCGTGCGTGGCCTGGTGGAGGAGTGCTTCCCTGGCGGAGAGAAGTTCGTCCTGCAGTTCCACGATGCGCCGTCCGGCGCGGAGACGGACGCGCAGTTCCTGCTGATCGAAGGGCTTGACGACGTAGTCGTCAGCGCCGGCCGTCATGCCTTCGATGACATCCTCTTTTTGGGTGCGGCCGGTGAGCAGGAGGATGTAGATGTAAGATTCGCCCCCCTTGCCCCGGACCTTCTCGCAAACCTCGGGACCAGTAAGTCCGGGCATCATCCAATCGAGGATAGCGAGGCGGGGCGCGTCGGGCCCACTTAGTACTTCCCACGCCCGAGTACCATCGGAAGCGGAGATGACATCGTACCCCCACTTCTTGACCATACTGCCAAGGAGATGACGAGAAACGCTACTGTCGTCCGCAATTAGGATTTTCATTCAATTCAGCGAGGGGGATAGCCCACGCTCCCCTCAGTCCATATCGGCACAAACAAGGGGCAGCAGTAGTGCAAATCTAGCTTGGGAGCCCGACAACCTTGGGGTGAGAGAGATTGGTTTATGATAACCGAGATCGGCGGTTGTGCCAGAGCGCGAGGCAACTTTTTTTGAGCGACAGAGAAATCTGAGGGTGAGCGGCGGGCGCGGAGCGGCATGGTATGGTGAAAAGACGGTGGCGGGTATGGACTTTGCCGCCGGTATCAGGAGAGTTTGAATAGCCCCATGCAGAACTTTGGCTACGTGCCCTATGTTGTAGAGCAGACCTCACGGGGGGAACGCACCTACGATATTTATTCCCGTTTATTGAAAGAGAACATCATCTTCCTGGGAACCCCGATTGATGATCAGGTGGCGAATGTCATTATCGCCCAAATTCTCTTCCTGGCGGCGGAGGACCCGGAGCGGGACATCTCGATTTACATCAACTCTCCGGGTGGTTCAATTACGGCCGGACTGGCGATTTTGGACACGATGAATCTGGTGCAGCCGGATATCGTGACGTACTGCGTGGGTCAGGCTGCGTCGATGGCCGCCGTCCTGCTGGCTTGCGGCACGAAGGGCAAACGGTATTCGCTGCCGAATTCGCGGATTTTGATCCATCAGCCTTCCATGCAAGGTTTGGCGGGCCAGGCGACGGAGATCGACATTTTCGCGCGGGAAATTCTGAAGATGCGCGATTCGTTGAACAAGATTCTGTCGGACGCGACGGGGCAGTCGGTAGAAAAGATCGCCCGCGACGTGGAGCGCGACTACATTATCCGGGCCGATGAAGCCATTGAATACGGCATGATTGACCGGGTGATCAGCAACAGCAAGGACGTCGTGAAATAATCATCGTTGCGAGGAAGCCCGCGCCGGAGGTGGATCCGGCGCGGGAGCGCACGATGAAAATAACCCGAATACTAACTAAAGTCGTACATGCGCGGATGCGCAACTGGATTTTCGTAAAGGTGGAGACCGATCAGGCGGGCCTTTACGGGTGGGGCGAGGCGACGCTCGAGTGGAAGACGAAGAGCGTGGTGGGGGCGGTGGAAGACCTGGCCGTGCTGCTGATTGGGCAGGATCCGCGGCGGATTGAGCATTTGTGGCAGATTATGCACCGGCAGTATTTCTGGCGCGGGGGCATCATCAACTACACGGCGATCAGCGGGATCGATCAGGCGCTGTGGGATATCAAGGGGAAAGAGGTGGGTAAGCCGGTGCATGAATTGCTCGGCGGGCCGGTGCGGGATACTCTGCGCTTCTACGACCATCTGGGCGGGGGCAAGCTGGAGGACATCTACGGGGCGTCGGACCCGGGGTATTTCGGGGAGCGGATCCTGATGTCGATGGAGGAGGGGTTCACGGCGGTGAAGTCGATGCCGATTCCGATTTCGGATCCGGTGGAGCGGGCGGGGACCTTGAAGAAAGCAGCCAAGTGCGTGGAGGCGATGCGGTTGGCGGCGGGCGACGATGTGGACATCATGCTGGACCTGCACGCGCGGACGACGCCGGCGGCGGCGATTCAGTTCGGCAAGATGCTGGTGGACTACAACCTCTACTGGTATGAGGAGCCTTGTTGGCCGGAGTCGATTGACGGGCTGGTGGAGGTGGCGCGGGCGCTTCCGTTCCCGATTGCGACGGGGGAACGGTTGGTGGGCCGGTGGGAGTTCCGGGAGTTATTTGAGAAGCGGGCCTGTGCAGTGGTGCAGCCGGATTGTTCGCACTGCGGCGGGATCAGCGAGGTGCGGCGGATTGCGGCGATGGCGGAGACGTACCTGATGTCAGTAGCGTGCCATAACCCGCAGGGGCCGATTTCGACGGCGGCGTGTACGCATGTGGCGTTTGCGACGCCGAATTATCTGATTCAGGAAGTGGTGCGGAAGGATGTGCCGTGGCGGGCGGAGGTGGTGAGCGGGCAGATTCCGATTGTGGGGGGCCAGGCGGTGCCGCCGACGGCGCCGGGGCTGGGGATCGA
>JBBQRA010000338.1:0-4830 GCA_038215275.1 Bryobacterales bacterium | reverse complement strand
GCTGTCTCGAACGCGGCCTGGCCGAAAAACGACATCGATCGGTTCGTCCTGGCCAGGCTCGATCGCGAACAACTAAAACCAGCGGCCGAAGCCGATCGCACCACGCTCATCCGGCGGATGTCGCTCGACCTGGACGGATTGCCGCCGACGATTGCCGAGGTCGACGCGTTTGTGAATGACTCGCGGCCGGACGCCTACGAGCAACTCGTCGAGCGACTCTTGGCTAGCCCACACTACGGCGAGCGCTGGGGCCGCCACTGGCTCGACGCAGCCCGCTACGCCGACTCCGACGGCTTCGAAAAAGATAAACAACGCTTCGTCTGGTTCTACCGCGATTGGGTCATCAAAGCCATCAACGACGACAAATCGTACTCGCAATTCATCATCGAGCAACTCGCCGGAGACCTGCTCCCCAACGCAACCCAAGACCAAATCGTCGCCACCGGTTTCCTCCGCAATTCGATGATCAATGAGGAAGGCGGCGTCGACCCCGAACAGTTCCGTATGGAAGCCATGTTCGACCGTGTCGACACGGTAGGCAAGAGCATCCTCGGCGTCACCATCGGCTGCGCCCAGTGCCACAATCATAAATTCGACCCGCTGACCCAGGAGGAGTACTACAAGATCTTCGCTTACTTGAATGACTCCGCCGAAGGCAGCGTCAGCGTCTATACCCCCGAACAGCAGATGCAGCGCGCGGACATCTTCCGCCGCATCAAAGAAATCGAAGACGACCTCCAACACAAGAATCCCGACTGGCGCCAGCGCATGGCCGCCACCGCCAAACCCCAACCCGCCTGGACCACCCTCACGCCCGACGTCGAAGACATCTCCACCGGTGGCCAGAAGTACCTGCCAATGGGCGACGGCTCTATGCTCGCCTCCGGCTACGCTCCCACGCGCCATCGCGCCAAGATGGTCGTCAAAAGCACCGAAACCGGGCTTAACGCGATCCGCGTCGAACTCCTCAAGGACCCGAATCTGCCCCACGGAGGGCCCGGCCGGTCCATCGAAGGCACCGGCGCGCTCACCGAAATCGAACTCGAAATCGCCCCGCAGGACACACCCGAGAAAATCGAAAAAATCAAATTCGTCCGCGCCTCGGCCGACTTCGAGATGGCCCCCACGCCGATCAAGCCCATCTACTGGGACAAGACCGATAACTCAAAACGCCTCCTTGGCCCGATCTCTTACGCCATCGACGGCGACGAAAAAACCGCCTGGGGCATCGACGCCGGCCCCGGCCGCCGCAATCAACCCCGCCAGGCCGTCTTCATCACGGAAAAGCCCTTCGGCTACCCCCAAGGCACTGTCCTCAACATCTACCTCAAACAGAACCACGGAGGCTGGAACAGCGACGACAACCAGAACAACAATCTGGGCCGCATGCGCCTGTCCGCCACAACCACCGCCGACGCCTCCGCGCAAGGAGCGTTGAACTTCTCCACCTGGCGGCAGACCGTGCCCGAGTGGAAAGAACAAAACGAAGCCATCGACGCCCTCTGGAGGCAGCACCCGGAGCCAACCTCGCAACTGGTGATGAGCCGCAGCGAGTCCATGCGCGATACCAAACTCCTGCTCCGCGGCGACTTTCTGAAGCCGGGCAGACTAGTCAAACCCGGCGTGCCCGCCTTCCTCAATCAACTCCCGGCCGATGCCGAATCCACGCGGCTGACCTTCGCCAAATGGCTAGTCGATCGCCAAGCCCCAACTACCGCCCGCGCCTTCGTCAATCGCGTCTGGCAGGCCTACTTCGGCCAAGGCCTCGTCACCACGCCCGAAGATCTCGGCAAGCAAAGCGACATCGCCTCGCATCCGGAGCTGCTCGACTTCCTCGCTGTCGAATTCATGGAGTCCGGCTGGAGCACGAAGAAGCTCCATCGGCTCATCGTTTCGAGCGCGACCTACAAACAAAGTTCAAAGACTACCCCCGAACTGCTCACGAAGGATCAATTCAACCGGTGGCTCGCCCGTGGCCCTCGCTTCCGGGTGGAAGGCGAAGTGGTGCGCGACATCACACTCGCCGCGGCCGGCCTGCTCAATCCGAAGATCGGCGGCCCCGCCGTATACCCCGCTGCGCCGGAGTTCCTCTTCCTTCCCCCCAACTCGTACGGGCCGAAAATCTGGAACGAGGAGAAGGGCGACGATCGGTATCGCCGGGCGGTCTATACGCACCGCTACCGCTCGGTGCCCTACCCGATGCTCTCCAATTTCGATACCCCGAACGGCGACGTCGCCTGTGTGCGCCGCTCCCGGTCGAACACCCCGCTACAGGCGCTCACCGCGCTGAACGAACCCATGTTCATCGAAGCGGCCCGGGCGCTGGCGCTGAAGACTCTCCGCGAAGGCGGCAAGACCGACGCGCTGCGCGTCGACTTCGCCTTCCGCCGTGTCGCGTCCCGCAAACCGATGGCGGAGGAACGCACCATCCTGTTGGCTTTGCTCGAAAAGCAAACCCAGCGATTCTCGAGCGGCAGCCTCAACCCGAAGGAACTCCTCGGCGGCGACCCGCCAGCCGGCGTCCCGGCCGCGACGGCGGCCGGTTGGACGGCCGTCGCCCGCGTCCTCCTCAACCTCGACGAAACGATCACGAAGGAATAAGTCATGTCGAAAATCAGCCGGCGGTGGTTCTTTGAGCAGTGCGGTGTAGGCCTTGGCGCGATGGCGATGAACGCCCTCGCCGCCACCAATCAACAGCCCCATTTTGCGCCGAAAGCCAAACGCGTCATCTTCCTCTTCATGGCCGGGGCTCCCAGCCATCTGGAGATGTTCGACAACAAACCGCAGCTCGCCAAGTTCGACGGCCAACTCCCTCCGGCCGAGTTGCTCAAAGGCTATCGCGCCGCGTTCATCAACCCGAATTCGAAGCTACTCGGTCCCAAGTTTCCATTCGCCAAGTACGGCCAGTCCGGCGCGGAATTGACCAACCTGCTGCCGTACCTCAGCAAGACCGTCGACGACATCACCATCGTCAAAAGCATGTCGACCGATGCGTTCAATCACGCACCGGGGCAGATCCTGATGAACACCGGCGCGATGATCTTCGGACGTCCGAGCGTCGGCTCCTGGGTCACCTATGGCCTGGGCAGCGAGTCGAAAGACCTGCCGGCGTTCGTCGTCTTCTCCACCGGGAAGAAGGGCCCGAGCGGCGGCAACTCCTGCTGGGGTTCTGGGTTCCTTCCCACAACCCACCAGGGAGTCCAATTCCGTTCGACCGGCGACCCGGTGCTCTATCTCTCGAATCCGGCCGGGGTCGACAATCAACTGCAGCAGGACTCGCTCGAGTCGATCAAGCGCCTCAATCAGATGAAGCTCGATTCGACGGGCGACCCAGAGATCGCGACCCGCATCTCGAGCTACGAGATGGCGTACCGGATGCAAATGAGCGCGCCGGGGGTGATGGACCTCACACAGGAGCCGAAACACATCCTCGACATGTACGGAGCCGACCCGGCCAAACCCAGCTTTGCGAACACGGTGCTGCTGGCCCGGCGGCTGAGCGAGCGCGGCGTGCGGTTCGTGCAGATCTTCCACGAAGCGTGGGATCAGCATGGCAATCTCGTCAAAGACATCACGCAGAATTGCAAGGACACCGACCAAGCCTGCGCGGCTCTGGTGCAGGACCTGAAGCAGCGCGGGATGCTCGACGATACGATTGTGATCTGGGGCGGCGAGTTCGGCCGGACCCCGATGGTACAGGGCGGCAGCGATGGCCGCGACCATCATCCGAACGCCTTCACGATGTGGATGGCTGGCGGTGGCTTCAAGCCCGGCATCACCTACGGCGAAAGCGATGAGCTCGGCTTCAATGTCGCCAAGGATAAGGTCCACGTCCACGACTTACATGCGACGATTTTGAATCAACTTGGCTTCGATCACACGAAGTTGACTTACAAATTCCAAGGCCGGAACTTCCGGCTGACGGACGTCCACGGCGAAGTGAAGCGCGCCATTCTCACTTAGATCACGACGCCATCGCGGCGGAGGATCCGGGCTGCCGGCCGGAACGGGGGCACCGGGATCGGCAGAATCAGAGGGGAGCCGTCGGCCCAAAACTCGCGGAAGGGTCGCTTCTCGCCGGTGCGGTAGAAGTGTGTGAGATAGGCCATATCGCAGGCCGTAAAGTCCGAAAACCACTGGTCGGCATCGTGGATGCCGACCTCGTGGAAGAGCGTCAGCGCATACGCCGCGGCTTGGCGTTCGTACGCAATCACCGGAGGCAAGTCCTGCTCCGGAACCGGAGGATGGCGCAGTTTGCCTATCTCGAAGGCGTCAGGATGAACGTTCCATTGCACCGTAAGGCCGAATAAGTGGCCGAGGAGGAAGAGCCGGTCTTCGGGGCTGAGTAAGTAGTCGAGGTGGATCTCGGCGCCGTCGAGATCGCCGGTCAGCGGGTCCTGTACATCCCTGATAACCACCCGGATCCCATAGCCTGAGATGATCCGGGCTTCGACCAATTCGCCATAGACAGAATAAGCAAGCATTCGAAGTATCATTAGACCAAATCGAGCGGCTTCCCGACGTCACCACCACGCAAACGGACTCGCTCCTGAAGTTGAAGAGTTCCGCGGCGGACGAGGAGAGCCGGTTCGTTTCGGGGACTCTGCTTGGCTGACGGTACCGGATTATTGGTCTGCTGGGCGAAGGCGGGATGGGAGAGGTCTACCGGGCCACGGATATGGCCCTAGTGCCTCGGCGCTCACGGGAAATTGACCACCTCTGCCCGAATAGAGTTGACCACCCAGGAAAGAGATCATGCCACGCGGCGGCGGCATCAAGCAGGAGGATAATTGTCCAAGCCGCTCGCGGGCAAGTCGTTGATTAAGTGGG
>JBBQRA010000337.1:0-4845 GCA_038215275.1 Bryobacterales bacterium | reverse complement strand
CGGGGGTCCGGGCCGGCGGGGGCGAAGAAGTTGCGGGCGTCCATGGCTTGATTGCGGAAGAAGTGATAGAGCGAGCCATGGAGGGCGTTGGTGCCGGACTTGAGGACAACGTTGACCTGGCCGCCGGCGTTGCGGGCGAAGGAGGCGTCGTAGTTGCCGGTGAGGACTTCAAATTCGCGGATGGCATCGACGGAGGGGGTGACGCCGACGCCGTTGAGTTTGGGGTCTCCGTTGTAGACGCCGTCGAGGGTGAAGCTATTGGCAGAGTCGCGGGCGCCGTTGGCATTGAAGGTGAAGTCGCCACGGACGGTGCCAGAGGAGCCTTGGGCGGGGAGGGTAACGCCGGGGACGAGGAGGACGAGGGATTGGAAGTTGCGGCCGTCGAGAGGGAGGTCGACGATCTGGCGGTTCTGGATGGTGGCGCCGAGGGATTGGGTGTCGGTCTTGAGGAGCTCGTCGGGGGCGAAGACTTCGATGGTTTCGGTGCGGTCGCCGGGCTGGATGAGGAGTTCGACGCTTTGCTCCTGATTGACGTGGAGGGAGACGTTGGTGACGGAGCGGCGGAAGCCGGGGGAGTCGATGGTGACTTTGTAGTCACCGGGGGGGAGGAGGGCGAAGGAGAAGGCGCCGGCGGAGTCGGTGCGCGCGTTCCAGGTGCGGCCGGTGGCGGTGTGGGTCAGGACTAGATTGGCGTCGCGGACGATGGCTTTGGAGCCGTCGCGGACGGTGACACTGAGGAGGCCGCGGAGGGTTTGAGCGGGGAGGAGAGCGAGGAAGAAAAAGAACAAGACGGCAAGACGACTCATCTGTATAGGATACTGAATCGCCATGACTCGATTTGTGTTTTTTGCGTTTGTGGTTGGTCTGGGGGCGGCGGACTGGCCTCAGCATTTGGGGCCGCACCGGAACGGGATTTCAGACGAGGCGGATTTTTCGCCTGTAGGGAAAGTGGTTTGGAGCCGGGATGTGGGGGCGGGTTTTGCGGGGCCGGTGGTGAGCGAGGGGAAGGTGTATCTGTACCATCGGGTGGGGGAGGAGGAGATCTGCGAGGCGATGGACGCCGAGACGGGGAAGACGCGTTGGCGGACGGCGGTTCCGACGAATTATCGGGATGATTTCGGGTTCGATGAGGGGCCAAGGGCGGTGCCGGTGGTGAGCGGGGGGCGGGTGTTTTTGCATGGGGCGCACGGGGTGTTGTCGGCGTTGGATGCAGGGACGGGGAAGGCGCTGTGGCAGGTTTCGACGATGAAGGTGTTCGAGGTGGAGAAGCAGTATTTCGGGCAGGCATCGGCGCCGTTGGTGATGGGGGACCGGGTGATGCTGCAGGTGGGGGGGAAAGCGGGGATTGCGGCGTTTGCGGTTTCGACGGGGAAGGTTTTGTGGACGGCGACGACGGACGAGGCGGGGTATTCGAGCCCGGTGGCTTACAAGAATGGCGAGGCGGTGTTTTTTACGCGGACGGGGTTGGTGGTGTTGAACGTGGATTCGGGGAAGGTGAGAGGACAGATGCGGTGGCGGGCGCGGTCGAACACGACTGTGAACGCGGCGACGCCGGTGGTGGTGGGGGACCAGGTGTTTTTGACTGCGAGCTATGAGGTGGGGGCGGCGCTGGTGGATTTGACGAAGACGCCGCTGAAGCCGCTGTGGAGCGGAGATGAAGCGTTGAGCGCGCATTATGCTACGCCGGTTTATAAAGATGGGTATTTGTATGGGTACCACGGGCGGCAGGAGATGGGGCCGGAGCTGCGGTGTATTGAAATGAAGAGCGGGAACGTGAAGTGGTCGACGATGCGGTTTGGGGCGGGGAGTATTTTGCTGGTGGGAGGGAAGTTGGTGGTGATGCGGGAGAAGGGGGAGTTGGTGATCGCGGAGGCATCGCCGAAGGGGTATAAGAAGTTGAACGAGTTCAAGATTCTGGATGGGACGGTGCGGGCTTATCCGGCGTTGGCGAATGGGACGTTGTTTGTGCGGAATGAGAAAAGGCTCGTGGCGGTGAGATAAGATTAGGTCGCTATGCGACTCTGGTTTGGATTTCTCTGTGCGCTTGCTTTGCGGGCGGAAGTGTTGCCGGTGATTGCGACCGTGGAGCGGCAACCGCTCGCGGCGCAGGCGGAACGGATTGTGCAGGCCCTCGAATTGACAGGGGAGCCGTTTGCCGAGAAGGCCGCGCTAGCCGGGGCTTCGGTCGAGAAGATTCAGGAGATTCTCGATAAGCACTGTCTTGTCGGGTTGGAGATTAATCCGGAAGCTCGCGTGAAAGTGCAGCAGGGGCCGGCTAAGCCGGAGCTTCTCGAACAGGGGTGGCGGAGCTTCCTTGTGAAAGTCCATAACCAGGCCGGGTTGACAGCGGCGGTGGGGGTGGATTCGCCGAACGCGGGGCCGATGCAGAATCAGAATGCGAATACGGGAAACCGTCGGTGGATGGAGATTCAGAGCTATACACGGCAGCCGTTGAAGGTGCATCTGTCGGGGTTGGAGGTGGAGTACCGGGTGATCCAGATCTATGCGCGGGAGGCGGGGCAGCGGGAGGGCAAGCTGGTTTTCGACGTTGGGCAGGGGACGCAGGATTTAGGGTTCCGAAGCGAGGTGGACGTGCTGTTCCGGATTACGCCGGCGGCGAAGTTGACGCTGCGCGTGAAGGATACCGATGGGCGGCCGACGACGGCGTCGTTTCTCGTGAAGGATGAGAAAGGGCGGGTGTATCCGTCGCAGGCGAAACGGAAGGCACCGGATTTCTTCTTCCATCCGCAGGTGTACCGGGCGGATGGCGAGAGCTTGGCGTTGCCTCCGGGGACATATACGGTGGAGGTTTCGCGAGGGCCGGAGTATCAGAAGATTCTTCGGAAAGTGACGATGGACCGGGTGGATCGGACGGAGGCGTTTGCGCTGGAACGTTGGGTGGATCCGGCGAAGCTGGGATGGATTTCGGGCGACCACCATATCCACGCGGCGGGGTGTTCGCACTATGAGCGGCCTACGGAGGGGGTGTATCCGCAGGACATGATGCGGCATGTGGTGGGGGAAGATTTGAAGATTGGGAGCGTGCTGACGTGGGGGCCGGGTTGGTACTTCCAGAAGACGTTCTTTGAGGGCAAGGACAATGCTTTGTCGACGGAGGAGAACCGGATTCGCTATGACGTCGAGATTTCGGGGCATCCTTCGAGCCATACGGGACACCTGGTTTTACTGGGAGTGAAGGAGCAGGACTATCCGGGGACGCAGCGGTTGGAGGATTGGCCGACGTGGGGTTTGCCGATTTTGCAATGGGCGAAGAAGCAGGGGGCGGTGACCGGGTTTGCGCATAGCGGTTGGGGATTGGAGATGCCGAAGGATGAATTGCTGTCGTATGACCATCCGCGTTTCGACGGGATTGGGGCGAATGAGTACATTGTGAGCGTGACGCATGGGGCGGTGGATTTTCTGTCGAGCGTCGACACGCCATGGCCTTGGGAGTTGAACATCTGGTACCACACGCTGAACGCGGGGTATCGGACGCGGATTAGCGGGGAGACGGATTTTCCTTGCATTTACGATACGAAAGTGGGATTGGGGCGGAGCTATGTGCGGCAGCCGAAGCCGGACTATGGGGATTGGATTCAAGGGATCAAAGAGGGCCGGAACTATGTGTCCGATGGGCGGAGCCATCTGATTGATTTCCGGGTGAGCAATGTGGAGATGGGGAAGGGGGATGTGAAGCTGAGCCGGCCGGCGCGGGTGACGGCGACGGTGCAGGTGGCGGCGATGTTGAACGACACGCCGGAGCCGAAGCGGAAGGCGAACGCGAAGCCGTACTGGGACGTGGAGCAGGCGCGGGTGGGGACGTCGCGGAAGGTGCCGGTGGAGTTTGTCGTGAACGGCGTCGCGGTGGAGCGGACGGAGGTGGAGGCCGATGGGGTGATGCGGGAGGTGAAGTTCACGACGCGGATTGAGCGGAGTTCCTGGGTGGCGGTGAGGGTGCTGCCGAGTTCGCATACGAATCCGATTTGGGTGACGGTGGGGGAGGATCCGGTGCGGGAGAAGAAGAGTATTGAGTGGTGTTTGAAGGCGGTGGATATTTGTGAGCAGCAGAAGACGGGGCGGGTGAAGTTGAGTGAGCGGGGGGAGATGGCGCGGGCGTATGAGTTTGCTCGGCAGCAGTATCGGGAGCGGTTGAAGTAGAGGCGCTGGGGCTCTCGGACGGGGCGGGCGGGATGGGTTGCTATTCCCAACTTCCCGCCCTGAACGCCACGGTCTACAAGTTAGCCGCGCACTCAAAGCTTGAGCCGCCGACGATGGAATAGCCTCCGTCGCAGTCGGCCCAAACATTGACAACGCCACTCCATGAGCCGTAATCCCATCGAGAGTTCGCTGTGACTCTTTGAAGGCCGTTCAAAAAGCGTGTTTCGGCGTAGAGATCAGCATAAGGGAGGCAGTTGGTGGCCCAGGCACCAGCCCAAACCGACACGAAGTAGGACGACCCGTCGCGGCATTCACCGCTCATATCGCATCGAACGGCACCAGTGCTTACAAAATATTGATATAGAGTGCAGTTTCCATCGACACGGGCGAAAAAACCCTGCGAGCAAAGAATTGCCGGAAGCATAAACATCAGTATTAATCGTTTCGTACTTGGTTAGCGGGTGCGGGCGGGTCAATGACTGCGAACCTTGGTGGGAACGCAAGTGTGATCGACAAAAGCAGTTGAAAATGTTTCAGAATCATGCCTACTCTATGCAGTGAGTTCGACACGTTTGGCATTTGAGAACCTCGAAGGACTGACACGGAAAGAGATGGTTGCGATCATCCGGCGACAGAATCAGGTGATCGGGCAGTTGCAAAAGCAGGTCGAGGAGTTGCAGCGCAATG
>JBBQRA010000336.1:0-4889 GCA_038215275.1 Bryobacterales bacterium | reverse complement strand
TGCGGGTGGAAGGTCCTCGGGTGGAGCAGTTGGCGGGTATGGTGGCGGGGCGGGTGGTGCAAGGGGTGGCGCGGGAGGCGGTGGAGCCGGTGTATCGGGAAATCTTCGGGTTGGTGGAGGGGGGCGGGGCGGGATGGGTTCATGCGGCGGTGGCGCGGTTGTTGGCCGTCGTATGGGCTGCGGGGGGGGAGGGAGAGGCGGCGGCGCCGGCGGGGTTGGGGAAGGTGATGGCGCGGATGAAGCTGTTCTACTTTGAGCCCCTGACCGTGGCCGGGTTGGCGGGGGAGGCGGGGATGAGCGCGTCGCATTTCGCGCGACGATTCCGGGAAGTCTACGGGACGAGTCCGATTGACTGGCTGCGGCGGGAGCGGATCCGGCAAGCGCAGCGGAGGCTGGGCGAAACCGAGGATCCGGTGCAGTGGATTGCAGAGCAGGTGGGGTATCGGGACAGGTTCTTCTTTAGTAAAGATTTCAAGCGGCTGACAGGGTACACGCCGCGGGAATTCCGGCGGCGGGAGGCGGGAGTTATGAAGAATTAACGCGCTCGTATTTTTGTTGTCATGAAGGGCTGGCAATGTTTAAGCTATGCTCAAAAATCTGCTGGTGGTCCTGGCTATGGCCATGGGTGCGCTCGCTCAGACGGATACTGCCACGTTGACGGGGACCGTCCAGGATCCATCGTCGGCCGGGGTGCCCGGCGCGACCCTGACGCTAACGAATACCGGCACCCAGCAGAAGCGGACGACGGTGGCTAGTTCCGAAGGGCGATATCAACTCAACCTGCTGCAGCCGGGTCTCTATTCCTTGACCGTGAAGGCGGACGGGTTCAAGCAGTTTCTCGACAACCAAGTGCAACTGCAGGTGGCGCAGAACACGGTGCTGAATCCGGTGTTGGCGATTGGAACCACGACGGAGACAGTGGAAGTGACAGGGGCGGCGACACTGCTGAATACGGAGTCGGCGGCGTCGGGCACAAATATTACGGAAGAGAAGATTAAGTCGCTGCCACTGAATGGACGCCAGTTTATCCAGTTGGCGCTGCTGGTGCCGGGGGCGAACTCGGGCGGCCGGCAGGTGCAGCAGAATACGGCGCGGCTGAACCAGACGGGCGGATTCTCGTCCTCGGGCGGCCGGACGAACAATAACCTGTTCCTGTTTGATGGCACGTCGAACACGGACCCGGACTATAACGCGCTGAGTTATGTGCCGATCGTCGATAGTTTGAGCGAATTTCAAGTGCAGTCCGCGCAGTACGGGGCGCAGTATGGCCGGGCGTCCGGTTCGCAGATCAACGTGGTTTCGAAGTCGGGAACGAACGAATTTCACGGGTCGGCGTGGGAGTTTTTGCGCAATCAGAAACTGGATGCGCGGCCGTTCAACTCGGTGACGTCGAAGCTACCGAAGAACCAACGGAATCAGTTTGGCGGGACATTGGGAGGTCCCATCCGGAAGGATCGGCTTTTCTTGTTTGGGGCCTACGAGCGGCTGACGCTGCGGCAGGCGGGCGTGGGACTAACTACGGTTCTGGTGCCGACCGAGGGCGAGCGGCGGGGCAATTTTTCGCAGTCGACGGGGACGTTCTTCGATCCGGATACGCTCTCGGGCGGGACCCGGACGCCGTTTCCGGGTAACGTGATTCCGGCCAACCGGATCAACCCGATTACGCAGGCGGCGATGAATGCGATGCCGCTGCCGAATACGGGGCCGACGAGCTATGTGAACTCGACGGGGACCATTCAGCAGGATGGCCACAACGGGTCGGCTCGGGTGGACTACATCCTGACGGAGACTTCGACGGTATTCGGACGGTACTCAATCGCGGATGAGAATAGCTTGGTTCCGGACGTGGTTCCGGGACGTGAACGTATCGGGTTGGTGCGTCCGCAAAATATTGGCTTGGGTTGGAACAAGGTGATGGGGGTGAACCGGGTGAACGAACTGCGGCTGGGGTACAACCGGTTGAAGTTTTTGGATGGCTTGCCGGAGCCGACCTTCGCCGTGGGCGGCTCGCAGCAGCAGATTCCACGGTTCCGCCCGGTGGGTTACGCCGTAATGGGCGGGGCGGGAGCGTTCACGGGGACTACCGGCGGCGGTACCGTGCTGACGCGGAACAACACGTATCAGCTTTACGATAACTTCTCGTGGACGAAGAGCCGGCATACGCTGCGGTTTGGCGGCGAGTTAATGCGCCTGGACTATAACCGCGGCGAGGCGGCGGCTCCGCTGGGCGACTTCCAATTTACGCAGGGTTACACGAGCCGGACGGCGGCCAACGATGGAACCGGTAACGTGATGGCGACGATGTTACTCGGATTGCCGTCGCAAGGGAACCGGCAGATTGTGCCGACGCGGGTGGACGCGCGGCAGTACTCGGGCGCGTTGTATCTTCAGGACGATTGGAAGATTCTGCCGAAGCTGACGCTGAACCTGGGACTGCGGTATGAACTCAGCGAGAACCTGTGGGACACGCGGCAGCGGATGGCGTCGATTGACTTCAGCAAGGTGCCGTGGCCGACGCAGATCTTCGCCGAAGGGCGGCCGAACTTTTACCGCCCGACGCTGTTCCAGTGCGGCCGGGGCGGCTATCCGCGGGGATGCGCTTATGTGGATAAGAACAACTTTGCGCCGCGGTTTGGGCTGGCCTGGAATGCGTTGCCCAAGACCGTTGTGCGGATGGGCGGTGGCATTTTCTATGCCAATACGGACTTCAATGGCCTGCTGCAGTTGGCGCGGGGTTTGCCGACCAACATCTCACAGAACCTGAACGCGCCCTCGGCCTTTGTGCCGTCGTTCCGCGGTTTTGACATCTTCGGCAGCGGGGCGACAGTAGGCACGATTGCCCTTTCGCAGGCGGCGCTCGATCTATATCAACGCACGAGTTACTCGCCGCAGGTCTCCTTCTCGATCCAGCGGGAGATTTCGGCAAACTCGGTACTGGAAGTAAGTTACCTGGGCACCTTCGGTATTAAGCTGCAGCAGAATGTGCAGCCGAACAATGCGCCTCCAGGCGCGGGGGCGGTGGATCCGCGGCGGCCTTACGCGGGGGTGGTGTATGACCCGGGAATGGTGTTTGCCAGCTACATTACGCCGGTCGGCAATACGGTGCCCGTGACGCAGGTGAATATGTACGCGCATTCGGCACAGTCCAACTACCATGCGCTGCTGGTGCGGTATGAGCGGCGCTACCGGAAGGGATTCTCGTGGCTGAGTTCGTATACGTTCTCGAAGGCGATCACGAACGCACCGCAATTCCGGAACGCGGGCGGGGCGAATGGCAGCGAGAACTCGCCGCCGCAGAACTCCTACAACCTCTCGGCCGAACGGGCGCTGGCGAGTTTCGACGCCAGGCAGCGGTGGGTGAACACGGTGGTCTACGATCTGCCGCTGAAGGGCATGATCCTAGGCGGCTGGCAGATTTCGGGCATTACCCAGTTGCAGTCCGGCTTCCCCTTCACGATCAACATCAGCGGCGATACGGCCGGGATTGGCGGCGGGACGGGTGGCATTCTGATCCGGCCGAACGCGGTGCCGGGGCAGACCTACTACCTGGAACCGGAGCAGCGGTCGACGGCGCGATTTTTTAATACGGGCGCGTTTGCGCTGACGCCGAGTTTCCAGTTCGGGAACGTGGGGCGGAACACGGTGATCGGGCCGGGCCTGTTCAATGTGGACACGACGATCGCACGGAACTTTGCGTTGGGCGAACGGGTGAAGTTGCAGTTCCGGACCGAGTTCTTCAACCTGTTGAACACGCCGAACCATTCGATTGTCGGACGGTTGATTAACGTTCCGGCGACGTTCGGCCGCGTGTTGAATCAGTTGGACCCGCGGCAGATTCAGTTTGCGTTGAAGCTGAGTTTTTAGGGCCGGTAGGTGCGTTTGGCGTTGGCTTTGATTTGCGCGGGGTGAAAGTGGACCTCGCGCAGGTCGCCTTTGGCGTAGCGGGCGGCTTGGTCGTTGAAGTGGGGCGAAGACGGGTTGCCGCTTTCTCCTCCGGCGGAGACGGCGCGGGCGCGGACCTGCTTGCCGAATTCGACGACGGCGACAAAGCTGTTGCCGGAGGTGCCGTACCACTTCTTGGTGCCGGGCTTGGGGGCGGCGCCGAAGGATGCCAAGGATCCCCAAATGGCCGAGGTGAAGCCGACGGGGAGGCTCGGCTTATTGTCGTCGAACGGGTGGACGATGTCGCCGGTTAAACGCTGGAAGCGATTGATCTCGCCCCAGGGGGTCTGCCACTTCCCGAAGTCCTTTTCGAGATTGTCGCTGCCGACGGCGAGGGCGTGGAGGAGAATTTCGGGAGGAGCATCCTTGGCGATGGAGTCAGCGAAAGAGAGGCTGATGGAGCGGCCGGTGGAACGGCGGAGGAGGTCGTTGGCCCAGAAGATGGCGAGAGAGGTGGCGACGGAGTCGGTGGACCAGCGGAGGTCCCAGGCCTTGAGGATCGCGATCTGAGGGGCGAGTTTGGCTTTGAGGGGGTCGTTGGCCGGGGCGTTGTCCCAGGCTTTCAGCAGGGCGGGAAGGGGCTTTTCAAACCACGGGAGATGGGAGTCGTAGGCGGCGGCGAGGAGGGAGTCGACGGTGAAGTTTTTCACGCCGTCCAGGACTTTAATGGCATGGAGGCCGCGGGCGGATTCGACGCCCCGTTCGACATAGGAGGGGAAATGTTCCTTTTTCGGGCTGTTGGCTCCGGCGGCGGACCAGGGATGGTTATTGGCGTTGTAGAGCCATCCGGCGGCGGGGTTGATGACTTCGGGGAGTTCGGTGAGGGCATAGAGGGGTCCCCAGTCGGTGGCGGGATTGGCGCCGTCGACGGGCTTGATCCAATCGAATTTCGAGTCGCGCTTCGGGAGGAAGTTGCCGTGGTAGTAAGCGATGACGCCGTCGGCGTC
>JBBQRA010000335.1:0-4904 GCA_038215275.1 Bryobacterales bacterium | reverse complement strand
GGAAGGGGCTGTTTGCGAGCGATTAGAGCCTTGCCACGGGATTGGCGAGCGAGGGAACCTGCTAGGGTTCGGCGAAAGGAGGACGGCTTTCGCGGTTTTTGCGAAAAGAGGCCGAAAAGGTACTTTTTGCGGCAAAGCCGGATGCTGGTGAGAAATGGCGGCTAATTTCCTCAAAGGGCGCCCCAGGGCGTCGAAGAGATCAGTGTGGAACGCCGCAAACAAGCCCGCATCAACCTCGAAACGAATTTGACCATCGAAATCCTCGGCGATCATCCGGCCAAGATCACCGGTCTGATGGTGGACGTATCCACGGACGGGATGCGTTTTTTGAGCCCCGTCGATGTGGCTCCCGGCACCGCAATCCGAGTCGACCGGGAGGGCGGCATGATCCTCGGCGAAGTCTGCTACACCGAAGCGTCCGAGGAGCAGTTCCACCTTGGCATCCTCTTCCGCCAGGTCCTGGCGAACCTCCGCGATCTCGAACCACTCCTCCGCACGCTGCACTCCTACGAGGAAGACGCTCGAGCCCGCAAAGAGCAGCCGAAACCGAGTCACCAGTAGGCTCGTGCTATCCTGCTTTTCGTGCCCAAACGTGTCATTGTCTTCGGTGCCGCCGGCCAATTGGGTGTCGAACTGGTTCGGGTCTTTTCCGCTCGCGGCTACTCGGTAACGGCCTTTAATCGGGCTTCGGTCGACATCTCCGATCTCCCCGTCCTCGAAAGCAAGCTCGCCGAGATCGATCCGGCCATCGTCCTGAACGCCGCGGCCTACAACATGGTCGACGTCGCCGAACGCGAACCTCAGGTTGCCTACCAAGCCAACGCCCTCGGGGTCCGCAACCTCGCCATCGCCTGCCGCCAGGTCGACGCCACGCTCGTGCACTTCTCCACCGATTATGTGTTCGATGGCACCCTTGGCAGACCCTACGTCGAAACTGACCTGCCGTGCCCCCTGGGCGCTTACGCTGTCTCCAAATTGGCCGGGGAATACTTCGCCCGCGCCTACCACGAGCAGTCCCTCGTCCTCCGCACGTCCGGCGTTTTCGGACCCGGTGGCCGCAACACTGCGCGCGGCAACTTTGTTGAAACCATGCTCCGCCTCGCCCAGTCGGGCAAGCCGATCCAGGTTGTGCAAGAGTACCTCGCCTCGCCGACGTATTCCCCCGCCCTCGCCGAAACCACGGCCAACCTCGTCGACGCCGGCCATACCGGCCTGTTTCACGCCGGAGGAGGCGTCTCCATCAGTTGGTACGACTTCGCGGCCAAGATTTTCGCCGCCGCCGGCCTCGCGCCCAAGCTCACGGTTGCCCGCCCGGAAACCTATCGCACGGAAGCTCGGCGTCCCCGGTTTTCCGCCCTATCCAACGCGCGCCTCGAAGCTCTGGGCCTGCCGCCGATGCCCTCGCTCGACGCCGCCCTCGCCGAATACATGCAGCGCCGCTAACGCTTCGCGGCGTAGTAGCCCTTCCGCGCCTGCACTTTCAGGTTCTTATCCGCCGGCCGGATCTCCAGCTTCCGGAACGCCCCGTCTCGCGTCTCGTTCGTCGACGAGTACCCAATCACGTACTGGCTCCGCATCTCCTCCTGAATCTGCCGGAAGATGTCGCTCAGCGTCTGGTTCCGTCCCACGCTGAAAAAGCGCCCGCCCGTCTCTTCCGCCATACGTTTCAAATCGCCCTCGCCGCCCCCGCCAAACCCGCGGAAATCGGCGAAGTAGACGCTATAGATCATCGTGTCCGCGCGATGCGCGGCTTCAATCGCCTGCTGGCGGGTGTAGGTCGAGCCAATATCCACGCCGTCTGTAATCAATACGATCGCTTTCCGGCCCACCTCCTGCTTCAGCTTCTCTTCCGCCCCCAATACCACGGCGTCATAAAGAATCGTCCCGCGCTGCTTTGCGGTCGGCACCGGTCCTGGATGCAAACCGCCCACCCCGGCGTTCAGCCGCAACTGCCCGAGTCCCTCCCGCAGCAGCCTTGGAGAACCGGTCAGGTCCTGCAGCAGTTCCGCCTCGGCGCCGAAACTAATTAGAAACGCCATGTCCTTCTTCCGTAGCACCTGGTCGAAGAACTGCCCCGCGGCCGACCGCTCTTCAGGAATAAGCCGGTCCTGACTGCCGCTCACGTCGACCAGTAGCCCAATCGTCAGCGGGAGGTCCGTCTCGCGAGCGAAGACTTTCACCTCCTGCTGCTTGCCGTCTTCAAAGACGGTGAAGTCCTCTTTCTTACCAGTCCCAATCAACGCATTCTTCTTGTCGCGCAGCGAAAACAGGACGTTCACCAAATCGACGTCCACCCGGATCACTGGCAGCTCTTCGTCCTGGGTTGCCGGCGGCTTCTGCTGCTGCGCAACAAGCCAAGGCGTCATGCCAACGAGAGAAAGTAAAATTCTACGTGTCACTACCATTTTTGATTCGCCCGGCTTCAGTTCCGTTCCCATGAAAAAAGCTCTCCTGCATCTGCAATCCGCCGACCCTACACTTGGCGCGATCATTCGCCAGGTTGGTCCCTACCGCATAACCTACCACGCTCCGGATTTCACCACCCTGGCCCGCTCCATCGTTTCCCAGCAACTTAGCGGCAAGGCGGCGGACACGATCTTTCGGCGCGTCCTTGCTGCGGCCATGGCGCGAAACGGCCGCCTTTCCCCCACCCGCATCTCCGCGCTCGGCGTGGAAGGCCTCCGCCCCCTCGGCCTCTCCCAACAGAAAGCGAACTATCTTCTGAACCTTGCCGCCCAGCGCCTCCCCTATTCGCGCCTCTCCAACCTCCCCGACCACGACGTGATTACTACCCTCACCGCCGTCAAAGGAGTCGGCACCTGGACCGCCCATATGTTCCTGATGTTCGCACTCGAACGGCCCGACGTCCTCCCGACGGGCGACTTAGGCATTCGCAACGCCATCCACCGCGCTTACCAACTCCCCGCACCCCCCACCGCCGCCGAAATCGAGTCAATCGCCCAACCCTGGCGTCCTTACGCCTCCGTTGCCTCCTGGTATTTATGGCGATATCTCGACGGACCGGCTCAACTCTGATACTGTCATCAAATGCTTGAGTACATCGTGCAATCCGGCAATACAATTTCTGGCATCGCCCGTAAGTTCGGGATTCCGCTCTCGGCTCTGATCGCCGCCAATCAGATCACCAACCCCAACCAGCTCAAGGTTGGCCAGAAACTCTTAATTCCCAGCGTCGACACCGACCAATCAACACTGCCGCCGGCTCTTGCGCCTTTACCTCCGGTTGCCGCGCCGATCGAAATCGACCGGAGGAAGTTCGCCCTTACGCCCGGCCAATACTTCGCCAAGACCTTCCCGAAAGATTTGATCGTTCTCCACTTCACGGCCGGCACTTCCGCCCGCAGTGCATTCGACTCCTGGCGCGCCACGCCGATCGAAGTGGCAACCGCATACTTAGTCGACATAGACGGCAGAATCTACGAGTGTTTCCCTCCCACTTACTGGGCCTATCACCTCGGCGTCACCGGCGCGGCCTCGGCCAGTTGGAAACATGATAAACGTTCGATTGGAATCGAGATCGCCAACGCCGGGCCCCTCCGCCTCGACGGGGCCAAACCGCAGCAGTTGAACTGGTGGCCGGACAACTACAAAACGAAATATTGCACCTTGGCCGAAACGACGAAGTACGTGCCCGCCCCCAATCGCGGCTTCACCCACTTCTCCAGCTTCCCAACGGTTCAATCGGACGCCGTCGCCTCATTGGTAGAGCACCTCTGCGCGGCCTTCGACATCCCGCGCGTTCTCCCGCCGGTGGCCCGGCAAGCCGCGTTCGACATGGATTTCTTTAAGTCTTTCAGTGGCATCGCCACCCATCAGAACTTTCGCAAGGACAAATCAGACATCGGGCCCGCCTTCCCGCTCGCTCGCGTTGTCCCATAGCGGCTGAGCGTGCGTTCCCGGCTACCCCAGTAGCCGGGAATCGGCAGACCCTATTGCCCCGGCGCCCCAAGCCCTCAGTGAGGCACCCATCGGAGCAACTCATCCCAACTGTTGTTTCATGGGGGATAATAGAGGAACCCCTTGCACTCCGATCCTTTCGACCCCTCGCTCCTCCCCCATCTGCAGGCCGCCATCGAGCTCCTCGAACGCCTCGACGCTGATCGCACGCTGCTCGAACGCCTACCCGCCCCGGAGCGCGAACGCCTGCACAAAGTCGTCGCCCAGATCTTTAATCCCGATCCAGTGGCTCGTCGCGCCCGCCTGAAGTCCCTCGAACGCGAACGCAGCGCCGCCGAAATTGAGCGCACTACGGCCGTCCTCGACGAAACCGGCATTCGCGCCCTCCGCCGCAAACCAGTCTTCACCACCCCCAACTACTTCCCTCCCCCCGAGGGCGAGCCCGAAAGCCGCGCAGCCCCCGAGCCCCGTCCCGGGTATGTCTGCCAGCAGAAATACACGCAGGTGCATCACTTCTACGACCAGATTTGCCCCGCTTGCGCCGAACTGAATTTCCACAAGCGAACCGAACTCGCCGACCTCTCCGGCCGCGTCGCCCTTCTCACCGGCGGCCGCGTCAAAATCGGCTATCAGACCGGCCTTAAGCTCCTGCGTGCCGGCGCCCACCTCATCGTCACCACCCGCTTCCCCCGCGACTCCGCCAAGCGCTACGCCCAGGAACCCGACTTCGAAAAGTGGGCTCACCGCCTCGAAATCTTCGGCCTCGATCTCCGTCATACCCCCAGCGTCGAGGCATTCTGCCACGAATTGGTCACCACCCACACCCGCCTCGATTTCATCGTTAATAACGCCTGCCAGACCGTTCGCCGGCCCCCCGAATTCTACGCCCACATGATGGATGGCGAACGCGCGGCCCTCATCGGCATGCCGAGCGAAGTCAAAAAGCTTCTCCCCGCAGCCCCGGTTGCCGCGCCGTCGGCCGAACT
>JBBQRA010000334.1:0-4986 GCA_038215275.1 Bryobacterales bacterium | reverse complement strand
ACGGCGCAAACAACCAGGATGGCGGCGGCGAAGAGTTGGAGCTGATAGGGGGTCAGAGAGAAGCCACCGACAAGCTGGGCGGCGGCTTCGGCGCCGAGCCAGGCTCCGAGAGAGCTGCCGACGCCGATCATCGGGAACAGGCGTTTGCCCTGGGCTTCGGTATAGATATCGTTAGCGAAGGCCCAGATCTGCGAGATGACGAAGACGTTGAAGATGCCGACCCAAATATAAAAGGCCACGCCTTCCTGGTAGCCCTGGGTACCGAAGAACGAGAAAAGCAAGAGGTGGGAGGCGAAGAAGCCGGTGAGGCCGGTGAGGAGTTTGACGCGGTCTACCTTCGCTCCGATGAAGCCATAGATCGGGACGAGGAGCATCAGCAGGGCGGCCTGGCCGGCTGCGGAGTAGGCCTTGATGTACGCACCGCCTTCGGTGAGGATGAGGGCTTCGCGGGCGGTCTTGAGGAGATAGTACGCGAACAGAAGCAGGAAGACGTTCGCGGTGAGGAGGAGGGCGCCGGGCGCTTCCCCGGCACGGACGTCGGCAAAGAACGAAAGGGCCTTTTCGAGGGGCCCCTTGGGTTTTTCGCCGATCGCCTTGAAGGCGGGGAAGCTGGCGTGGGTTTGAAGTTCGGGGCGGGTTTGGTACTCAGGGCGGTCGTCGTTTACCACGCCCGTTCCACTCCCACGACGGCAGCGGCTCCATCGCCCTGGCGGACATATACGCTGATGGTCTGTGTGGGCTTGGCGGGGTTGGCCAGTTCGGCGACGTAGTAGCCGTCGGCGGAGGCAGGGAGGACGTTGCCGGTCGCTCCGGCGATGGGGGATCTGGCGCTGGTCTCGTTATTAAAGTTCGACCATTGGAGTTTGACGGTTTCGGGGGCGTGCAGGTTGTGCTTGCGGCCTAGGTCGACCCAGTTGAGGGTGCGGTCCTTGATGGAGAATTGGTCGAGGGGGAGGACCTTGGCGAAGTAGGCATGGCCGACCTTGTCGCGGCGCTTGATGAGGGATTCGATGACCCAGGCTTCCGCCTTCTTGTCCGAGTACAGGCCGGTTTCGACGATGGCTTTGATGTCGTCGTCGGTGAAGGCCATCACTTGCTTGGCGGCCCAGAACTCGTCATCGGGGAGGCGGTTTCTGAAGGCGGGGTTGGGATATTCGGGGCGCCAGCGTTCCGGGACGAAGGTTTTCCATTCGAGGCGACCGACCGAGGGGAGGTTGGGATATTCGGCGCGGGCCCAATAGGGGACGTAGGCGCCGAGGCTGAACAGGAGCTTGGCGGATTCGCGCCAGGAGAAGAAGTAGACGCCGGAGCGGGGGCTGTTGGCTTTTTGGGTGGCGGAGCCGAGGGTGGAGCCGAAGTCGAGTTGGTAGTGGCGGATGAACTGGACGCCGTTTTCCTTGACGAGGACATCGACGTTGTTGATGGCGCGGGAGTCGTCGTGGCCAAGCCAGGCGTCGATGACATGGAGGCCGCGGAGGTCGCGGCGGTGTTCGTGGGGGACGATGTCGTTGACGTCGTCGGCGCGGGTGCCGAACCAGCGGGGCGGACCGATGGTTTTGCCGGGGAGGCTGGCGGAGGCGGTGGCGCGGTAGTTGCCCTGGCCGTCCTTGGGGACCTTGAGGAGCACTTCGTAGAGGTCGCGGCGGGTCATGGTGCGCTTGCGGCCGGTGGAGTCGGCGAGGGTGACGCCGTCGCGGATTTCGAGCTGCTCCATGGGGAAGGAGACGAGGAAATTGGCGGGGACGTGGTAGCCGAGGGCGTGGAAAAAGCGGGAGGAGATGGAGTCGGCGGCGGTGGCCATTTCGGGGTTCGAGAGGGGGTCGAATTTGATGAAGTAGCTGTTGTTGCGGGAGTCGACGATGACGAAGCCGGGGGTGACTCCTTCGTTTTTGGCGCCGATGACGGTCCATTTGCCGTCGAGGGAGGGGGGCTGGCCGTAGGCGGGTCCGCGCTGGAGTTCTTCGCGGGACATGGTTTTGAAGTAATGGCGTTTTTCCCACCAGGCTCCTTCCATGGGGTCGCCGAGGGTATTAATGCCCTTGGCGCGGATGGGTTCGCCCTTTTCGGGCTGGAGTTCGCCGGGGGGGCCGAATTGATGAAGGAGGAGGTCGTAGTAGTCGCTGAGCTTGCGGTTTTCGGCCTTTTCGACGTTGCGGGGCTTGGGTTCGCGGAGGAGGGGGTCGTCTTCGTAGAATTTGCGGGCGGAGAGGAGGGTGGCTGCGAGGAGGAGGAGGAGGAGAGAGAGGGTTCTGGTCATGGTGTTCTCCTAGTAGATGGGCTGGCCGACGGTGGTGCCGAATTTGCGTTGGTTGAAGATGTCGTTGAATTGGAACCAGACCTGGAAGCCTTCGTGGGAGAAGGCCGTATCGATGCGCATGAAGGTGGTGTTGCGGGCGTTGAAGCGGAGGCCGAAGCCGACTGAGGATTCGAGTTTGTTGAAGTTGGTGGCGAGGCCGCGGCGGGAGGAGACCTTGCCGGCGTCGACGAAGATGGCGCCGTCGAGACCGGCGAAGACCTCCCAGCGATATTCGGCATTGTAGAGGACCATGTTGCGGTCGGAGAAGCGGAAGTTACGGTAGCCGCGTAGGTCGTTGGCGCCGCCGAGGACGGGCAGGAGGTAGAAGGGGATCTGTTCGTTGCGGTCGGTGTCGGTGAAGGAGCCTTTGGCGCGGAGGGCGATGACGCGGGTGCGGTTGAAGAAACCGATGAATTGCTGGAAATCGACGTCGAGGCGGCGGAAGTTATATTGATTGAGTTTCTGGTCGTTGAACCAGGAGTAATTGACTACGTAGTTTCCGCCGTTCTTGGGGCCGAGGGGGTTATCGCGATAGTCGTATTGGGCGTAGGCGCCGGTGCGGATGAAGTCGGTTTGCTGGTCGATGCCGGGGATGTTGTACTGCTTTTCGGTGGAGATAAACTGGCGGGAGCGGGTGCCGGGGCCGACGTTGGTGGCGAGGTAGGCGAGAGAGGGTCCGAGGCGGACGTGGCGGGTGGGTTTGAAGGTGAGCACGGTTTCGAGCGTCGTGTCTTCGAGACGGTAGTGGGAGCGGCCGGTTTTGCGGGAATCGGGGCCAAGGCCGTAGTAGTCGATGGCGCCGTAGTTGCGGTATGTAGCGCGGAGGTCCACGTTGACGCGGCTATTGGCGAGGCGGGGGAGGGTGACTTGGGTGTCGAATTTGAGGTAGCCGCGGAGGGAGGTTTGGGCGGAGGCGCGGAAGGTGAGCTCGCCTCCGCGGAGGTCTTCGCGGTAGTATTCAGGGCCGAAGGCGAAACCGGAGCCGACGACCATGTTGCCGACGCTGGCGCGGAGGCCGTTGTACCCGGCGGCGAAGCGTTCGAGGTACTTCTTGTCTTTGAAGTTACGAAGGAAGCCTTCTTCTTTCGTGACGACTTCGGGTTTGAGGAGGGCGGCTTTTTTATCGCGTTCCTGCTCGATTTGTTGAGTCCGCGAGGGCGCTTGGGGGAAGGCGGCGGAGATGGCGAGCACCGTAAGAGAAAAGGTTCTGAGCAAAGAAAGTATCTCCCGGAGAACAGCGGAATTAGTTTAGCGGGTTAGTGACCACGATGGGGGTGGACACTGGGGACCCGAAGGGATTAGTGAGCCGGAGGGGTTCGGCAGCGACGGGGGTGATCTGGAGTGTTTGCCGGTTGAGTTCGACGATAAGGAACGCCCGTTGGGGCGCCCACGCAGCGATCTGGTTGGCGGCCATCTTCCTGGTGACATTGCCGGGGCGAAGTTGGCCGCCGGAGCCGGCGACGGCGAAGAGCATGTTTCCGGTGGCGGCGGACTGTTCGGAGAACTGGAGGTTGTGTTCGTGGCCGGAGAAGACGGCGCGGACGCCGTGTTCCTTGAAGAGATTGAACCAGTGGGCGGTTTGGGGGAGGAATGGGGGATGGTCGGGGCCGGCGGTGAACATAGGGTGGTGCTGAATGGCGAGGCGCCAGGGAAGGGCGGGTTCGGCAAGCTGGGCGGCTAGCCATTGGGACTGTTCGCCTTCGGGCGTGTACACGGCGGCTTTGGGGCCGGTGGGTTGGTTTCGCGTCGAATCGAGGGCGAAGAATTCGGCGAGGTTGCCGTAGGTGAAGTGGAACCAGCGTTGGCCGGGACCGTTAGGGGTGAAGGTGTTGTCGAGTTGGGTTTCAAGGTCCTCGGCCGATTCGCTTTCGTTGCCGTCGTGGTTGCCGGCCACCATGTAGAAGGGGATTTCGCGGAGGGTGGGGGCGTAGGGGAGAAAGAATTTCTTGACCCACTCGCTATCGGTTTTGCCGCTGTCCCTGAAGCCGTAGATGTTGTCGCCGACGGACATGACGAAGCGGACTTCGTCGCCGCGTTCACGGAGGCGGCGGCGTTCGGCCTCCATGCGATTGGCGAGTTCGTATTGCACTTTTTTGCCATTGCCCCAATCGCCGATGACGAAGAAGATGAGGCGTTGGGCTTGACGGGGCCAGGTGCGGAGGCGGCCTTCGAGGGCGGGTTCGCCGAGGCGGATGATGCGGTAGGGGTAGGCGGTATCGGGATCGAGGCCTTTGACGGTGAGGAAGGATGCCGCTGTCTTATGGGATTGGCCGCCGATTTCGACGGTGACGAGGCCGAGGCCGGCACCTTTCAGGCCGATGGAATTGCCGGATTGGGTAGGGTCGCCCCAGACGAGGGTGGCTGTCGAGTCGGTGAGGGCTCCGACGTAGACGAGCGCGGCGGCAAAGAGGGTGAGGATCACTCTGGTTCTCCTAGGATCCGGTAGAGCGTGCTGCGGGTGATGCCGAGGACTTCGGACGCTTTGCTCTTGTTGCCGTGGAGCTGATCGAGGACCCAGCGGGCGTGGCGGCGTTCGACTTCCGAGAGAGGGAGCATTTCGTGTTGAGACGGCTGGGCGGGCGCGGGGTTTCGTTGGAAGAACGGCGGGAGGTCGCGGGTATCGACCATTTCGTTTTCGGCCATCATGCAGGCGCTGCCGAGGACGTTTTCGAGTTCGCGGATGTTGCCGG
>JBBQRA010000333.1:0-5009 GCA_038215275.1 Bryobacterales bacterium | reverse complement strand
CCGCCAGTTCGACGGCCAGCAGGCCGAACAGCGTCGTGAACTTGATAATCGGATTCATCGCCACCGAACTCGTGTCTTTGAACGGATCGCCGACGGTATCTCCCACCACGGTTGCATCGTGCAGCGGAGTTCCTTTTGCCTGCAACTCCACTTCGACGATCTTCTTCGCGTTATCCCAGGCGCCGCCGGCGTTAGCCATGAAGATCGCCTGATAGAGGCCGAAGAGCGCGATCGAAAACAGGTATCCGATGAAGAAATACGATTCGTAGAAGGCAAAGGCCAGCGTCAGAAAGAAGACCACAAGGAATATGTTGAACATCCCCTTTTGGGCATAGCGAGTGCAGATCTCCACCACCTTCTTCGAGTCGTGCGTAGACGCCTTGGTCACGCCATCGAGCTTCAGATGGGCCTTGATATACTCGACGGCCCGGAAGGCGCCTGTCGTGACGGCTTGCATGGAGGCGCCGGTGAACCAGTAGATCACCGCGCCACCTGCAATCAAACCGAGCAGGAACGGTGGATGCAGAATCGACAGGTATATGATCTTGTCCGGCTGCAGGCCGTTCGTCAACGAGACGATGATTGAGAAAATCATGGTCGTGGCGCCGACGACGGCCGTGCCGATCAGCACAGGCTTGGCCGTGGCTTTGAAGGTATTGCCCGCGCCGTCGTTTTCTTCGAGGAATCGCTTGGCTTTTTCAAACATCGGCCGGAAGCCGAAATCGGCTTCGATCTCCTTCTCGATGCCTTTGATCTCCTCAATCTGCGAAAGCTCGTAGACGCTCTGCGCGTTGTCCGTCACGGGGCCGTAGCTATCGACGGCGATCGTCACCGGCCCCATTCCGAGGAATCCAAACGCCACCAGACCGAATGCAAACACCGCCGGCGCCATCATCAGATTGGCCAGGCCCATCATGCTGATGTAGTAGGAGGTGCCCATTAAGAACAACATCGTCATGCCGAGCCAGAAGGCGCTGAAGTTGCCCGACACCAAGCCCGAGAGAATGTTCAGGGACGCGCCCCCCTCCCGCGAACTGATCACCACCTCGCGAACGTGCGCCGAGTCGGTGGAGGTGAAGACCTTCACCAGTTCCGGGATAATCGCTCCGGCCAGCGTGCCGCAGGTGATCACACTTGAAAGCTTCCACCAGAGCGACAGGTCGCCGCCCAGCGCCGGGATTAACAGGCTGGAGACCGCGTAAGTCATCCCCACCGAAATCAACGAAGTCAGCCAGACCAGCGTGGTTAGGGGCGTTTCAAAGTGCATCTTGTCGGCATTGACGTACTTTGACTTGGCCCAGGCTTCGTTCAGGAAGTAGCTCAACGCACTCGCCAGAACCATCACCACGCGCATGACGAAGATCCAAACGAGGAGTTGCAGGCGGACCTCCTCGCGGGTGACCGCCAGAAGGATAAAGGTGATCAACGCCACGCCCGTCACGCCGTAGGTTTCAAAGCCATCGGCCGAGGGGCCCACGGAATCGCCCGCGTTGTCGCCGACGCAATCGGCTATGACGCCCGGGTTCCGCGCGTCGTCTTCTTTGATCTTGAAGACGATCTTCATCAGGTCCGCGCCGATGTCGGCGATCTTCGTGAAGATGCCGCCGGCCACGCGCAGCGCCGCGGCGCCGAGCGACTCGCCGATCGCGAAGCCGATGAAGCATACCCCGGCGTAATCCCGCGGGACGAAGAGCAAAATGAAGAGCACCAGAATCAGCTCGACTGAGATGAGCAACATGCCGATGCTCATGCCGGCCTTCAGCGGAATGGCGTAGCAGGGATAAGGCTTGCCGCGCAGCGCGGCAAAGGCGCAACGGGAATTGGCGAACGTGTTGACCCGAATGCCGAACCAGGCGACGCCATAACTACCGGCAATCCCAATGATGCTGAACAACAAAATAATAAAAACTTTAGTGAACTCGAATCGCAGAAGAAACCCGAAGTAGAAAACAATAATCGCGCCGATGAACAATTCAAGGATCATGAGAAAGCGGCCCTGTGTGACAAGATAGGTTTTACAGGTCACATAGATCAGCTCGGAGACGTCGCGCATCGACTGATGCACCGGCATGTTCTGCAGTTCGCGATAGATGATCAGGCCGAAGACGAGGCCTAACGCGGCAACGAACATCCCGGCCAACAACAGGTTGAAGCCGGAAATGCCGCCGAGAAAGGTGGCCTGATGAAAGTCAGGCAGTACGAGATTTGCCTCCCCGCCGCCGCGATGGGCCGGCTGCTGGGCGAAAGCCAGCAGAGAAGAGAAGGCAAAGGACACAAAAAACTGTAGCTGGGAATGCAAGCGCATTCGGTTATTTCCTCCGGATGTGGGATGGCCCGCGATTCGGGTCGCCCGACACGATACTAATTTTTGCTCCCGGGCGCAAAGGTTAGTCCGCTGAGGAGAGATTACAGCGTTTCAAAAATCAGACATTTCAGATAGAGCGTCTCCGGCACACTGAGCAGAATCGGATGGTCCTGCGCCTGCACCCGCCGCTCCAGAACGCGGAGGCTCCGGCGCGCGTCGCGTGCCGCCTCGGCCACGGCCTCAAACAACATGGCCTCGCTGATGTGGTGAGAGCAGGAACAAGTGATGAGCGTGCCGCCCTGCGCCAGTAACTGCAGACCGCGCAGGTTTAACTCCTTGTAACCGCGCAGGGCGCCGTCAATTTGTGCTTTCGATTTCGCGAACGCCGGGGGGTCCAGGACGATCGTGTCGAACTGCCGTCCGCCGGTGCGGAAGCCGGCCAGCAGGTCGAATACATCGGCTTCGCGGAATCGGATGTTGTCGAAGCCGTTCCGCCGCCGGTTGGCCTCTGCCGTCGCCAGCACCGCGGCGCCGCTGTCCACTCCCTCAACGCTTTCGCAGCTTTGCGCCAAGTGCAGCGCAAATCCGCCCGATGAGGTGAAGCAGTCGAGGGCCTTGCCCCGGCCCCAGCGCGCAGCGGCTACGTAATTCTCTCGCTGGTCCAGATATACGCCCGTCTTCTGGCCTCCCAGCAGATTCGCTTCAAAATGGAGACCGTTCATCCTCACGGCTACCGGTCCGGTCAACTCGCCGTATACCACCCCGCTCCGCAGAGGCAACTCCTCTTTCTGCCGCACCACCGCGTCGTTCCGTTCGATGATTGCCCGCGGGGAATACTGCTCGGCGACCGCCGCGACAATTTCCGTCTGCATCCGGTCCATGCCCTGATTCAGCGTCTGCACGACGAAGCAGTCATCGTAGCGATCAATGATCAACGCGGGCATCTGGTCGGCTTCACTCGAAACCAGCCGATAGGCGTTCGTCTCCCGCACCACCCGGTCCCGGAACGCTTGTGCCACCGTAATCCGCCCAGCGACGGAAAACTCCTTCCCGAGCAGGCGCAGCGTAATCTGCGATGAACTGGAAAAATGCGCCACGCCGCACGGACGTCCTCGCGGGTCGAGCACGTTGACGACATCCCCGCCGAGTGCTTGGCCCCGGTCAGCGATGTCGCTCGAATAGATCCAAACGTGCCCGGCAGCCAGACGTTCGGCGGCGCGGCGGTTAATCGTTACGGTCGGTAGCAACCCACTAGCTTACCTGGGATATCGGCTTGCCGAAACAACTGGTTCTCGTCATCGAGGGTGTCTATTGCGGGCACCCACGGCCGCACGGTGCCCTCGATTCCGTGTTTTTCCTCGTGAGATCTTCTCTCAATAAAGATATATTACCTGAGCGTATTCGTATCACCTATTTTTTTTCGGCGCCGATTCTTCTCCCAAATCCAGTACCCGATACGGTATAGCAGCAGGACTCCTACCCCAATTCCCCAGTAAATCGGCCCCCAAAGCGCCGCCTTCCCCTGCCAGTAAAAATGAATAACCCCAGCAATCGCAGACACATAGACCAATCGGTGCAGCATCTGCCAACGCTTCCCTCCCATCCACCGGATCGCCCCAGTCCACGATGTCGCCGCGAGCGGTACCATAACCACTAGGCCGATCAGCCCTGCCGCAAAAAATCTGCGCGTCGTAATATCTTCCCAGATGATCTCCTGGTTCCACTGCACATCGACCGCGAAGTAATGCCAAGCGTGCAGGCAGCCATAGAAAAAGGCGAACAGCCCGATCATTCGCCGGAAGCGGATCAAACCGCTCTGGCCCGGCAGGCGGCGCAGCGGGGTGATGCACAGCACACCCACCAGAAATCGGAGCGTCCAATCTCCGGTGTACCGGGCTACCGTCTCGATCCGGTTAATTCCTAGTTCGTTGTTCTGCCAACGCCACACCAGCAGGACCAACGGCGCCAAGCATAAGCCGAAAAGCACTGGTTTCGACCATCGATGAGTCCATATCCAATTCACAAATCGCTCCTGTTCGCCGACAAGTCCACAAGGGAACCTTTCTTCTTCACCATGCGCCTCCGTTTCACCATTCTGACGCTCCTGCTGCTCCTGCTGGGGACGTCCTGTCAACGGCAGGCCGCAGATTCTCCGGTCGTGCGCCAGGCCATGAGTCCAAAGGCAGCCGCCAAAGCCCCAGGACGGCCGGTATTCCCCTATTCCGTCGTCTCGGGCGGACTCACCAGCCCCGACGAAATGGCAAAAGCCATTAAGCAAGACCCGGTCGTCAGCGAACACTATGCCGGTCTCCGCCCAGCAAGTTTCCGCTCTGAAGTCCTGCAGGAGGACCGGAAAGGCTATGTTTCCTACCGGATCCGCGACAAAGTTTACTGGACCCGTCGCCTGATGACCTTGAAAAAAGGGGAAATGGTCCTTACCAACGGCGACACCATGCTCCGCGGCCGCTGCGGCAACCGAATCTCATCGATCGCCATGAGCCCCGCCGCGCCTGCTTCCCAGGAACCAACCGAGGCCGTATTGAACTCCTGGCAGGATTCTAAGCTTCTGGCTGGCATTCCTCCCGTGCCCACCCCCAGCCCAATCGGGGGTGCACTGAAGTTCGACCGGTCGGCCCCGGAAGATCCCTCGGCCGCCTCGCTCCTATTGCCGCCCGATTCCCAGCTCTATGGCCTCATCGTGCCT
>JBBQRA010000332.1:0-5012 GCA_038215275.1 Bryobacterales bacterium | reverse complement strand
GCGGCGTCTCATACCGCTCGCCCGTGTACCACCGCTCGACGCCTTCATACCAAAGCAGGTCGGCTGCCTCGCCTTCCAAGTGCCCGCCCTTCAGCAACACCGCCCGAGCGGGAATCCGCCGGGCTGCCGCCACCATCGCCGCGCGATCCCGGATCACCATTCCGGTCAGCGCTTCAGCCTCCGGCAGGTTCGGCGTCACCAGCGTCGCCTCCGGAAACAAGTCCTCGAGCAACGCCGCGACAGCTTCCGCCGCTAGCAACGGAGCGCCATGCTTCGACACCATCACCGGGTCCACCACAAGTAGTCCCCGAACCGTCCTCGCAACCGCCCGGATGATCCCCGCATTCCCAAGCGCCCCGATCTTCGCCGCACGCACGGGGAGATCAGACATCACCGCCTCGATCTGTTCGGTCACCAGTTCCGGATCGAGGCACTCGACGCGGGTCACCCCGGTCGTGTTCTGCACCGTAATCATCGTAATCACCGCCGCGCCATACACCCGGTGCTGGTGAAACGTCTTCAGGTCCGCTTGGACGCCCGCCCCGCCGCTGGGGTCGGAACCGGCAATCGTTAAAGCAACTCGCATCAGGGAAGGTTCAACTTGCCAACCTCGGTTCGCCCCACCGCGTTCGCGATGGCAACCGTCACCGAACCCACTAGGCTAGCATTCCCGGCCACGGGGAACACTGCCCGGAGTCGGAAGGCGCCACCGAGACCGCTGGTCTGGTAGTAGCTCTTCCACTCATTCTCCGGCGTCACCGAGAAGACACTCCCCAACGGATTCCCGGCTTTATCCGCGAACTGAAAGTTCATCGACGACGCGCCCCGCGAGTTGTCGAAACCACTCAACGCCACCACGATGGTCGCTCCCTCCCGAGTCGCCTTTGCTTCATCAATAGCCACCGGCTGTAGCACGGTCTGAAACTCCCGCCTCACCTCGCTACCCGGAGTCTTCACCCGTAGCCGGATCAACCCGGCCACCGTCCCGGTCTGCAACATGATCTCGTCGCTCTCCCCGAACCGGGCAACATTGCTCCCGGCCGGAATTGAAAAGCTCGCCACCCGCCCAGTGCTCAGCCGCACCGCCGGGTCTTCTCCGCTGAACTCCAGCTCCAGCGTCCCGGCCGCAGTCGACCGAGCCACCTCGGCAAACTCAATGCGAAGGCGCACTTGCTGGCCGCTCGTCACCGTCGCAGCATCGGTCACGATCCGCGCTTCTGATAGCCGCGGCAGCGTCCCGGTCACCCGCAACTCAAACGTCCGCCCCGCAATCGACAACACGCCCGAACGTAATCCAGCCGCCTCCGGAGTTACCGTCAAACGCAATGTAGCTTCTCCGCCGGGCTCCACCACCAAAGGTAGCGCCACCGGCTCCGCGAATAGAAAATCAGAGGTAATCGACGGAATCGTCAACGCCCGACTCGAACGGTTCTGCAGCAGAACGGTCGTCGAGGCAGCCGTCCCAACCTCCACCGAACCCAAGTCGATTACCCCGCCCTGATGCAATGGCTCGCCCTGATGAACCACGGTTGCCGCGGCCAAGGCGGTGCCACGCACGATGACACTCCAGCTTCCCACCGAGAGGTTCGCGCTATAGCTCCCTTCCGCCTCTGGAAGAAATCGAACAGTAAAGTCGCCCGGCGGCAGAATCGCACGAACGGAGAACCCAACCCCCGCTACCGCGATATTCGCCCCGGCCGGGCCACGGAACCTCACATCCAGCGGATCACCAGATGTCGTACTCCCTACAACGTAACTCGTACCCACAGGCCGAAACCCATCCGCGGTCTCCACCAGAATTTGAGCCGCCAAGACGGATGCAGCACAGAGCAGCAGACTAATCACTCTCATCATCAGCAGCCTCCGGAATTTCAAACCGGGCCTCGCGCCCTGGAGTCATCCGCACCGCATAGCTTCGGCCCCGGAGCCGGACATGCCACCAGTCCTTCGCGATCGCCTCGGCATCCTCTTCGGGGACGGCAAACTCGGTCTCCTCGACCGAGACGTTCTTCAGCGACTCGCCGTCCCACCGATACGCGACATTCTGCTCCGTCAGCCACACGCCGGTCTCGCTGAAGCGCACCGCGCCTCCCGGAAGCCGGGCCACTGTCGCCCCGGACGCATCCAGCCGTTCAATCTCGGTCTCCGAACGGAGCCAACCGCCGTCGCCGTACCAGGCGAAAGCCAACACCCCTTCCCGCAACGCGGCGCCGGGTACGAAACTCCCAGCCACACCGTGCAGCGGCCGTACCCGGTTCTGCGCATCGCGCCAGAAACCAATCCGGGGCGCTTCGATTTGACCAAACGCAATCAACGAAATAAAGAAGACGAGGTATCTCATGGCTTTCCTATCGCAATGCTCGGCGGTCCGATCGAAACCGAGGGCTGGCTAACGGCCGCTGGCGGAGGCGCTCCGGGCGCACGGGATCCACGGTTCGCCGCCGCAGCCACGCCGCCGGCCGCGGCACCGCCAATCAAAACGGCTAATACGGTCCACTTGCTTTTCGATGGACCGATTTTAATCTGGGGCAGGACGGTTGCGACCGGCTCCTGGGTTCGTTTTGCCGTCGCGACGGGTTCGGTCAGATACTGCGACGAAACCGTTCCGGACCTGGCTTCACCTTTGTTCGCAGTAATCCGGATTTGTACGGGGCCGGAGACTCGGTTCCACTCGATCCCGCGTACGGCCACCTTGCCGTCGGGGCCGGCGGCGGCCACCTCCGTCCGCAACCCGGTCATGAACGTGCCGCTCGGCCCCTCATCGGGGAGGCGGAAACTAACGGACGCTCCTGGCACCGGACGGCCGGTTTCGTCAGTGATTCGCAACACCAGCGCCTCCGCTGCCCGCGTGCCGACCGTGTGAACTGCTCCTTCTCCTTCGATTACCCGAATCTGTAACAGAGCCGGATCCTGGCCAAACAAGGCCGAATGGGCTGCGAAGCAGGCCGCCAACGCGCCTGCCACAGCACGACGCCATGGATACTGCATTGTTTAGAAGACTATTGTTCGGTTTCGCTCTGCGTAATCTCGGCAGGAGCCAGCGGAGCCTCTTCGGTGGATACCACCCGAAGAAGAACGGCCGTGACGTTGTCCGGTCCGCCCGCTGCTTTGGCTGCTTCGATCAGAGTCTTACCTTTGTCTTCTAGTGCGTTTTCGGCCTGGAAAATTCTCTCAATTTGTTCGTCGGGGACAACACCGTGTAAACCGTCGCTACAGAGCAGGATTTGCATGCCCGGAGCGAGTTCCACGCGGTAGGTGTGGACGCGCAACTGATCACTGACGCCGATGGCCATCGTCAACACGTGGCGCATCGGATGAACCTTCAGTTGGGATTCTTCGATTCCCAACTTCCGGCCTACCTCTTGAACCCAGGTTTGGTCCTCGGTCAAGGAAGTTAAAACATTCTCATGAAAGATGTACGCCCGGCTATCGCCGACGCTGGCGATATAGACTTCGACGCCGGCGTCGAGCACGGCGACGAGGGTCGTGCCCATGCCGTCGAGGGCGCTATCGCGGCTGGCTTCTTCAAGAACCCGTCGATTGGCTTCGGCGAAGGCGGTGGGGAGGAGGTCGATATCGTACTTCCCCATGCGCCAGACGTATTCACCGACGGTTTCAGCAGCCAGTTGCGAGGCGCACTCCCCCGCGGCGGCTCCGCCCATACCGTCTGCGACAAGGAATAGTCCCAGCGATGGCGCCAGGAGATAGTAATCCTCGTTATTGCTCCGGACACAGCCGGGGTCAGAGAGGCCGAAGGCTTCGAGCATGAACTTTTTGATTATATGTCAGAACAGGTAAACGGTTGTCCCCAAATCTTGACACAAGGCTCCTTAACAGATCAACGCGGAAAGTATTCCCAAGTTCCATCACAAAATTATGCGAAGTCCCAGTTGAAATACGCGACCGTCATTGAGGGTGTTTGTGATCTTACCAAACGCGGGGCTCGTCAGGTTCCGCTGCGGCTCGTCGAACTGTGGCGTGTTGGTGGCGTTGTAGGCTTCCACGCGAAATTGGAGCGAGCCGTCATGGGGGAGTTTCCAGCTCCGCTGCAACGCAGCGTTCCAGTTGAAGATGCCTCCCTTGCGGAAGGTGCCACGGCCGAGGTTGCCGCGATCCTCTCCTACGGGGATGTAGCTGAACAACTCGCGGCGGAGGATCAACGGGGCGGTATCGGGGTTGCCGATCGTCATTCCTAGAATCGAGGGATCCAGAATATTTGGGCGCTCCCCACCGGAGCCATCCACATTACCGATACCGGGTGCATCGGAGCCGATGTAGAACGTCAGCGGCGTTCCGGTCTTCATCGTACCGACGCCGCTCAGTTGAATGGCGTAGGGAAGATCATAAACGGTTTGGAGCGAAAATGCGTGGGTGGAGTCGAAATTGCTGAGGCCTTTACGGTCAGCCAACATGTTGAACATCGACTGGGGGCGGGCATTGAGCATGTCCCTGTTTGCCGCGGTGCCAGTGTAGTCGACTCCATTGTCGAGGCCTTTGCCGAACGTATACGAAGTGCTTACGAGCAGGCCGCGGCGCGCCGGGAGGTCAACGGTGACTTGGGCTCCGTCGTACCATGCGGTGCCGGCGTTGACAACGCGGCGAAGTTCGTTGATGGAAGGATCGGGGCGGCGGAGGTCAATGTTGCCAGTGGTGGGGGGGACACCGGGGAAAAAGATGGCCCGGTTTTCGACGAAGGCGTACGGCAGTTTGAAGGTCCGGCTCCCGATGTAGCCGAGACGGAGCTGGGTGTTATTGGTCCAACGGCGTTCGAGGCGGAGGCTGTACTGATGGGCGTAGGCCGAGACCAAGCCGGAGTCGAGCATATGTATCGACGGTTTCACGGTGCTCGTCGTGTTGAGGGGGTTCAGGAGGTCCGGGTTCTGGAGATAAATGTATTGGGCGTTAGGCGGGTTGTTCCGCACCTGCCCATAGGTAACGGGCGGCACGGGGGAGAACGACACGGCGTACATTCCACGGACAGTCCAGTCGTCGGCTGCGCGCCAAGCCAGGGA
>JBBQRA010000331.1:0-5016 GCA_038215275.1 Bryobacterales bacterium | reverse complement strand
CCCCGGCCGCCCCGTATTCTGCTTCCCCTCCGGCAAACTATCCGTCACCCCCAGCGGCACCCGCCACGCAATCTCCCCCGTATTCACATCCACCGCCGCCAACTGCCCCCACGGCGGCTGCTGACACGGATACTGCTGCGGCGTCGGACCCTTCACGCTGAATCGCCCGCCCGCGCCCGGAAACCCTTCGTACGGCCCCGTCGGGTCCACCCGGTTCCCCTGCCCTGCACCCAACGCCATACCCTTCTTAGGATCATGATCTTGCAACCCCGCCACCTGCCCCAACTCGTTCACGTTCGCAAACAAATAACCCAACTGCGGGTCAAACGAAGTCCCGCCCCAATTCACCCCGCCATGGTTGCCCGGAAACTGCACCCGCAGCCGGTTATACGTCACCGGCAGATACGGCCCGCCCACCGCCATGCCTTTCAATAGCTCCCGGCACGCCGCCTCAATCTCCGGCGTCACCGTCGCCACGTCCTTCATCTCGAAGCGCATCCGCGCCAGCGGCTCCGGCTTCACCGGAAACGGTTGCGTCTTCGCGGTCCGTTCGAGCGGCACCTCGCTCTGCGGCACCGCCCGCTCTTCCACGCCGTAGATCGGTTTCCCCGTCACCCGGTTCAGCAGAAACACCAGTCCCACCTTATTTACCGCCGCCACCGCCGGAATCACCTTCCCCCCCTGCTTCACATCCATCAGCAGCGGAGCCCCAGTCATATCCGCATCCCAGATGTCGTGGTGGACCACCTGGAAGTGCCACAGATACTTGCCCGTACTCGCGTCCGCCGCCACCAGGCTGGTCCCGAACAGGTTGTCCCCGGCCCGGTCCCCGCCGTACTGATCCACCGACGGCGCGCCGAACGGCATGTACACAATGCCGCGCTTCTCATCCACCGTCAAGAATCCCCAAACATTCACGCCCGTCCGGTTCTTCCAACTCTCTCCCGCCCAGGTATCGTTGAACTTCTCGCCCTTCTCCGGAATCGAGCGGAACTTCCAAACCAGCTTCCCCGTCCGCATATCCCACGCCCGCACGTCCCCCGCCGGACCCAGCGGCGGATTCTCCTGCGTCGTCCCCCCGGTAATCACCAGGTTCTTGTAAACGGTCGGCGGCGATGTCAGCATATTCCGCCCCGGCAATCCGCGCATGATGTCTTTGGTGTTCAGGTTGATCACCCCGTTATCGCCGAACCCCGGATTCGGCTTTCCCGTCTTGGCGTCAATCGAATACAGCTTCCCGTCGCTCGACCCGAACACAAGCTGCGCCGGCGTCTTCCCATCCCCCGGCCAGTACTCCAATCCGCGCGTCGTCGGGACCCCTGCCGGCAGCGCGAACGACCAGAACTCCTGCCCCGTCACCGGGTCGAGGGCCGTCACCCGGGAATAGGGCGTCGTGATGTACATCACGCCCCGGATCACCAGCGGCGTCACCTGACTGGGCCGCATCCCGGAACCGAATTGAGGTCCCCGGCTACGCGAGGCGGCTGCTTCGGGTTCATCGCCCACGGGCCCGCCCGGCGCCCGAGCGGGCCGCGGCGGCGCGGCCGTAAACCCGGCCGGTTTCATATGGTGAACCCAAGCCACTTTGAGCTTCCCCACGTTCTCCGGCGTGATCTGCCGAAGGGGGGAGAACCGCATCCCGCCCACGTCGTGTCCGTAGGTCCGCCACTCTTTCGCCGGGTCGATGGAGGTGCCCTCAGTAGGCCACTGTGCCGCAGGCGTGCTGTCCGAAGGGATTCGTGGGGTGGCCGCCGCCGCGGCCAGGGCTGCCCCGCCCGCGGACCCAGCTGTGTCGGGCGTCGCCGGAGTCGCGCCGTCTTTCGCGCCGTAGTGCTTCACCAGGTACTGAAGCACGGTTTGGAGATCGTTGTCGTTTCCTGTAGCGCCCAGATTCACCATCTTGGTGATGGTCTCGGTCCACCCGGCCTGTCCTTGGCGTAGGGAGACGGTCTGATCCATGGAATGGCAGCGGCTGCACAGTTTCTGGGTCTCGGCCTTGCCCGGCCCGTCGGGCAGCACGACGGCCGCTTGGCTAAGCATTGCGGCGGCGAAAAGTGAAGCCACGAACCTGCGTTCGGAGCGAAGCGAACGGCGAGAGTGCTGGAGACGATTCATGCGGCCACCATTCTATCCACTCGCTGCGCCACTCGCCGGTGAAGTTCCGGGCCACGAAAAGTGGGCTCGCAGGGTCGCTGTTCAGCTGCCTGATCCCTGACAGCGCCTGGGATATCCCAAAAGTTCTCAGCAGGCTGATCGATGCGAACAAGGAAACGAGGCCTCCGCCCGAGTGGAAGTTCGTCAGTAAGCCGCCTCGATCACTGGTAGGATCACCGTCTCACGGGTTCGGACGCTCTCTCGACCGGACGTGGTCGGAAGGGTACGCCAGGAGAGGCCATATCGTCGCGAAATTCTACCAACTGGCTTCAAATCCAATGCAAAATTGCGGCGTACCAGGGCCCACCGAGCGGTACAAAGAACTGGTCCCAGCAGCGGGGGCCGCGGGAGCAACGCTCGCCTTGGTGGTGGCGGACGATCCGTTCGAAGAGCGAACGGGGACCGGATGGAGAAACTGGCTGAAACGGTCGAATACTTTGGGCAGTGCTTGGATCCCCGCTCGGTTGGGTTCGATTATTGGAGGAACATCTCCCGGCCCTAACAGCGCCCGGCTCGTCAGGGACTGACTCAAGCTGGCTCGGACACGAGTGGTGCACAATCGAGAACAATGAAAGCTAGTTGTAATGCTCGGTCAATCAATTTCTCGTACTTGCTGCTCTCTATCTGCGGGCATGCAGTTGCCCAGAAGTGTGACGTAATTAAAATCGACCGCCAAACCAACAGCAGTCGCTATACCTATATGTTGCCTGGCATCGCGGACACAAGTTTCAATACCGACTTGAATTGTTTTGGGAATGTGAGCAACGTAAACTGCAACAACATAACAAGGCCGACTGGTGTCCGCAACCTGCAAACGCGGACCGATGGTCGTGGCGTCTAACTTCCTGTCGTCTAAACTAGCTATACCAGAGACAACGGCTTTTGCCAGCGCTTCGTTAGAAATCCCGTTGCTCGTACGATCGCTTTGGCCTCGCAGGCCTACAAGCGGCACATGGTATTCCTTCAGACTTGCGCTTATGGCTCAGCGGTTTCGCTTGAAGGCAGCTTCAACCCTTTACTTCAGCAATGGGTTGCCAAGCCGTACGCACAGGCTGATGTCGTAAGTGAGAGGAGGCGCAGCGTCCTCGATCGCGCTGAGCGGCTGGATTTGCAGTCCACCAAGCGCCAGGGCGGCGAAGTATCCGGTCATGGGGCCCCAGGCGATCGCCACATCGACTTCGTCGCTCGATACCGCGTGAAATATACCAAGTCAAATCGGCGCACCACATCTCCCGGCGGATGGGAATCCTTCCCGTATTGTTTCAAAAAAAACCTTGAAACTATAAAGCGACCGCTGAAACAAAGTCCAGGGAAAAATCATCTGCACAGTGACCCATTCGGGTTGCCTGTAGATGAGAAAAAAAACGCATAGAAAATTGCCCGGCTTGAGCGTGTTGTTTGCGCTCTGCATCTTTACAGGATGCGGGGGCATTCAATCCAGCCTGTCTACGGCCGGCGCGGAAGCCGAGCGCATCGCACGTCTGTTCTGGATTATGACTGGCGCTGGAGCGGCCATATGGTTGGCCGTGATGGCCCTCGCGATCTATGCGGCGCAAAGTAAAGGCGGCGAGCAACGCCGGCCGTTTGCCCGCAGGTTAATTGTTCTTGGCGGAGTGATTCCAGCCGTCGTTCTCTTTACGCTCCTCGTGTATGGGCTCAACATGTTGCCCTCCCTGATCGCTCATGCCCCGGCAAGTGCGATGAAGGTGACCGTGTTTGGAGAGCGGTGGTGGTGGCGTGTTCGATACGAAACGTCAGGGGCCCAGCCCTTTGAACTCGCCAATGAGATCTGGCTTCCGGAGGGGGAACCAGTGGAGTTCATTTTGAAAAGCGACAATGTCATTCATTCCTTCTGGGTACCGTCGCTCGCGGGCAAGATGGATCTGATCCCAGGCAGGGTCAACCATCTGACGATTCATCCGAAGCAGAGCGGAGTTTATCGCGGCGCTTGCGCCGAGTATTGCGGACGCGCTCATGCACAAATGAACTTCTATGTTGTGGTCAAACCCAAGGCTGAATTTGACCGCTGGCTGAAAGCGCAGTCTGAACCTGCCAGCATCACAGAATCGGTGGAGAAATAAATGCAGCATCACGACCATGAGCCGCTGGCCGAGGCGCCGCCGATTGAACTGCAACGCCAGCAGGCGGAGCGTCTGCAGCAGGCATGGGAGCCTGCGAAAGGCTGGCGCTACTGGTCAGAAGTCAACAACTCGGTAGTCGGAAAATGGTACACGGCTCTCACCATTTTCTTTCTGGCTTATGGGGGCGTTCTCGCCGCGTTGATGAGAATTCAGCTTTCCATTCCGAATAACAAATTCATGACCGCTGAGACTTACAACCAGGTCTTCACGGTTCATGGCTCGGTGATGATGTTTCTGTTCGCGATTCCGCTCTTTGAGGCCGTCTCGATCATGTTCCTCCCCCAGATGCTGGGCGCCCGGGACTTACCCTTCCCAAGGTTGTCGGCCTACGGGTTCTGGGCTTTTCTCATGGGTGGCATGACCCTTTGCCTGTCGTTGCTCTTCAACGCAGCGCCCAGCGGCGGGTGGTTCATGTACCCTCCTTTAACCAGCAAGTATGAACCAGGAATCGGGGCTGACATGTGGCTGCTTGGATTCTCGTTTATCGAGGTGGCGGCCATCGCCGCCTCGGTCGAGCTGATTGTTGGCATTCTGAAGTCGCGCCCCCCGGGAATGAGGATCCACCTAATTCCTCTCTATTGCTGGTACGTGCTAGTGGCCGCGGCGATGGTGCTGTTTGCCTTTCCTCCACTCATTACGGGTAGCATGCTGCTGGAACTGGAGCGAGCCCTGAATTGGCCTTTCTTCGATGTAAGCCGAGGAGGCGACCCTCTCTTGTGGC
>JBBQRA010000330.1:0-5037 GCA_038215275.1 Bryobacterales bacterium | reverse complement strand
CCATTAGCCCACGCACGATATGCATGGTTTCCGGCTTCCGCACCCTGGGGGCGATGAAACCACGCTTGGGATTGGTTAGCACTCTCTATTCGCAGAAGGTGCAGCCGTGCGAGAGTTCGAAATAGCGAGCGTCCCGGGCTTGGAGATGGCCACGCAGTGTTACCGGCGAAAAGCCGGGAAACCTGGAGCTATCGCTCCCGCTTCCAATAAACCGCTTGCTTGTCGATGATTTGAATCGGCTCCGTAATCTGATGCTTCCGCCGGTAATCATCGATCGCGCGCTGGCAGTCCGGCAGCACGCGGTAGTCGTCGAAGATCGCATACCCTCCCACCGATAGCTTCGGGTAAAGCGTCTCCAGCACGTCCCGGGTCGATTCATACAGGTCGGCGTCCGCTCGCAAAATCGAGAGCCGCTCGATCGGCGCCGTGGGTAGCGTGCGGTTGAAGTATCCCTTCAGGAACACAACCTGGGAATCGAGTAATCCATAACGGGCGAAGTTGTTCTTCACTTCTTCGAGTGATGCGAGCATCTCCCCCGCCACCCATTTGCGATGGTGCATGAAGTTGAGGGCTTCATCCGCCGGCGGCAGTCCCTCGAAGGAGTCGGCCACGAACACCTTCCGTTCGGTGTCGCCATGCGCCTTGAGCGCGGCGCGCATCAAAATGGTGACTCCGCCCCGCCATGCACCGGCCTCAATCAGATCCCCCGGCACCTTTCGGGCAAGCACTTCGCGAATGCAGTACTGCAGATTATCCAGTTGCCGGGTGCCGATCATCGTTTCCGCATCCTCCATCCGGTTGGTCGCGGAGTACCCTCCCTCCGTGTAGGACTCCGGTGCTGAAGCGGACACGCGGACAAGCTCAAGTCCCTTGCTTCCCATCAGGTCCTGGATAGGCTGGAAGAATTGTACCAAGCGGCTCTTTGGCGGCAAGGTCCGCCGTTCGAACGGCGGAGCGACGAGTGCCCGGGTCAGGGCTTTCTTCATCAGATCGAGGTAGAGTTCCTCGGGGCTCACCGGGTCCGGAGTCGTCTTAACGGAAGCCGAGGTCAGCCCTGGCAGCGCCTTCAGCGGCACATCCGGGAGAAGCGCCAATAGGACTACGCCGATTGCAAGGACCATCGCGCTGAGCGCTCCCAGCGATGCCAGAAAAATCACGATGCCTGGCACGGCCCGGAGACGGCCGTAGTAGGTCTTCTTGTCCGCGGAGGGCGAATCGATCATGAGGAAAGTATAAGTGAAGAAAAAGACCGGGCCTAGGGAATACTTCTGATCGCCGCCAATTTTATGTATCCAGCTGGAGTAGCTCAGAGATGTCCGTCAACACAAGGTCCGCGTCCGACATCCGCAACGCTTCGTAGGGAAGTGTCCCTGCAATGGCGGCGCAGATCGCCCCCGCTGCCTTGGCCGCCGCGATGCCAGCCGCCGCGTCTTCCACCACCAAGCACGATGACGGGTCCACGTCTAACAACTGCGCTGCTCGAAGGTAAATCTCCGGCGAAGGCTTAGCCTCCCGGCACTGTGCCGCCGAAACAATGTGCCGGAAATACGGCAGGAGTAAGTTACCGCCCATCATCGCCTCCACCGTCGAATCCGATGCCGACGTCGCCAGCGCCAGCGGATAACGTGCGCTCAGCCGCTCGAGCACCTCCCGTGAGCGGGGCGCCAGCGGATTTTCCTGCGTCAACCGCCGCAGCGCCGCCGCGCTCTTGCGGCGACTTAGATGTTCCAGTTCTGCCGAACCCATCACTAGCCCAGCGGCTCGGACAGCTCTTTCCATCACATCACGCGTCCGCATTCCCGCATATTCGCTGTAATCGAATGGAACGCCGAGCGGCTTCAATACTTCCTCGAACGCGCGCGAATGAATGCCCGACGAATGCACCAGCACTCCGTCCATATCAAAAATGACGGCCCGCAGCCTCGGCTTCCACAGGTCAAAAGGATTGACGCCCAATCGCTAAGCCTCGGCCGCGAGCAACGCCGGTTCCGCCGCGTTCTTCGCCCGCCATCGCGCTGGCAAATAATGGCAGGCGGCGTAGGCGGCGGATAGCATAACGGTCCAGTCGATCGGCGCCCGATAGCGAGGGTTTATCTGCATGACATAGTAGATCGCCGGGTAGGACAACCAGATCCCGAGGAAAATCCAAAGGATATGAAAATGCTTTCTCCGCCACAGCAGCCGTACCCCGAAAATGGCCGCCAGGGTGTAGAGCACCGTCAGTACGCTCGTGCTCAACGTTTGCGGGGGGCCTGCCCAGAAGAAAAGCATCCGCTTCAGGGTCGTGCCCGCGAACCTGCCGGGATGAGCTTCGATCCACGCCCGCGCGTCCTGCAGCATTTGGCGGTGATAGGCCACTTCACCCATCCGCTTGAGTTCCTCTGCGCGATCGGCACTAAATCCCGGGTGAAAATAGCCGTAAATTTTATTGTTGTCAAATGCCGTAGCACCTGCCAGGTCGTTATTCGAAACCCGCAGTTCCAGGCCGAAGTTGCTGCGCATGAAGAACCAGGACCCTAGCTTTTCATGATTCCGGATTGTCCACGGAAGAACGACCATTCCCATCGCAAGTAGCGCCACGCCGATCGGCGCCAGGACCCGGGCCCGATTCTGACTCCAAAGTGCGGCTCCGATGATCAGCAGAAGTGTGATGCAAACCGGCGCCAGCGATGGCGCGAAGTGGAATGCCGCGCCCCACACTGCTCCGTACGCCAGCGCCGCGGGCAATGGGAACCGGCCCCTCTGCAGAATTCGGAAGGTTAGAATCGCAGCAAGGGCAAGGAACATCGCCGTGATCGGCTCTTCCCACGCCATGTGAAGTTCGCTCGTCCGGCGCACGGGAACCAGCGCGCCAAACAGTCCCGCCAGCAATCCGGCCTCGAACGGGAGCGCGAGAGCAACGGCAATCCGCGGCAGCAGTCCGAAAAGCGTGCCATAGCAGCAAATCACGAATAGGCACTTCGCCGCGAAGCCGGCGAACCCTGTCCCGAAGATCCGGAACAGCAGGCTGAAAACAAAGGGAAGGCCCGGCGGATTGTGCGCTGTCGGTCCGGTTGCTACCTGATAGGCATTTGCAAACTGACCTTCAGTAGCCAGCGTGACAGCGATTTGCTCGATTTCACCTCGCGACTCGATTCGATCGCTGTAGGCGAAGAACAATAGTCCCGTTCGAATGGAGACCGCGATCAGGAAAAGCAAGGCGAACGAAGTCCAATATTTACCGTTTAAAAACGAAAATGGCGCCGGCAATCCCACTCCTTCTCAATTCCCCAGGACTTTCGGAGATACTTGGGCAGTCTCGAAAGTTTTGCGAAATTGCTTACATGGTATCATCGCCCGCAAAATGGCTCGTAAGTGGCTAGCGGGATAGGCGGACAGGATCCCGTCGCCCATACATACGCCTGCTGAGCATAACGTCGTGGTGCCTGACTCAACTGAGAACCCCAGCGGGGGGACACAGACTGCGCAGCCTTGTCGGCGTGCATAGCCATCGTAGACGCATGGCGAGTGGACCTGGGTCCCAAGGCTATTCGGTAGCCCTGTCACGGTGCCGAGGAGAAGCCCGGTCAAACCGAATAGGGCAAAGGCAAATCGAAGCACAAACAGGCAAGCCGCCCGCGAGGCACTGGTATTGGTCTTCAGTGGGTCGGCTGGCATGTTATTCCTGTCGCACTCAGAGATCGGAATCAGGGATCAGTCGGCGAGGACGATGGTGGGATTCTTGCCGCCCATTTCGAGTTGGAGGCGGAGGTGGCCTTCGAGCCTTCGGTGTGGAACCAGTTGCCGATGTCGACCGAGCCGGTGAAGGAGATGGCCTAGACGGGCTTGGCGTTGACGAGGGCGCCGCCGATGGTGCCGCCGGAGTCGGCGATGAAGTTCACGACGCCCGGGGGGATGCCAGCTTCATGACAGGCTTCGACGATAAGCCAGGCGCTGAGGGGGGCGACGCTGGCGGGTTTGAGAGTGACGGTATTGCCGCAGACGAGGGCGGGGGCGCCCCCTTTTCGGGTTGCCGCCAGCGGAGATCCGGGAAGGGCTTACTGAGATACCTGCCAAAATCGTAATGTAGTTCTCAGGAAGGAAGTGACCCGCATAGCCCTCGATCTCCAAACTGAACTGAAGCAGGTTCACGCTTTGCTCAATCCACTCCCCCGGCCAGGCTCGGCGCTGTTCGCTCCCTCCTCGAGGTCATATGTTTAGGGTTTCGGGTTGGCGCTAGACGATGACGCAGGGGTTTGAGAGTTCGCCGATGCCGGAGGCGGTGATGGTGACTACGTCGCCGGCGGCCAAGGCGGATTCCTGGGTCACGATGATCCCGGTTCCCGTCAACAGCACGCTGCCGCAGGGGACCGGGTTCGAACGGAGGAGGTACTCAATCAACGTCTCGATCTTGCGGCCGAGTTTTCCCGTCGAGGTCTCTCCGTAGAACGTCTGCGTCTCCCCGCGCTTGATCGTGCAGGTCATGTCGATCTTGTACGGGTCCGTCAGTTCATCGGCCGTCACCATCACCGGGCCCAGCGAGCAGCAGGCAGCGTATTGCTTCGACTGCGGGAGATAGAGCGGGTTCTCCTTCTCGATGTCCCAAGCCGAAACATCGTTCGCGATCGTGTAGCCGACGATGCGGCCGTTCGAGCCTAACACCACCGCCAGTTCCGGCTCCGGGGCCGTGAACTTCGAATCGGCGCGGAGGCCGATGCCGGCGTTGGGGCCGACACAGACGCGGCTCGTGCCCTTGAAGAAGACCTCGGGGCGGTTGGCGGGGTCGAAAACGTAACGGTAAAAGCCCTCGCGCGTGTTGTGCTCGGCGTCGCGGAAGCTGGCGCTCATCTCGTACGTACAGCCGCAGGCCCAAACTTCCTTGGGCGAGAGCGGGATGAGGGGCGGGGCCGTCTCCTTGTGAGTGGCGGCCATGGTGGAGGCGAGCTCCGTGAGCGGTGTCTTCTCGACCTCGGAGCGGCGGATGAGGTCGTAGAGGGTGTGGCCGGGGATGGGACGGGCCGTTTCGCCGTCGAAGACCGCCGCGGTCACTTCGTTATT
>JBBQRA010000329.1:0-5055 GCA_038215275.1 Bryobacterales bacterium | reverse complement strand
TGCCATGGTGGACCGGCTTGAGCCGGTGGCCCAACTGGCGAGCGTTGGTATGGAGGGCAGCAAGCCAGAGAATGCGCGGCTGAAGCTGTACTGGCGGCTACAAGGACGCACAACGTTTGCCGATATGGGCGTTCCGCCGTATTGGAACGGCGACGCGGGCCGGGTGGTGGCGGAAGTGAGCGGAGGAGTGGAGATGCCCTTTTCGGGACTAGTGATAAGCGCGTCGTACCGTTTGGCGAATGGCGGGCCGGCGGACGTAAAGCTTGACTTCTGCGCGCACTGTCTAGGACGGACAGGGAAGGAGTGGGCCGCGATGCTACGGAACGGGGCGATAAAGGATCGCGAAGTAGCGCGGGGAGTGGAGCGCGGCTGGGCCGAGGTGGCATTCCTGGGGGTGGGCGTAAATGATCGCGGTGTGGTGAGAACGAACGTGTACTTGAAGGCGGCAGCACAATGAGGCAAGCGGCGAGGGAGGCGATTGAGAAGGGTGTTGCCTATGTGACCGCGCGGCAGCACGCAGACGGGCGTTGGGAGGAGTTCCAACTACCAGTGGGCCGATCGGGGGCGTGGGTGACGGCCTACACCGGTGTCATGCTCCTGGAAGTAAATCGCCGTATGGCTTCCGTGCCCCATGCGGCGGACGCGGTGCAACGCGCCGGACGATGGCTGCAACTCACGCGGCCTTACCCGGCAGGCTGGGGTTATAACGATGTGACCGGGCCGGACGCGGATTCGACGGCGTACGCTTTGTATCTGCAGCGGGAGTTGGGCGAACCGGTGGCGCCGAGCGACGAACAGTGGCTTCGCGACCGATGGATTTCGAACGACGGGTTCGGGACGTATGAGCGCACGGATCGTTGGGGCATGGCCCATCCGGATGTCACGCCGATGGCGTACCGGGCGCTAAATGCCGGGGAGCGGGAGCGGATGAGGGCAGTAATCGTCCGCTGCCTGCGCCGGAGCCGGGAGTCCGATGGCACTTGGCCGGCCTACTGGTGGCGCACGAGGCACTACAGCACGTTTCTGAATGCGGAACTGTTGGGAGAGTTGGAGACGGGAGTAGCGGCATCGGTGGTGGTGGAAGAGGAGGATTCGCGGTCTGTCAGGTCGGCCTTTGACTTGGCCTACCTGTTGGGGACAGCTTGGCTTTGCTGGGGCGCGAGCGAGGGAACAACGCGAATACAGGACGAGCTTCTGGCATTGCAGGCGGAGGATGGTAGTTGGCCCGGCGCACCTATCTTGCGGGTGAGCCGCCACGATGCCCGCGATCCCTGGCGGAGTCCGGAGGGAGCTTTGTACGCTGACGTCGATCACCTTTTTTCAACCGCCAGCGCAGTGCGGATATTGGCGATGACGGCAGCGAAGGAGAGGCTATGAAAGGCCCCCGGCCGTTACTCCTCTACCGGCATACCTGCGGCAAGTGCCGGTTTATTTCGCGCCTGCTGGTGGCGCTTTCCCTGGCCACGATTCAAAGGGCGCCGATCCGCTCAGCCGAAGCTGAGCGAGTATTGCGGCAGCATCCCGAGAGCAAGGGCAAGCTGGCACTGATCCGGGGGACGGAGATTGTGACCGGGTGGCCGGTGGTGCCGGCTGTGGTGCGTTGTGTGTTGCGGTCCTGGAAGCCTGCCTATGGACGGACTTAGCGCGCCCTCCCGCTTCGACCTGCTCGCCGACGTCGTGCGGCGGGACCCGTATCCGCACTATGAGCGGCTACGACGGGAGGAGCCGGTCCATTGGAATAGCCTGACGCAGAGCTGGGTGGTCGTGCGCTATCGCGATGCGGCGGAACTGTTAACGGATCCGCATGTGGCGCACTGGCAGCGGCCGGAGGGCGGCGCGTTTGCGGGAGCGTTGGGCCGATGGCTCGGACAACTGGACCCGCGGGCAGGGAGCAGGCTGCGGAGCTTGGTGGCGCCGATTTTCACGCCAAAGGCTCTGGCCGCATTCCGCGAGAACCTGGAGCGGCAGGGGGAGGAGTTGTTGGCCGGAGCAGAGGACGGGCTGGAGGTTGTAAACGATTTTGCCGAACCTTTCACTTTAGCGGCCGCGGCACATCTATTGGGCATTCCCGAGCGTGACCGGCAGGAGTTTGCGGAGGTGGCTCGCGGAACGACAGGCCTGCTGCTGGCAGCGTTGGGCGGTGTAGGTCAGCCGGATGAAACGGCCATGGACCGGGTAGAGCGGCTCGCGGCATTCCTGATTCAGGCGGTGGCGGAGAAGCAGCGGGAACCAGGGAACGATCTGCTGACAGCCGTGGGAGAGGTGGAGGCGGAAGAGTGGCTGTTCTTCGTGGCGTTCTTCCTCTTTGCAAGCCACGAGAACATGATGAACTTTATCGGCAACGCGGTCCGGACGCTAGTGCTGCATCCGGATGCTTTGCGGCAGTTACAGGAGCGGCCGGAGATGGCGACGTCCGCGGTGGAGGAGTTGCTCCGGTTCGACAGTCCGGTGCAGTTCTCGATGATCCGTCTGCGCGAGGACGTGACGGTGGGGGAACAGCGAATCCCCGCCGGGGAGCCCGTGATGATTGGCGTAGGCTCGGCGAATCGGGATCCGGAGGAGTTTGCCAACGCCGACGGGTTGGACCTGACCCGGGAGCGGAACCGGCACTTGAGCTTTGGCGCGGGCCCTTTGACGTGCATGGGCGCGTGGGTCGCCCGCATGGAGGGACAGATTGCGCTAAGGGCCTTGACCGCACGGATGAGACGGCCGTCTTTGCTGGGCCCAGTCGTGTGGCGACGGAATCCACCGGTGCTGCGGGGCCTGGAGCGCTTGGCGCTTCGATGGGAGGAGTGAGCAATGCTGACAGTGAGCGAATTTGCCCGAAGCTACGACCGGTTCATGCTTGACGCGCGGATGCAGGAAGTGTACGCGAGCAGCGGCTACTTCAATGTGGGGTATTGGACGGCGGAGACGGCGGACCAGCCGAGCGCGTGCGCGGAGTTGGTGCGCCGGGTTACTGGCGGCCAAGTGCGGGCGGGCGAGCGATGGCTGGACGCGGGATGCGGAGCGGGGGGGCCGGCGCGGTGGATACACGACCGGGAGCCAGAGGCGACAGTCGTCGGGATCAACCTCTCCGAGCGGCAGATTGGCGAAGCGCGCGGGCGTGCGCCGGCGGCAAAGTTCGCCGTCATGGACGCCGCCCGGACAGCGCTGCGGCAGGAGTCGTTCGACGGGGTGGTTTCGATTGAGGCCGCCTTTCATTTCCGCACGCGGGCCGACTTCTTGCGGGAGTCGTTCCGTCTGCTTCGTCCGGGCGGGAGGCTGCGAATGGCCGATATTCTCTTCGCCGATGCGAGCCAGTTGGGAGAGTGGATGACGCCGGCTGAGAACAGAATCGGGACGATGGAAGGCTACCAATCGCAGTTCGAGGCGGCGGGGTTTGAACGGCCGCGCATCGAGGATGTTACGGCGCAGAGTTGGACACCGTTCTGCAAGCGGCGACGGGAAGCGGCGGCGGGCCGGGAGAGGGAGTTCTGGGAACGGATGCTGTCAGACACGGTGCGCCACTACGTTCTGGTGGAGGCGGAGAAGCCGCAAGCCGCGTCCCACCCGGCAGCCAAGGCGACGGCGGAGGAAGGCCGGGCGCCGGGATCGGCCGCGACGCACAGGAGCAGCAGTTCGGAGAGGGCAGGGAGGCGAGGGTGAGCCCGCATCCAAGGTGCGAGATCGACAAGGTGTCGCCGAGCGAGCAAGGCCTGCGACTCCGCAGCGCCGGACCACTCCGCGGAGTGCAGCGATTGCCACTCGTCCGTGAGCGGGTGGCGGCCGGAGAGAGTGAGATAGGCCAGGACGGCGAAGGCGTAGACGTCGCGGCGCAGAGCACCCGAAAGCGAGAGAAGTGCAGCGGCGGGTGGGTCAGCAAAATGGGCTCCGCCAAAATCGGTGAGGCAGGCGCGGAGCGGGTGGGCGGCGATGAGAGCGTTGCCGAAGCTCAGATCGCGATGGGCGACACCGCTGGAATGGGCATGCGCAAGGCCATCGAGCAAATCACGAAGGACGATGAGCCGGTCTGGAACCGAGTTGACCGAAGGAGCGGGTTGCCGGGCGAGCCATTCGGCAAGATTCTCTCCGGGAACATAGTCAAGGACGAGGCATGGGGATTCGCCGGACTCGAAGAATGCCCAGGCGCGGACGATATTGGGATGGGGCGCCATGCGTATGCCGGCGGCGACTTCGTTGAGGACGTTCGCGGCCACCTCCGGCTCGGGGCGAAAGATTTTCAGGGCGACCGGAGCGCCGGTTTCGAGGTCGTCCGCACGCCAGACCTGCGCGAACGTACCTTCACCAATCTTTTCGCGCAGTTCAAACCGGCCTGCGAGGGGCGAGAGCACGTAGATCAAGAGGTATCACACCATGCGACTGTACTCAACTGATTTTCCGCACAGCGTGAAAGGATCGCTGGCCACGGACGGGTATTCCGTGATCGCGCTGCTGGATCCCGAGCCGCTGGAGCAGATGCGCAGCGCCTACCAGTCGATGGCTCGTCGAGCGACGGCTGGATTCACCTCGACGATTCTGAGCCCGGATGCCGGCTACCGCATGGACGTGGACCGCGCAATCCGGCGGACCATTGAGCCGATGGTGGCGCTGTGCCTACCGGAGTACCGGGTGGCGTTTTGTACGTTTGCCGTAAAAGCGCCTGGCGACGAGGGCGGCGCCGTGCCGCTGCATCAGGACTGGGCTTTTGTGGATGAGCAGAAGTCCCATTCGCTGGGTCTTTGGATGCCGCTTCAGGATGTGCACCGGGGTAACGGATGCCTGCAGGTGGTTCCGGGGACGCACGCGTTTCCACATGCCCCGCGGGCGGCCTGCACACCCTTCGCCTATCCCGAACTGGCGCCAGAGTTGATGGAATGCCTGGATACGATTCCAATGAAGGCGGGCCAAGCCATGGTGTTCGACAACCGGCTGTTCCATTGTTCCCCAACAAATACGAGCGGGGTGGAACGCGTAGCGGCGACCGCCGTGCTGGTGCCGCGCGGGAGCGAGATGCGGTACTACCATGTGGTGAATCCAAGGCAGCCCGGCTAGGTGGAGGTGTTCGCGGTGACC
>JBBQRA010000328.1:0-5056 GCA_038215275.1 Bryobacterales bacterium | reverse complement strand
GACGCAAGACCGTCTGGCCCTGTTCATTTCCCATCGATTTTCGACGGTACGCACGGCCGACCGAATCATTCTGCTCTCAAACGGAAGGATCGCCGAAGATGGTTCCCACGAAGCGCTCATGGAGGCGCAAGGGCTTTACGCCAAGCTCTTCGAGGTGCAGGCCTCGAGCTATCGGTAAACTTTGCTGGGATTTAGCACCACCGCGATGTGCGGCACTTGCTCGGTTTCGGTGTCCGCGTTTCTTCAAGTAACTTGCGATCGCAAAGTGGTCCGGGATCGACGGTGTTTGAGGGGGGCGAGTCGCTCGGCCAAGCCGCCCCAACCTCATGGACTGCGAGGGTCAGACTTAGGATCGAAGCCGGGGCCGGCGCTTCTCAAAACATCAGCTTCAACCCGAATTGCATGATCCGCATGGGAGTGCGAAGGCTGCGGACCTCACCCATACGAGACGCGTCTGGTGTCAACTGATTCACATTCGAAAAGCCGATGCCGCCGGGATCTCCGAAATAAGGGCTGTTTGTTGCATTCAGCGCCTCGGCCCGGAACTGGACGTTAAACCTCTCCTTAAAGGCAAAGTTCTTAAACAGCGAAAAGTCCAGATTCCGTTGGCTGGGCCCGCTCATGACGTTGTACCCAAATGAACCGAAGCGGCAGAGATCCTGACGGCTTGGAACGTTACACGTCACCCGCGAGAATGCCTGAGGGTTGTACCATTGAGCGCGCGACGGGTTCGCCAAATACGGATCGCCCGTGAGGTCAGGGAATACCGGCCCGCCGGTATTCAGGTCTCCTCCCTGCGTCACATTAAAGGGAAAACCCGTTCGGATCGACACAATACCGTTCGTCTGCCAGCCGCCAATCAAGAAGCCAACAGGGCCCTTGAGCGTCGCACCGGGTAGCTCCCAGACAAAATTCGCCACCATCACATGACGCTGGTCGAAGCGAAACCGGCCGCGGCTGGCTCGTCGATTCAATGGGTCCTGAAAGGAGACGCCTTCCTGGCCGCCATTCTCGCCGTCGCCATGCGCTTTGGACCAAGTGTAGGCCAAGCCGGCGGCGATACCCCGCGCGAACCGCCGATCGGCCTTGACCTGCAGGCCATGATAGAAGTTCTCTCCATAAGAGTCGATATAGCGGATCGTACTCAACGTTTGGACTCCGCGCTCGGGCACGGCGGGGTCATAAAATTGCTGATACGGACGCCGCGCTTGAATGTTCGTGTCTGGAGAGGGTGAAGGTTGGTTGTAGTTACCAATGGAGTTACCCGTATGACTTCCCTTCGAGCCCACATAGCCAACGGTTAGTGCGGCATTAAACGGCAGTTCACGCTGAATGTCAAAGCTCCACTTCCACACATCGCCGTGCTTGTAGTCCGGCGGGAGATAGTTGAGCGCCACCGGGCGAGCCGCCGCTGACACGCCTGCGGCTTGAAGGAACGGATCATTCAAGGTGAGCACCGGCTGGCCCGGGCGGAATCTCCTCGTCTGAAGATTCACGGGTTGGCCGCTGCCGCCGGTCACCGGTATCGTTTGATCGACGTCGGTGACAGAGTTAAATATCAGGGAACCGGACTTTGGGGGCATCAAATTGAAGATGGTCCAAGTGTTCAGATGATTGATGTTATCGAAATAGCCGGCACCGGTTCGGATGACCCACTTATCGGTTGGGCGGTATGTGATTCCGAGGCGCGGCATGAAAAAGTTCTTATTCTTGAACAGAGCGATGGCGCCGGCGTCGCCTAAGCTTGCTGGTGCGATCATCGGGATCACGCCGCCACCGGGAATCTGATAGCCGGCGCCGCGACCATCCACCCCAAGACCGGTGCCTGGAAAATCGAGAGTCCTCCATAAGCCCTTCGAGTCGTAAGGGGCCCCGATGAAATCCCAACGAAGGCCACCGCTGACGGTCACTCGGGAGCTGACTTTCCAATCATCCTGAAAGTAACCGCCCAAGCGCGTACTCCTGGGAAAGGTAAGCGGCAGACCTTCCGGTGACGTGCTCGAATTGGGTAACCCGAGGAGGAAAGACGCGAGCGCGGAGCCGGATTCGTTCGCGCTGAAGCCCAGCGCTCCTTCTTCGACGTTGGCGGCACCGCGCTCCATGCTGATGTAATACACCTCACCGCCGACCTTGATGTTATGTTTGCCACGGAAGATCGACATATGGTTGCTGATTTGCACCGTATCCATGTTGTCGTACCCGTTACCGTTCGTGTTTTCCCCGACCGGGAAGGGCAGGCCGTTCAGCCGGGGGAGCCCATGTTCACGGGGGGTTAGCTTCCGATTGCTGTCGGAGAACACGCGGAATTGGCCGATGCCGAGGGAATCCATATCGAACGAAGTGTTGTCCGTTCGTGGATTTGAAGTCAGGTCATCCGAAATATTAAAGCCGAATCGAAGCTCGTTGATGACGCTCGGGCTGAAGGAGTGGATCCATTGTGAGGCCAAATTGGTAACTTTCGAGTCGACGAACACTGGGAGGAACGGGTTGATGTTGTTCGCAGTGCGGTTGGAGCGATCCCATGCGAGGCGAGCAAACACCCGATCGTGGTCGTTGAAGGTGTGATCGACTCGCGCAAAATAGGTGTGGACATTGACGGGCTGGGGAACTCCAGCGGTTGCGTTGAAATCGAACGGATCGGGTAGGCGGAACTGAGGCCTTGGCACGTAGGTGTTGAGGATGTTCAATGCTCCGGGATGCAGGCGCGAGGCGGGCAGAATGTTGTTCGGAAACGGGACGCCGGTGTATGGATCAAAAATGACGGTGGGATTGCGGAGCGACGAGCTGCCCGCGATCGGCGTCGGATTCAGGAGTTCCGAGAAATCGCCGCGGCGGAAGGAATCCAGGCCGAAATCGGCATTCTGCACGCTCGTGATCCGGTCCAGGCGGTACTCCATATTGAAGGCCCAGAATGTCTTATTCTTTCCGTTGTAGATTTTCGGGAACAGAACGGGCCCGCTCAAGACGAAGCCGAATTGGTTGCGCCGAAGAGGATCTTTCTTCAACCGGGGAAGATTGGCTGGGCGCTCGAAGTTCAGGAAGTAATTCTCTGCATCAAAGATGTCATTGCGGACGAACTCGAAAAACGTTCCGTGGAAGTCGTTGGTGCCACTCTTCATGGTGATCTGTACATGTGCTCCGCCACCGAAGCCGTATTCCGCCGTGAAGGCATTGGTTTGAATCTTGAACTCTTCGATGGCCTCGATGGAGGGCACGAAGTTCGTAATGTTGATGCGCGGATCTTTTGCATCGACGCCGTCGAGCGACACGACTTGAAAGGTTTCACGCTGGCCATTCGCCGAGACGGAAAAACCGGAACCGGGGATGGGGAACCCACCGAGTCCATCACCGAGTCCCGTTCGTTGTCCGAACTGAACGCCGGGTATCAGCACCGCGAGCCCCACCATGTTCCGGCCATTGATGGGCAGATCGATAATGCGCTTGTTTTCGATGACGCCACCGACGCTCGCATTTTCTGTGTTCAATTGCACGGCATTGGCTGAGACTTCGATGTTCTCCGCGACGGCGCCCACTTGCAGCTTAAAATCCTGCCGGACTTGGGCTGCGGTTTCCACCCGGATGTTGGCGATCGTCTCGGTCCTGAACCCTTGGTGCTCGACCCTTAGGTTGTAGTTGCCAACCTGCACCAACTGAAAGCTAAAGAGTCCGGCGGAATTCGTCTGCGCTCCTCTCGAAATGCCAGTGGCCGCATTCGTCACAGTCACCTTGGCTCCTTCGACAATCGCGCCGGAAGCATCTTCTACGAGTCCTTGGATCGACTGCGCCGACTGGGCCAAGCAGCCAGGTGCAGTCAGGGCGGCGAGCGCCTGGAGCAAATGAAGTCGTTTCATATTCCTCTTGTTCCAATGTGTTGGCCTGTACCCTGGATATCGATGTCAGGGCCAGTCTGGTCCGTACAATGAATGCCGCGAGGGAGGGAGAGGGTCTCACCCGAAAGCAACCATGAATTGTAAGGGCGACCGAGCCCGCTAGAGACTACAAGAAGTATTACTTTGCACTGCCCGTATTAGGGCCGAGATGAGCTCGCACGCACTGAAAGGATCGAGAACTCGAAGGTTGAGGAACTTGCAGGCCGCTTCCTGACATGGCAGCGACTGCCTGCGAGCTTGTGGAACATCCGCCGGCCACTGGCGAAGTGGGGACATGAGGGCGGGCCGTGCCCCTAAGCGACGCGCCGCAAATTTCATTTCCAGAACTTAATGCTGTCACTGACACTTCCCGTCCTCTCTTGCGGTTGAGTCATTTACGGCTACTTAGGCAGTGGTTGAAAGTATTCGCCAGAACAAGGGAGCTGAGAACGGGACGCCTTCCGTTTGGGCGACACCGTTACGATCAATACGACTGATTATATTCGTGTTGTGGCGCTTGTCAACGATTTTTAGTCAGGCGACTTTGGAATTGCGTGTGGTTCGTTCCGTGGTTCGCACGGGTCCGGCGAGTTGGAGGGGCGATTAGTCTGCAGTTCCGGTGAGAGTATTCGGCGCGTGCTTGCGGCCCAGCGGGTTCAATCGAAGCGGCGGCTATTTCCGAGTGTGCCTATAGCTCGCAAGACATTGGCTACGGCGGTGGGATCCTCCAAGGCAGCGGGTTGGCCGGCTGGAAAACAAGATCGAAAGTATCGCACCATGTGAAAAGACCTTTGCCACCCGAGGAAGTTAGGAGGTGGAGTTCCCGGAGTCAGAACGCGCGGCGCGCAGGACTGCGCCAGAACAAGCGTATGAATCCGAAGGGCGATTCTGTAGGTGCTATGAAGACTCTGAGTTTGTGTTTACTGTGGGTGGGGTTGGCGGCGGGGGCCGTGTTCCGGAGTGAGGACGGTGGGCGGAGTTGGGTGCGGGCCGATGACGGGTTGCCCGCCGTGCGCGTGAACGCCCTCGGCGAGAGCGGCGGACGGTGGCTGGCGGGGACAGAGACGGGGATCTATGCGTCCCGAGACGGCGGCCGGAAATGGGATTTGGCCGCAGGCGGCGCGGGCCGCATCCTCAGCTTTGCGACGGCAGGGACCAACGTCTATGCCGGTACAGAAGTCGGCCTG
>JBBQRA010000327.1:0-5129 GCA_038215275.1 Bryobacterales bacterium | reverse complement strand
ATGAGGTGGAAATCGTGGCGGGACCAGCGTGGAGGGTGCCGACCGACGATCGGACCTTTAGCGTGAATCTGTCCATGATCCGGCTAGACCCTCTCGATTGAAGACGACTCCGAGACCAGGCCGGTCCGGGACCACGTAGTTGGGCCCATCAAGCGTTATGGGTTCGGCGAGGAATTGATTGGCGACCTCGAGGACCCGCGGATTGTATTCACAAAGGCGACTGTTCGGCAGAGCAGCGGCCAGATGGACCGCGGCCAGGATTTGCGGCGCCAGCGCGATGCTGACGTGGGGGACAAGCCGTTTCGCCACCTTGCCGATCGCGAGCGACTCCGTGATGCCGCAACGGCCCAGATCGGGCTGTAGCACCTTGGTGAAAGCGAGAAACGGCTGCAGCTCATAGCGGGTCCGATAGCTTTCGCCTAGCGCCAACGGCGAGCGTGCGCGACGCACCCAGCGATGATGCTCGTCGGTGTCTTCGGGAGGAAACGGGCACTCCATCCAGTCCAGGTCGAGGTCGAGCCCGGCGCCGGAGGGAAGGTGCCACAGAGCATCCACAGCGAAGCGGACCCCAGGGAAGGCCGATTGGAAGAGCCGGACCCGGCGGTCGAGTTCCGGCCAGGACTCTTCGAGATAGACCTTAAACAAGCGGAAACCGCGGTCGACATACTGGCGGATGAACGCGATGCGCTCGTCGTCGGTGGCCCCGGCAACTCCGGAGACATAGGCAGGAACCCGATTCGAGTTGCCGCCGAGCAGGCGGGAGAGCGGCTGGGCGGCGAGTTGGCCGGCCAGATCCCAGAGCGCAATATCGAGGCCGGCCATGGCGTCGAGTTGGTAGCCGCCCGTCTGACCACGGACCCGCATGGTGCTATAGAGCAATTCCCGGATCTCACTGATCTCGGCTGGCTTCCCGGTAAAGGGGCGGCCGGCGAGGAGCGGCGCGAATAGCAGGTCGATAATCGTGCAGGCAACTTCGGGCACGAGCGGCGCCTGGGCTTCTCCCCAGCCGGTCATGCCATTCGAGAGATCGATGCGAACTAGAGCCGTTTCAATATCGACGGGATACAGGACGGGATACGCTGTGGACCAGCGATAGCGGCCCTCACCACTGACCGCGGTGGGAGAGCCGGCAAGTCCATGGGCGGCACTGGTATCTCGCGGAACGCGAACGGGAATGGCGGTTACTTTTTCAATGCGCATGAGATCTCCGAATGTTGATAATTGAAACTGGAACCGAATGAAACTTCGCCGACTGACCCGGAAACGCGCTACCGATGAAGTATACGAGGCGTTGCGCGATGCGATTCTGACCCGGGGATTCAAGCCGGGTGAGCGCTTGCAAGTCGAAGAGATCGCCAACAAGCTGGGAGTCTCGTTGACTCCGGTGCGGCACTCCGTGCAGCGGCTGTGTACGGAAGGATTGATTGAGATCCGGCCGCGCTCGGGGACGTTCGTGGCTACGTTGACCGTCGAGGATATCCAATCGACGTTTGAGGTGCGGTGTGCCCTGGAATGCCTGGCGGCGGAGCTGGCGATTCCGCGGCTGAAGCGGGCAGTCGAAAAAGAGTTTGACGAGTTGCTCGAGTTGCTGCGAAAGCCCGTAGACAATGAAGAGGCGTTGCGGAAGCATGAGGAAGCGAATAGCGACCTGCACCAAACCTTGCTGCAAGCTTCGGGCAACAAGCGTCTGGAAGAGGTTTATGCGGGGTTGAATGCGCATCTGACGATTGCGCGGATCCACGCATCGGAGAGTCGAAAGGCGGAGACAGCGTTTCAAAGTAAAGAGTGGTTGGCGCGATTTCAGCAGGAGCAGGCCGAGCATGAGGAGATTGTGGCGGCGCTGAAAAAGAAGGAGGTGAATCAGGCGCAGGAGTCGCTACGGAAACATATCTATCGGGCTAAGGATGCGATGATTGCGTCGTTTGCATTGGTGTCCGAACCAGCCAGCGGACGAGCAGGTAAGAGACCGGATGGAGCAGCCCCATTAATACGAAAACGCTCGCATAACTGAATTGGACCACCATCCAGCCTGTTAGCGCAGTAAACAATGTTCCTCCAAGACCATTGCCGAAAGCAAGCAGACCGGCAACCGTGCCGACGACCTCCCGAGGATAAATGTCGTTCGTCAGAGTGGCTTGGTTGGTTTTCCACCCCATGTGGGCGAAGGTGACCACGCAGATCAGAGCCAGAGAGACGGTGCGGCTCTCGACAAAACCGACGAACATCGAGAGCGGCATCAAGGCGGCGAAGGGAAGCATCCAGGCCAGACGGGCATCCACGGCGGTCCATCCGCGGCGGATGAGTTGCCCGGAGAGCCAGCCGCCCGCGAGGCTGCCGGCATCGGCAGTCAAGTACGGCATCCAGGCAAGCATACCCATCTCGGCAACGGTGAAGCCGCGCTGGTCGACGAGATACTTGGGCAGCCAGAAGAGATAGAACCACCACACGGGATCGGATAGGAAACGCGCCGCCAGCAGGCCCCACGTCTGCCGGTACCGGAGCATTTCCGACCAGTGGCGCTTAGGCCCGGCAGGCACCGGAAGGGCCACGGCGTGCCGCGTGATGAGGAGCCACGGGACGAGCCAGAGCAGACCGAGGGCGCCGGTGGCGACAAAGGCGAACCGCCACCCGTAATGGAGAGCGAGTACTGTGATCACCGGCGGAGCGATCACAGCGCCAACGCTGGCTCCCGCCTGGATAAGCCCATTAATGAAGGCCCGATCCTTCGGCGCATACCACTCCGAGACGCCTTTGAACGCAGCCATGAAGTTGCCGCTTTCCCCGGCACCGAGCAGGAACCGGAACGCTCCGAGGGACCAAGGTCCGCGCACAAACGCATGGAGCATGTTAGCGGTGCTCCACCAGACCATGAACAGGCTAAGGGAGCGACGAGTGCCCCAGCGATCCACAATGAAACCGGAGCCTACGTACATGACCGTGTAGGCGGCCAGAAAGGCGGTTAGAACGTTCGAGTACTGCTGGTCGGAGATGCCGAGTTCTTTCGTGAGTGTGGGAGCCAGAACGGAAAGCGTCTGCCGGTCGATGTAGTTGATCACCGTCGACAGAAACAGCAATCCAGCGATGCCCCAGCGCCACGGGGACATATTAGACAGCCACACCGGTGCGGATGCGTTCGCGCAGGAAGCGCAGTTCCGCCAGCGAGGTGGCATCGAGCGTGGCAGTAGGATGGCGGACCCGCGCCGAAGCGATGATGCCCTCGGCGACGAGATTGTGCTTCATCGCCGAAACGCCGAGTCCCGGTTGCAGTTCGAAACGGAGCAGCGGGAGAATTCGTTCGAACTCATCCCAGGCCGCGGCCAGGTTCTTCGATTCGAGGGCATTCCAGATGGAGACCAATTCGCGGGTCAGGTCGCTGCCGGGCATTTGGCCGCGGGCGCCGCGCTGATACTCTTCGATGAAGAACTGACAGTTGAGGCCGCCGAATAGAGTCAGCAAGTCACCGGCGGCGGCGTGGAGAGCGGACGTCTTAGGGACCGTGGGAGGCGCTTCGACTTTGACCAGTTGAACGTGTTCGATCTCGCGGGCCATGCGAGCCAACAGCGGCACGGGAAGCGGTACCTGCGTCAGCAGCGGAGCATCCTGCACCATGATGGGGATCGAGACGGCCTTGGAGATTTCCCCAAAGTAGTGGAGCAGCCCGTCGCCGTCGGTCTTTAGGTAGTACGGCGGGAGGATCATCAGCCCATCAGCGCCCAAGTCCTCCATCTCTTTTGAAAGAGCAACGGCGGCATCGGTACCGGTGTGGCCGGAGGAGGCAATGAGCGGAACATGAGGGCCCGCTTCGCGCCGGATGAGCTGCATCAGCGCGACCCGTTCCTCAGTGGAGAGCGTGTAGCCTTCACTGGCGTTGCCGAAAAGACCGAGACCATGGGCGCCCTGCTCGAGCAGGTAATGGATGAGACGGGCCTGACTCGAGTAGTCAACCTGACCCGTCTCATCGAAGGTGGTGCAAAGGATCGGGAAAACCCCGCGGAACTGCTTCAGCATCCTGAAATTTTATATCACAGACGGACTATCCGCATCCGGATCCGATTTACGGCACCCGCCGCGCGCCGACAATCTTCCACGGACTGGTGAGTCCGGCGAGGGTGTTGGCGGCGGTCCAGATACTAATGGAGGGGCCGAAACCGGACTTAAACTGGATGGTCAGATTTAGTTCATTGTATTGCCCACCGTGGTGGCAATGGAGCCTTCGGTCGAAATCCGTCATTGCGAGTTCTCGATCGAGTTCACGCCGCTGAGGGGAATCGATTGTGCGGCGTTTCCGTCGCCGTTGTCCGGGGTAGAGGACCTCATCGGCCACGACCGCAAAACCCTGACCGTGCTCGCCGGCACGCGCTGTCTCGATGGCCGGCAGTTTGGTTTGGAATGCCATCTGACCGATGATGTTGACGACCACCCGGACGCGTTCGGAGGCACTTTCGCTCTGCTGCATCGCCGCATGGAGTTCCGCAATCGCATCGTTACCCTGTGTGACTTCCCAGGTAAGCCCCGCAATGCAGCGAGCGATGCTGGTCCTTTCTTCGCGCTCCCGATGGGCGCGATCCCGGGTCTCCTGCATCATCGAGGCCATCCTGTCCTCCACCGATGGCGCCTGTTCAGAGACGCCTTCCGATATCTCGGCGCTGATAAGTGGCCAAGCAGCGTTTCGACGTCGGAACTGGGATAGCGATGAAGATGCCGAGAAGATGGAAGCCAGCCGTGGTGAGCGAGGCAAAGAGAATCCGCATTTGATAGGCAGACTGGCGGAGAGCTAGGCAGGGTGAATTTGCTCTTCTACAGTTTCCATTCAGATTCAGCGGTTTAATCTAACAAGCTGAACAAAGCCAAGGATTCCTGGTATAAATCGTTGGATGGAATTGGCGGAACTCACCGGCGAAGCACTCAAGGAAATCCGGGTACGCCCGGTAGAACCAAGCGAGGAAGGGCGCTATCAAGAGCAGATGGCGCGTCACCACTATCTTGGAGCGCTGGCGAAGATTGGTGAGACGGTCTGGTATGTGGCGATTTGGCGCGAGCAGTGGGTGGCCCAACTGAGCCTATCGGCGGCGGCGCTGAAATGCGGCGTTCGCGATCGGTGGATCGGCTGGGATTTTCGCTCGCAGTAT
>JBBQRA010000326.1:0-5139 GCA_038215275.1 Bryobacterales bacterium | reverse complement strand
GCCACTAATAATAGTGACAGACACAGGCAAAAGCAAGCCCCTTCTGAAATTTGCAGGAATGACCGGAAAGCTCAGCGGGGCATTACTTGTTCGGATTCAACGCCTTGCACCGGCCACCCAAGTGGCGTTACGAAATCGCTGTCATCCGCTGCCGCGATGCACCTGGACCGTAACGATCCTGCCCGCTGGCGTATCTACCTAAGTAGCGAAACGAACCCAATCCCCGCTCTATCTCCCGACCTAACTGCCCGGGCGTGTAAGAATCAAAATTCAGTTTCGCGAGACCGCTGGAGCGGCGATCCTCAAAAAGGTACCAAGGCAACATGCGCAAATGGCAGATCATCGTTCTCATCATCATCGTCGCCCTGGCAGGCCTCGGCGGAGTTCTTTACTACTCTGCCAAACAACTGGCCGCCCGCTTTGAGCCGTACATTCGGGAACAGGCCGTCGCCTACCTCCGCGATCGCTTTCAGGCCGATGTCGAAATTGGCGCCCTGCGCGTCGGCCTGCCCAGGTTCTCGCCCCTCGCTCTCTGGTTCAACAAGGGCCGCGGGTCGATGGGAACCGTCGAAGCGGATAACGTTATCCTGCGCCGAGCCGATACCGCCCCACTATTGAAAATCAGACGCTTCTCTTTTACAGTCGACCTTGGCAAACTGTTCGATCCCACGCAGAAGGTTTCACTGGTAGTCCTGGATGGCATGGAACTCTACGTGCCGCCGAAGGGCGAACGCGCCAAATCCTCCGGCCCCAAGCCCTCCTCAAGCGTCATTCTTGAAGAGCTCGTCATCACGAACGCCAAGCTGGTCATCCTCCCCAAGGACCCGGCCAAGAAGCCGCTAGAATTCGAACTCCAACGTATTCGAATGCTCTCGGCCGGCCTCGGCGTACCGATGAAGTACGAAGCCTCGCTCCGCAATGCCCGTCCCCCCGGTCAGATCGAAGCCAAGGGAGCCTTCGGCCCGTGGAATGCCGGCGAACCCGGCGACACCCCCCTCGATGGGAAGTTCGTTTTCGATAACGCCGATCTGGGCGTATTCTCCGGCATCGGCGGCATTCTCGATTCGAAGGGCTCGTTCCAAGGTCAACTCGCCCACATTTTCGCCAAAGGATCCGCCACAGTTCCGGACTTTCACCTGAAGATGGCGGGCAACCCGGTGCCACTCAGCGTTGACTACGACGTTGAAGTCGACGGCACCAATGGCAACACCATCCTCAAGCCCGTCCAGGCCGTTCTCGGTAAAACCTCTTTCACGACCTCCGGAGCGGTGATCAAACACGACGGCGACGCCCGCCGTACCATCGATCTCGATGTCCTGATGCCGAAGGGCCATCTCGCCGACCTGCTCCATCTCGCGATGAAGGGTACCACCCCCTTCATGAGCGGCGACTTCTTCCTCAAAACCAAAATTCGCATTCCACCGCTGGACGGCAAGGTGAAGGAGAAGCTTCTACTCGACGGCAACTTCAAAATCCATAACGGCCAGTTCCTGAGTTCAAAAATTCAGGAAAAGATCGACAGTATCAGCCGCCAAGCCCAGGGCGAACCGAAGAACATGGCCATCGATGAAGTCTTCACAAACCTCACCGGCCATTTTCACTTGGAAAACGAGTCCATCACCTTTCGGGACTTGACCTTCGCCATTCCCGGCGCGTTGATGGAGATCGGAGGCCGCTACCAGATGGACACGGAGGATCTCGACTTTCGCGGCACTGCCCGGCTCCGCGCCAAGGTCTCTCAAACCCAGACCGGATGGAAACGCTGGGCCCTGAAGCCGGTGGATCCGTTCTTCTCGAAGAAAGGCGCCGGCACGTTCCTGAAGATTAAGATCGACGGAAACCGCAAAGACCCCCATTTCGGCCTCGATCGCGGCAAGAAATAGGAGTAAGCGGCCTAGATGTAGTACATCAGCCCGTCGTCCGCGCCGTTTGCCGCGCGGGCCTTCGCTTCGTTCATCCGCTCGCAAACCTGCGCCAGCGTCGTCCCGTCCAGGATCTCCGCCATCGCATCCCGCACTTGCCGCATCACCATGCGGGTGCCGCACAACCTGTCGTCCACGCACTCGTCGCACTTCCGGTAGGCAGTTTCGCTGGCGCACGGCAGCGGAGCCAATGGCCCTTCCAGCAGCCGGATCACCGCCCCCATGGTCACCTTTTCTGGAGGCAGACTCAGGAGGTAGCCCCCGCCTTTCCCCTTCTTGCTTTCCACCAGGCCTTGCCGTTTCATGCCCAGCAGAATCGCTTCCAGGAAATCCTGCGGAATCGATTCCTGCTCGGCCATCTTCGCGATTAGCGTCGGGCCCTGCCCGTAATTGCCGGCCAGCACGTACAGCGCGCGGAGCGCATACTGGGTCTTTTTCGAAAGCGTACGCATCAGTTTCCCTGCGGCTTCGCGCTCGGCGTACCCGGAGGTCGGGGCCCGCGCGGCCCCATCCGTGGAGGATTCTTCACGTAATCCGCTACATCCTTAGCCGCCTTCGTCTCCACGCCCGGCTTGCCGAAGAATCCCACGTCCCGCATCCAGTCCACCATGCGGTACTGCCAGGCGCCCATCGGAATCCCGCTCCGGTCCGTCAATCCCCCGGTCATCCGGCTGCCGTCCGGCAGGGCATCCCCGGGATGCCTCCCGTTCCCGTACACATGCAGTTCAATATTCGGCACACCCTTGGCCAGCATCGCATTGAAGTACTCCATCGCCCAGATCGCGTGAACCCGGTCGCCGGACCCGCCGGTCGCCAGAAATGCGGGCGGCACGTTGGCCGGGATCTCCGGTGCCGTCCGGTTTCGCGCGAACGGGCTGGGGCCCGGATAGATGATCCCTACATAGTCCGGCCGCGAAGAAATCCCGCGTAGCGGATCGCCTTCCTCGTTGTACTTCTTGTCGAACTGATCAAACAAAACGGCCGCCGGCGCCGACAACTCCGCCCCTGCCGAAAAGCCCATGATGCCGATCTTCTGCGGGTCGAAATTGAACTCCTTGGCGTAGGCGCGCACCATCCGGATCGCCTGCAGCGCGTCGTTCACCGCGTCCACCTCCGCAATGTAGCCATCCTTCCGGAGCCGGTTCCGCAGGATTACCGTGTTCACGCCATAGTTATAGAAAAACGGAACAAAATCGGCGCTTTCGCCGCCGACGTTCAGCGTATTATGCCCGCCGCCCGCGGCCAGAATCATCACCGCGCCGGTGTTCAGGTTGCGCTCCACCCGGTGGATCTCGATCGAGGGATTGTGGATGTTCACAATGCTGCTGATCCGGCCTGGCACGGCCTGGCTCATGTTGTAGACTTCGGCCTCTTTCACCCGGTCCGCCTTCAACATCGGCGAGCCCGCCGGATATAGAGGGATCACCACCCCGCCGGGCAAAATAGGCTGCGGCGCGTAGGGGCCATTCGTCACCGGGCCGGGAGCGGGAATTCCCATGGGCGCCGGAACCGATGGCAAACCCTGTGCCCAGATTTCGAGCGGCAAGGCCGCGAGGCAAACCAAAAACGCGAGTCTCATCTTCGATGAGACTATCAGGATTTCGGCCTCTACTGCACTCCAAACCAATAGTAAAGGCCGATCACCAGGAACACCGCCATCGTTTTAATCACCGTCATTCCGAGAATGTCCCGGTACGATTGCCGATGTGTCAAGCCGGTCACCGTCAGCAATGTAATCACCGCGCCATTGTGCGGCAGCGTATCCATTCCGCCACTGGCCATCGCCGCCACCCGGTGCAAGACCTCCGGCGAAATACCCGCCGCCAAGGCGTTCTGTAGATAGGTTTGCCCCATCGCGCCCAACGCGATGCTCATACCGCCCGATGCCGATCCCGTGATGCCGGCCAGCACGTTTGTCGTCACAGCGACGTTGATCAGCGGATCCCGCACCGACGCTGCTACCACCTCCCGCACCGCGGCGAAACCCGGCAACGCCGCGATCACCGCGCCAAAGCCATACTCCGATCCCGTGTTCAGTGCCGCCAGCACCGCCCCATTCACCGCGCTTTGGGAGCCTTTTGCGAAGCCGGCCCGGATGCGCTCGAACGACACCGCCGCTACCAGCAGAATCGCCGCCAGCAGCGCGCCCTCCACTGCCCAAATCGCCGTGAGCTTGTCGACCTCCACCCTCGACCCATCGGCCAGATCCATTGTCTTCCCGTACACCGCGGGAATCCACCCTGTCAGCAGCTTGTTCAAAACCCCCACTACCAGCAGCGGCGCGATCGCCAGCGCCGGGTGGGGCAGGGAACCGCTCCATTGCGCCACTGGTTCATTCGTATGTCCCTCACCGTACCCTTCCCCCGCCCGCTGCGCACTGCGCCGCCGCCACTCGAGAAAGACCATGCCCATCCCGAACACAAACAACCCACCGCTCAACCCCAGCCACGGCGCTGCCCACGCATCCGTCCCGAAGAACGTTGTCGGAATGATGTTCTGGATTTGTGGCGACCCCGGCAGCGCGTCCATCGTGAACGTGAAGGCGCCCAAAGCGATCGTCGCCGGAATCAACCGCTTCGGCACGTCTGCCGTCCGAAACAGCTCCGCCGCGAAGGGATATACCGCGAACGCCACCACGAAAAGCGAGACCCCGCCGTACGTCAGAATCGCGCAGACCGAAACCACCGCCAGCATGGCGTGACGAGGGCCGATGAAGCTCGTTACCGCCCCAATAATGGACCGCGCAAACCCCGATAACTCGATGAATTTCCCGAAGATCGCCCCCAGCAGGAACACTGGAAAATAGAGCTTCACGAAGACGACCATCCGCTCCATGAAGATCCCGGAGAAGAACGGGGGCACCCACGCTGGGTTGGTCAGCAGAACGGCCAGCACGGCGGCCACTGGCGCGAACAGGATCACGCTCAGGCCCCGGTAGGCCACGAACATCAGGAACCCCAGCGCCAGCAGAATAATCAGAATGCTCAATCGCCGCTCCCATCCTGCCGGTACCGGTCGATTCGCACCCGCGCCGTGATCGCGTGGGCCAGCATGTTCTCAAGGTTGCACTGCCGCTCGGTCACCTCGCCAGTCTCAATGCTCGCTTCCCGGCTCATCCGTTGATAGGTGCACGTCTTCAGAAACTTGCCTACCCACACGCCACCCGTGTACCGCGCCGCACGGCTCGTTGGCAGAATGTGGTTCGTCCCGATGGTCT
>JBBQRA010000325.1:0-5144 GCA_038215275.1 Bryobacterales bacterium | reverse complement strand
CCTGTTGCACTACTGGAGATAGTACAGCCCGTCATTACAATGCCGCTAAGATTGGTTCCGGTAGGTGTTGCGTCGAACAAGAACCCACCCGGCGTGTAAAGTTGCACTGATACCTCTAGCTCAATTGGCCTGGACGGATTTCGCCGAATACGGCAAATCTCTTTTCCTGTTGTTGTTTCTTTCAGAACGTATGCATCTGCTGTTCCTTCAACGGAGTGCATCTGACCTTGTCCCGCCGTCGGGTAAATCTGATTGCGCTTGACACTTGCGATGTGCGCCCCTGTTGCATCGTAAAGCTCGAAATAGATGCCAAGTTCACCGTTTTCTGCGCGTTTGAGAGTAAACAAGGTCTCACCCCTATACACAACCAAGTTCTGCACGTCGATATAGGTGTTACCGCCGATGACAACTCGAAACTGATCTTCAACCGTCCACATATGTTTGCTTTGCTCCAAACCAAGATAAGTCTTTCTAATTTATTATGATGCAAGTTAGATGTCGTAGTAGAGTTCGAACTCGTAGGGGTGGGGCCGGAGGCGGACGGCTTCGGCTTCATGGCGGCGCTTATAGGCGATGTAGGTTTCGATGAGCTCTTCGGTGAAGACGTCGCCTTTAAGCAGGAAGTTGTGATCGTCTTCGAGGCAGTTGAGGGCCTCTTCGAGCGAGGCGGGCATGGAGGCGACCGATTTCATCTCTTCGGGCGAAAGGTCGTAGATGTCCTTGTCGAGCGGTTCGCCGGGTTCGATTTTGTGAAGGATGCCGTCGATGCCGGCCATGAGCATGGCGGCGAAGCCGAGGTAGGGATTGCAGGCGGGATCGGGAGGGCGGAACTCGATTCGCTTCGATTTCGGGCTGGCCGAATACATGGGAATGCGGCAGCAGGCGGAGCGGTTGCGGCGGCTATAAGCGAGATTGACGGGGGCTTCGTAGCCGGGGACGAGGCGCTTATAGGAGTTGGTCGTGGGGGCGATGATGGCGGAGAGGGCACGGGCGTGTTTGAGCAGGCCGCCGATGTACCAGAGCGCCATTTGGCTGAGGCCGGCGTAGCCATCGCCGGCGAAGAGAGGCTTGCCGTCTTTCCAGAGCGACTGGTGGCAGTGCATGCCGGAGCCGGCGTCGCCATAGATGGGCTTGGGCATGAAGGTGACGGTTTTGCCGTACTGGTGGGCGACGTTCCGGACGACGTATTTGTACGTCATCATGTTGTCGGCCGATTTGACGAGCGTGTCGTAGCGCTGGTCGATTTCGCACTGGCCGCCGGAGGCGACTTCGTGATGGTGGCACTCGATGGTGAGGCCGCAGGACTCCATCACTTCGACCATCTCAGCGCGGAGGTCCTGATAGTGATCGGTGGGGGGGACGGGGAAGTAGCCCTCTTTGTAGCGGGGCCGGTAGCCGTGGTTGTTGTTTTCGCGGCCGGTGTTCCAGCGGCCCTCTTCGGCGTCGATGTAGTAGTAGCCGGAGTTGGGGGTGCTGTCGAAGCGGATGTTATCGAAGACGAAGAACTCGCCTTCGGCGCCGACGAAGCAGGTGTCGGCAAGGCCGGTGGACCGGAGGTAGGCTTCCGATTTCTGGGCGATATGGCGGGGGTCGCGCTCGTAGGACTGGCGGGTGATGGGATCCTTCACCATGCCGGTCATGACGAGGGTGGGGACTTCGTAGAAGGGGTCCATCATGGCGGTATTGGGATCCGGAATGAGGATCATGTCCGATTCGTTGATGGCGGCCCAGCCGCGGATGGAGGAGCCGTCGATGCCGAATCCTTCTTCGAAGGCGTCCTCGGTGAGCATCGCGATGGGATAGGAGATGTGGTGCTGCAGACCGGGGATGTCAGTGAAGCGCATATCCAGTTGCTTGGCGCCGCTTTCCTGGGCGAACGCGAGGACGTCTTGAGGACTCATGAGGGCTCCGGGGTGAGAGAATCGGGGGATGGAATTGGCGCCGCGGCGACAGTACACGGTAAGCGAACTGACGGGTGAGATTGCGGGGATCCTGTCCACCGAGTTTACAAACATTTGGGTGAGCGGGGAAGTTTCGGGGCTGAAGGTGGCCACGAGCGGCCACGCTTACTTCACGTTGAAGGACCAGGGGGCGCAGATCCGGTGCGCTTGTTGGAAGGGGTGCTACCGGCTGTTACGGTTCAAGCCGAACGATGGGCTGGCGGTGCTGGCGCGGGGGCGGGTGGAGGTGTATGAGCCGCGGGGTGAGTATCAACTGATTGTGGAGGCGATTGAGCCGTTGGGGCAGGGAGCGCTGCAACTGGCGTTTGAGCAGTTGAAGAAGCGGTTGGAGGCCGAGGGGCTGTTTGCGACGGCGCGGAAGCGGGCGTTGCCGAAATTGCCGCAGCGGATCGGCATTGTGACGTCGCCGACGGGGGCGGTGATTCGGGACTTCCTGAACGTGATCGAGCGGCGGTTTCCAGGGCTGCATGTGCGGTTGTGGCCGGCGCAAGTGCAGGGGGCGGGAGCGGCGGAGCAGGTGGTGGAAGGGATTCGATATTTCTCGGAGAGTGGCTGGGCCGAGGTGGTGGTGGTGGCGCGGGGAGGCGGGTCGCTGGAGGATTTGTGGACGTTTAACGAAGAGGCGGTGGCACGGGCGATTTTTGAGTGCTCGGCGCCTGTGATTTCGGCGATTGGGCACGAGACGGATTTCACGATCGCGGACTTCGTGGCGGATATGCGCGCGCCCACGCCGTCGGCGGCGGCCGAGATTCTAACGGCGACTCGGGAGGCCGTGCTGGACCAGATCGACAACGCGCAGTGGCGGATGACGCAGGCGCTGCGGTTCGTGATTATGGACGCGTATCGGCGATGGAGCACGGTGGGCGTGGAAGGGGTGCAGACGTCGATTGCGCGGAAGATCAACCGGCTGCAGCAGCGAGTGGATGACGCGGACTTCGCGTTGCGCGGACTGGGTCGGGAGACGGTGAGCGAGGCGCGGGAGAGGTGGACGGGGCTGGACTTGCGGTTGCGGCGGATGGATTTGCGGTTGCGGATGGCGGAGGGGCGGAGGCGGTTGGACCGGGTGGAGAGCCGGGCTGCGGAGTTGATGGAACGGCGGTTGTCGGGGGCGGAGCGGCGGCTGGAGGTGAGCACGGCGAAGCTGGAGCAGTTGAGCCCGTTGGCAATTTTGGAGCGGGGGTATGCGGTGGTGATGCGCTATAACGGGCAGGTGATTCGAGACGCGGAAGAGGCGATGCCGGGCGAAGGGTTGCGGGTTCGGCTCGGCAAGGGCGAGTTGGATATCAAAGTAATGGGATAGGATGAGGCCATGGAACGGAGAACCTGGTTAGCAGCAGCAGCAGCGAGCGCGGCGGCCGCCGGACGCCTGATGGGCGCGAACGACAAAGTGAGCTTGGCGATTGTCGGCCTGGGGGGCCGGGGCCGGGACCATGTGGGCTTCTATTCGACGCTGGCGTCGGCGAACATCTCAGCGATTTGCGACGTGAACCAGGCGGCGCAGGAGCGGGGCGTGGCGTTGGTGGAGAAGCTGACGGGGAAGAAGCCGAAGGTGTATACGGATATGCGGCAGGTGTTCGACGATAAGTCGATCGACGCCGTATCGATTGTGACACCGAACCATTGGCATGCACTGAGCACGATTTGGGCGTGCCAGGCGGGGAAGGACGTCTATATCGAGAAGCCGGCGAGCCATAACATCTTCGAGGGGCAGCAGATGATGGCGGCCGCGCGGAAGTATGGGCGGATGGTGCAGGTAGGTTCGCAGTCGCGGACGATTCAGCACAAGATTCGGGCGGTGGAGTTACTGCGGCAGGGCGTGATCGGGAAGCTGTATCTGGCGAAGGGGCTTTGCTATAAGCGGCGGCCTTCGATTGGCCGGAAGCCGGATACGGCAACGCCGCCGGGGCTGGATTGGGATAAGTTTTTGGGTCCGGCGCCGATGCGGCCGTTTAACGAATTGCGGTTTGCGTATAACTGGCACTGGTTCTGGGATACCGGGAATGGGGACATCGGGAACCAGGGCGTGCATGAGATGGACTATGCGCGTTGGGGATTGGGGAAGAATGAGTTGCCGCGGTCGGTGTATTCGACGGGCGGGAAGTTTGTTTATGAGGACGACCAGGAGACGCCAAATACGCAGATCGCGACGTTCGACTTCGGCGACATGCAGATGCAGTTTGAAGTGCGGGGGCTGCTGACCGGGGCAGAGGGCGGGCTACCGTTCCGGGGCGGGCATACGATTGGGAATCTCTTCTTCGGCAGCGACGGGTATATGGTGGTGGACGTTGGCGGCTTCCAGGTTTATAAGGGCGAGAAGCATGAGAAGGTGATGGACGAGCCGTTCCGGGAGGCGAAGCAGTGGGACTCGGCGCCGCATATGGATAATTTTCTGCAGGCGGTGAAGTCGCGGAAGCGGGAATCGTTGACGGCGGAGATTGAGCAGGGCGCGCTCTCGGCGGCGATGTGCCACATGGCGAACACGAGCTACCGGTTAGGACGGAAGTTAACGATGGATGCGGCGACGGTGCGGTACGCGGGCGATGCCGAGGCGAACCGGATGTTGACGCGGGAGTATCGGAAGCCTTACGTGGTGCCGGAGAAGGTTTAGTTGCGGCGGCGGGCGAGGTAGCGACCGGCGCCGAGGACGGCTAGGGCGCTGGCGGCGAGTAGAATCGTGGCCGGTTCCGGGACCGCGGTTTCGTCCTCCGGCGGGCCGGGAGGCGGGTAGCTGGGCGGCGGGTCGTAGACCGTTGGCGGGGTGTAGGGGGGTGGCGCACCGACGCCGGGGGGGACTTCACCAGGGGGTGTGCCGGTCGGCGGGAACGGCGGCGTTGTGCCCGGGGGGTTCGTCGTAGGCGGATCGACGAACGGCGGAATCGTGCCGGGTGGCATCGAGGTAGGCGGATACGTCATCATCGGAGGCCAATTTGGGTTCGGTGGTGCGATGGTAAAGGGTCGTTCGCTGGGAGGGAGCAGCCTTTCTGTGAAGGGCGGAAGGGAGGCGATAAGGAGGGGCGGATGCCCACCAGTGGGCGGGGTCAGGCCCGGATCGGGGCCGGGCACGGTTGACGGAGTGCCTTCGGGGGGGGCCCCGCCTCCGACTACGCCACCTCCGCCTGCGCCCCCGGGAGAGCCGCCGCCAGCTACGAGAAAGGCGCCGGGGGAACCGAGATGGGCGGAAGG
>JBBQRA010000324.1:0-5152 GCA_038215275.1 Bryobacterales bacterium | reverse complement strand
TCCGCCGGGACGAGGCGGCCCTCCATCGCGGCATCAGTGCCACGCTGAAGGAACTCACCCTGTTCCGGAAACTGGACCCGTTGCCCAAAACGCCGCTCACCCGCTCGGCGCAAATCATCGGCCCGACTCAATCGCCCACCGCGCTCGAACCACCACCGAAACCAAAAAATGAGATCATCCAACCTGCTGATTTCATTGAGGAAACAGAGCCAAAGACCGACAACCAAAGCCAAGTCCTAACCGGCTGGAAAGCCCCAAAAAACGTCTCGCCGTGGCCACCGAGACGTTCCAGTACGGCCGAAAGGCCCTTAACTCGCACCGCAGCTGCTGCCTAAACCCGCCGCCTCAAACCCCAAACTCGACCCGGGTCGCCCGAAGTGCGTCCATTCCCCACAGCTTTTCCACGAATGTTCCACATGGAACATCACAGCTTTTCCACAGCCTCTTCGCCGCTTCCACTCTCCCACCTTAACCAGAGTGCTACTCTAATTCAAGCTATCTATATCTATGTCTGAACGTAAATTGCAAGTCATCCCCCTCGGCGGCCTCGGCGAGTTCGGTATGAACTCCATGGCCATCCGGTATGGCGATGACATCATTGTGGTCGATGCGGGGATGATGTTCCCCGACGCCGAACTGCTCGGTGTCGACATCGTGACCCCCGACTTCTCCTACCTCAAGGAAAACAAGAAACACGTCCGCGGCCTCGTCCTTACCCACGGTCACGAAGACCACATCGGCGGTATCCCGTTCCTGCTGTCGGAACTCAACCTTCCCATCTACGGCACCAACCTGACTCTCGCCTTTGTCGAGCGCCGCCTCGAGGAACACAAGATCGACGCCGACCTCCACACCGTAGCCGCCGGCGACAAAATCAAGCTCGGACCCTTCGAGATCGAGTTCATCCACGTAACTCACTCCATCTCAGCCTCCTGCGCCCTCGCGATTACCACCCCCGCCGGCATCATCATCCACACCGGCGACTTCAAAATCGACCTCTCTCCCCTCGATAACAAACCCTTCGATCTCCATAAGTTCGCCGAATACGGCAAACGCGGAGTCCTCCTCCTGATGTCGGACTCGACCAACGTCGACCGCTCCGGCTTCACCCCCTCCGAACGCACCGTCCGCCCCGGCCTCGAAGAACTGGTCCGCAACGCCGACCGCCGCGTCATCGTCTCCTGCTTCTCCTCGTCCACCCATCGCCTGCAGATGGTTCTCGACATCGCCGCCGCCACCGGCCGCAAGGTCGGCCTCCTCGGCCGCAGCATGTTGTCCACCACCGAGATCGCTCATTCTCTCAGCCTGCTCCGAATTCCGGACGGCATCCTGCTCCGCCCGCAGGACATCATGCTCAACCAGCCGGAAAAGACCCTCGTCCTCGTCTCCGGCACCCAGGGAGAGCCCATGTCCGCTCTGTCCCGTGCCTCCTGCGACGGCCACAAGAGCATCAAGATCGAGAAGGGCGACACGGTCATCATGTCCTCCCGCATCATCCCGGGCAACGAAAAGCCCATCATGCGGGTCATCAACCATCTCGCCCGCCGCGGCGCCAACATCTTCTTCGGCAACCGCACCCCCCATATCCACGTCTCCGGCCATGGCGCCTCGGAAGAGCTCAAAATCGTCCTCAATCTCATCCGGCCCAAGTACTTCGTCCCCCTCCACGGCGAATACTGGCAGCTCCGGAAGCACATCGATCTCGCCTCCGGCCTCAAGGATCAGGGCCTCGAACAGAGCTTCCTGCTTGAAACCGGCGAAACCCTCGTGTTCGATTCGAAAGGTGGCCGCAAAGGCGACCGCGTCAACGTCGGCCGCGTCTGCATCGACTCCGGCTCCCTCGATGACGTTGTCGAAGACCTCGTCATCCGCGACCGCCGCCATCTTGCTGAAGACGGCTTCGTGCTTCCCATCATCGCCATCGACAAGCTCACCGGCAAGCTCGAAGGCCGCGCCGAGATCATCTCCCGGGGCTTCATCGCCGAGGACAACAAAGAGGTCATCACCGGAGCCCGCAAGGTTCTCTCCCGGACTCTCGAAACCTCCAGCGCCGAAGAGCGCTCCGACGTCGGCGTCATGCAGGAAAAGATCCGCGCCGACCTCAAACGCTACCTCGCCAAGGAAACCCAACGCCGGCCCCTTATCATGCCGGTCATTCTCGAGGTCTGATCCCCGATGGCGCTGCCGACCGACCCAGAGCGCATGTCCCCCCTCCTGCGGCACATCGCCGACGGCACCCAGTACTCCTACGCCGAAGTTGTCCCGCTACTCAGGCGGGACTTTCGGCTTTCAGATTCCGATCTCTCGGTGAACAAAGAAGGGGGGCATCCCGGACTGGTAAACCGCACCCAGTGGGCAAAGGAGTGTCTTCAGGAAGCTGGGCTGCCGATCGGCCTCCGTCGATTCGCGATGACCCAGCAGACTATTGACATCTACTTGCAGCGCAGCAAGGAGAAACGCCGCTAGCCATGCCCACCCTCCTCGAAGACGCCTCCGGATTCAAGGGCGAAGCCACCCATCACTTTGCCCCTTCGTCGGAGGCCGAACTTGTCGCCTTTCTCCAGTCCAATCAAGATCCGGTCACCGTCGTTGGCGCCCTCTCCGGCGGTACCGGGGGCGCCGTCCCTGCTTCCGGCGTCGCACTCAGCCTCGCCAAGTTCACCCGCTGCGACGTCTCCCCCGGCCAAGCCCGCGTCGGCGCCGGCCTGCTCCTCTCCGACCTCCAATCCGCCGCCAAAGCCGCCAGGCAGTTCTACGCCCCGGACCCGACCTATAACGGCGCCTCCATGGGCGGCACCTTCGCCAATAACGCCTCCGGTGCCCGCTCCTTCCGCTTCGGCTCCACGCGGCGCCACGTCCTCGCCCTCCGCGCCGTCTTCATCGACGGCACAGTCCGCGAGTTCCGCCGCGGTGAGCCCATCGACTTTGACGTCCCCGCCGTCACCATCCCGGCTACCACCAAACACCAGGCCGGCTATCCCCTGGCCCCCGGGATGGACTGGATCGACCTCCTCATCGGCTCCGAAGGCACCCTCGCCATTCTCACGGAAGCCACCGTCCAACTTCTCCCCGCCCCCGCCGAACTGCTCTCCGGCGTCCTCTTTTTCCCCTCCGAAGCCGAAGCCCTCAAGGCCGTCGACGCCTGGCGCACCCTCCCGCAGCTCCGCATGCTCGAGTACTTCGACGCCGAGTCCCTCAATCTCCTCCGCGAAGTCCATCCGGAATCCCCCCGCTGCGAAGCCGCCCTCCTCATCGAGCAGGAAGGCGACGACACCGACTACCTCGACGACGCCCCGATCGACGAAGCCTCCTGGTTCGGCTCGACCGACGCCGACCGCGAACGCTTCCGCAAGTTCCGCCACGCCCTCCCCGAACGCGTCAACGACACCGTCCGCCGCAACGGGTATATGAAGATGGGTACCGACTACGCCGTCCCCGCCGCCCGCAATGCCGAGATGATCGCCCGCTACCGCGAACTCCTCAACCCCACCGGCATCCGCTACGTCATCTACGGCCACATCGGCGACTCCCATGTCCACGTCAACATGCTTCCCGCCTCCGCCGAGGAAGCCCGCCAATCCCAACAGTTCCTCCACGATTTCGCCCACGAAGCCGTCCTTCGCGGCGGCACCGTCGGCGCCGAGCACGGCCTCGGCAAACGCAAGCGCGACCTGCTCCACCTGCTCTATTCCGACCCCGAAATCGAAGCCATGAAAGCCGTCAAACGCCGCCTGGATCCCCGTTGGCTCCTCGGCCAAGGAAACCTATTCCCATGCGAGCCAGCCTCCTCCTAATCGCCTCGTCCCTCTTCGGGCAGGCCCTTCCCGATAAGGTCCTCCAAATCATCCAGGCCAACCAGGCGTGGACACTCGAACAGCAACGCACCATCTGCGAGATCCCGGCCCCGCCCTTCAAGGAAACGGTCCGCGGCGTCGAATACGCCAAGCGCCTCAAAGCCCTCGGGCTGGTCGACATCCGCACGGACGCGGAAGGCAATGTCATTTCCCGCTGGCCGGGTTCCACCGCCCCCAAGCCCGTCACTGTCTTCAGCGCCCATCTCGATACCGTCTTCCCCGAAGGCGTGGACGTCACCGTCAGGGCCCAAGGCAAGCGCCTCACGGGACCTGGTATCGGCGACGACTGCCGCGGTCTCGCCTCCGTCCTCACCGTGGCGAAAGCCTTCCAGGATGCCAACGTCAAAGTCGAAGGCACCATCCTCTTCGTCGCCACCGTCGGCGAAGAAGGCCAAGGCGACCTCCGCGGCGTCCGCCATCTCTTCACAAAGGAAATGAAGGGCCAGGTCGACAACTTCATCTCCGTCGACGGCACCGGCTACGGAGTCGCGGCTCGCGGCGTCGGCTCAAACCGGTACAAGGTCACCTACTTCGGCCGCGGTGGCCACTCTTACGGCGCGTTCGGCATGCCCAACCCCGCGCACGCCATGGGACGGGCCATCGCCCGCATCAGCGATATTCAGGTCCCCAAGCAGCCCAAGACCACCTTCAACATCGGCACCGTCGAAGGCGGCACTAGCGTCAACTCCATCCCCATCTCGGTCTCGATGGAGGTCGACCTCCGCAGCGAGTCCGCCGCCGAACTCGCCAACCTCGACGAACGCTTCCGCGCCGCGCTCCAGTCCGCCCTCGAAGCGGAGAGGGCCCGCTGGCCGGATTCGAAAGCCGTCCTCGAACTCAAGGTCGATACCATGGGCCTCCGTCCTGCCGCCGAGCCGCCCGACTCGCTCCCCATCATCCAAAAGACTCTGGCAGCGGCAAAGAAGCTCGGCATACCCGTCTTCGCCACCCGCAGCGGCAGCACGGATTCGAACATCCCCATGAGCCTCGGCATCCAGGCCGTCACGATTGGCGGAGGCGGTCAAGCCACCGGAGCCCATTCCGCCGACGAGTTCTACGAGGAGACCCCGGACTCGTACAAAGGCCCCCAGATGGCGGCCCTCCTGCTTCTTAGCCTGAACCCGCCGAAATGATCTCGGTCGTCCATCGCCGCATGGTCTCGACCAAGGCCGAGTGGCGTGCCGATTCGGCCCGTCGCACTCGACCTCCGCTGTCCGGCCCGATTCCGTGGTCTGCACCGGCGCCGATCCCGCTGACCTGCGGCAGCATCCGAATCTCTCCCAACGCCCGCGTGGTCC